>NZ_FNFO01000007.1 GCF_900100765.1 Catalinimonas alkaloidigena | reverse complement strand
ATTCATCGAGCCCGGAGCCTTGGAGCTGGGTGATATCCTAACCTATCCGCACTACGCCGCTTGAAAATAATGTCCGGTCTTTTGTAGGAATTCCACTATATCCATAGCAAGCAACCGTTCGGTAGAGTATGAAGAAAGGGTCATCCCTAGTAGAGGTTCGTTTATCTCGCTATAGAGGTGTATAGGCGAAACGATAAAAGCCAATTTCTCCTTTATTTTGTTTTACTTATTTAATACCTCGATAGGAGAAGGGACTTGTAGCCAAAAAAACAACCGTTTTCCTTGCTACACTAAAGCATTGCCTGGATCAGCATTTCCGGTGGAGTAACGGGCTCGAAAGTCGATACTCTTTTTTCGCTACCCCTTCGAAGTCCGGATCGCAAATCGTAGTCTAGGTTAGAGCGCAACAGTGCTTGTACCCTTACGACAGGGGCTGAACGTAGAATGTATGACTGAGTGGGGAATAGGGATAGGGGTGAGCGCCAGCAGTGGTTACCAACCCACTTTACAGGGTGGTCGACTATCCTTCCTGAGGTCCTGCATCCTTTCCTTGAGGGAAGTTAGCTTTTAAATTTTGGGAAGCTTTTCTGACGGTTTCTGTAATGCGTCTTTGCCGTGTTGATGCCTGTTTGGCATTCTTAATCCATTCGAGGATCCCTCTCTTTGAAGAGGCTGGGAAGCGATCGTAATAATACTTTGCTTTGTCGTTACCCTTAAACGCTTCTTCCAGGTCAGGAGGAACGATTAGCTGTTCGACATCATCTAAAAAATCCCATGCTCCGTTTTGTTTAGCTTCTTCAACCACTTTCAAGCCCGGTGCTTCCATTCTTCCCTCTTGGGTAAGGCGGGCGATGCGCTCTTTGTTCACCTTCGACCAGTTGCTTGCAGGATTGCGCGGAGAAATTCGGAGCATAGTTTTTTGGTGATCCAGCCGCTTCGGAAGGCTATCTACCCAGCCAAAACACAGAAGTTCGTCAACAAGCGCCTCATAGCTGAGGTGAGAGGGGCCAAATCCTTTTTTCCACTTTACAAGCCACACGCTTTCGGCCTGATCATGGTTTTTCAGAAGCCAATCTCTTAGTTCTTCAAGGGTCTCCACAAATACCTTCACCATATCACGCATAAACTTTTCGTCAAGTGTATGTATCATACTGCCCGGTAGTAGAGGGGGGTCATGCTTATGCCCAGGCTTGTCGCGAGCAGATGTTGGCTGCAATGATGAGTGCTACTTAAAAAAAGTCATTTACATGGCCTGATAAAGCCAAGCGTATCGTTTATTCTACTTTATTGATGACGAATGGTGGTATAGTTTCTTACCAGCTCCCACAAAAGCGCACTGGGAAAAAAACTTTTATACATCATTCATACGCGTCGGAAAATGCTGATTTGAAAGATAAGCACAGTCAAAATAATAAGCTTAACCTCTTGCAATTACCTCAAATAGGGTGTTGGTTGACTAGTGCAGCCCACGGACAAGTGCGAGCACATGCCCAACCTGGTGGCTGTTGATTTTCGTTTTGCAGTTCAACAGCCAACAACTACTTTGCAAGCGTCGCTTTGCTAAGGAAGTCCTACAGGGTGTTAGAGCGACGTTTACGATTTCAACTTTTGACTTGACTAGTACTACTTAAGACGCCAACCTGCAAAGGGTTTTACAGTGGCGCAGTTTGGCCCTCCATCTTTGCCGGTTCCAGGAACACGGGTCTGCAGCATTGCATTACTGGATAAGGCCGCAATGTCTTCCCAGGTAATACCCGTCAAAGGTATTTTAAGTCGTCTCGACCAAATCGAGTTAACTTGCCCAGCATATGTACCGATATCGATATACACAAACTGATTGGCTGGGGGACCTTGGACAAAACCACCAGAAAATCTGGGAAGTGTATCTTTGGAACTATCACCTTTCACCTTAACCGCAAACTCAAAAGTCAAATCGCTAGAGGCGGAAATTTGCTTTTGGATTGTTTCGTACTTGCTACCAGATCCCTTTTGCAAACCAAACATTACCTCAGGCGTGGGTTGGATAAGAACGATCTGAAGGGTTATTTCTGATTCCATTGTACTAAAATTACAGATAAATAATAGAACTCTCGAACGAACATTCATCTTGAGGGCATCTCATGCATATACAGACGTGCCCTTGTCAAAATATGCTGTCGTTTTCCTCATGACCACCAGCCGAGTCTTCTTGTTTTAACCACATGCTTTAGCCGTATACTTCAAACAAGAACCGATTGTCTTGATATAATTTAGTTTTACAGCTATTGCGATTTCCCGTATAACGGCATCGCCTAAATCTCCAGGCAATGATCAAAATGAAAACGGATCTTACTGACTTGAGGATTTACCTACGTTAGCCTCAAGAGAGGTCCTTTCTTGGCTAACAAGGAGGCTGTTAGAGGAGACTCCACTTCAACAAAGTCCGTAATTCCTACTTTTAGACCTTCGTTCGGTTACTTTAACCACTTGCCAGGGCGGGTAAGAAGAAAGAGACGCTTTTAGCAACGGTGCGTTTGCCTTGTGATTTCGGGCAGATAGCCGAGGTTCTAACAGCTTAATGGTGCCTTCGTTTGGCTCGACCGATCAGGTACCCCACAGCAGATCGTAGCGGAAGCCTAACGCCAAGCTTGTGACAAGCCCAACCGCGCGGACTCGCTGACGGCGCGCATTAGGATTATGAAAGGTTATAGTACCTGGCCCAGCCCTCCGTGCCTTTGGTCTTTTGCCGAATTTTCCGCAACAAGCTGCTCTTAGGAATAGCTCCTGCGAATACCGAACGTACCACAACCACCAAATTACGCTCAGGTCCTATTCCGCCGATTGGTACATAGCACTCCCCAATCTGAACCTTATTACAAGTAGCGGACTTGGCACACCCTGATTCTAGTCGGTCAATGGGATTTCTAGTGTACCCAACGGGTTGGAACTACCCGGAACGGAAAGGGGCCCGTACGAATCAAGTCATGACTACAGAAGCACAGTCCTTATGAGCAACACAAACCTGACTTAACGCCAGAATTGCGAATAGCTACCGCCCGCTGCCGTCTTACTTCTGGTCATTTTGTTTGTGCCGGATTGTTTTTAACAACTGTCCAGGTGATCAGCACCAATGCTACCAATTCTACAACTGTTCTTGCAATATGAAACGACCACCACTTGTCCCGAAAATCTGTCCAATTTTCGGGTAGCGTATCCACGGTCCATTTTAGTATTTCGGTCTGCACAGGCACGTTACCAAAGCGTGTGATGACCATGCAAGCAATAAAAAGAGCGGCAGCCAAGAGAAGAGCTACAAACGCAGGTTTATTTTTCAGTTGGAGAAAGGCAGAAAGCAATGTGATTACGGTTGCGGCAATCACCAAGACTATCATCAAAGAATTGAGTGAGCTAACCAAGTTTTGCTGTTGTTCCACATAGGTGGATGCTGAAAAGATAGCGGGGTTGAATCCCACCCAAATGCCAAAACTTGTTCCGGCCAGTAAGGCCGCCAGTATGATGTCTAAAAATCGTAATAACGAAAGTGCCATAACCCTGGTTTTTAAAGAATGTTTTTTGATAAGATCAAAAATGAGTTTGCCTTCGGTAGCTGGAATAGCATTTCGCAAACCCATGTGTCGCCTGAGCCTGCGCAGTACTTTCGCAGTTGGAGTTACCCACAGATGGGTATAGGCGACCGTATGTTACACCCAGTCTCTGGATCGGGTCGTTGTCAAACGCCTTGGTTATCCATCAAAGTTGACAGGTCTATCTTCGATGCTTGGCGCTATAGGTTTATGTCTTCCAGGAACCAAGGTCGGCAGTGTTGTCCCCAAAACGGCAGCGAAGGCAGCGGGCTGCCTTTTTTACATCGCAGGGGGTGCCTCCTTAAATTTCTTGTATTTTCCCAGAAGCTTACCCAGCAACAAGGCCCCAGGAAACAGGGTCTTTTGGACAACTTGCGGAATTTCCAACAAGCCGAATTCCGATTTGTAGCGATTGAGCAAAAACGCGGCATCAAAGATTCCAGGCCGGCCGCCGTTTTCCTTGGACGACTGGAAGAGTTGCGTGAGGAAGTAATCTAAATTCCCGGCAGGGCTGATGTATCCGGTGCAGTGCAGTAAGTCAGGGCCAGCGTTCCAGAATTTATGAGGTACACCCGCTTTAAACAGCACCGTTTCGCCAGGGCCGGCGTATTTTTTCTCTTGTCCCCACGTCTGATACCCTAGTTTCCCCGCCATCACGGTGAAGGATTCGTCCTGCTGGTAGTGCACGTGCATCGGCGGGCCGGCGTTAGGCTGCACTTCATTTTCTCCTTCCAGGTACTCCACACCGTCTTTGACGGTAATTCTCAAGAAGGTGATTTTCTCTCCGGTCGTGTTTTCAATCGTGTGTGGCAAAAGGATTTTCATGTAGATGCGATTTAGCAGTAGGTTCCTCCGCATGAACGCTAGCGCGTGTAGGGCTTCCTGACCCGTAATGGTTTGCCCGTGCACCACCCACTCGGTTTTGAGGGCTGCGCTTGCTGGGCCGGTAACCACTATGGTTGCGCCAGGTTCACTCGCTGCCTTTCCTGCCGAGAGCAAGCTTCTGGGAGTGGGTCCGCCGGCTCTTTACAGGGCCGAGGCCATGCCATCAACCGGCGTGAGGCCGCCCTCTTCGGAGGAGGACAACCCGCTGCCTCCCCCCCTTCGACGGTCGGTAGCGTGAGAACGGCGTTGCGAGCTCCACAATATCGGTACGATAACCTGCAATTTGCACGGAGGTAGTAAAAATCTTTTAATCGCCTGATTTCCAGACCAGATCTCTCGTAATATTGTATAACAGCATCGACGCTTCCTCCCGAGGAAGCGATAAGGGAATGCGAGAGATATGAAAATGCTGTACGCTGGTACGTATCGGGCCGTTCGCGTTTGTGCAAACGCCAATCGTCTGGTAACGATCAAAAACACTACCCCTGATCTTCTGCCCAACTGCTACCAATCATGCTGGGAAGTAGCGGTCTGTAGGCTCAACTCCGGGTTGTAATGTCATTATCTTATCTGCATAAAGTGATTCGTTGTATGCGCAAACGTAGAATTTGCTGGGAAATCTACGAACGCATCAGCAAGCGCGCGAGCCGGCTTTCCGAAAGGTTGTTTGCAGTCTTAAAAACAGCTGTGTCAAGCCCCATGTCAAGTTCAGAAAGTGTTGAAATAGAAATCGGGAAGAACAGAACCCTCATGTTCAGCAACAAGCTGGGCTATGTGGAGGTAGGGCCTTTTGTTTTCTCCCCCCTTAACAAGAAAGCCCTTTGGAGTGACGAAAACGCCGATGATTTCGAGATTCGCCTGTACCCGGAGGAAGTACGCTGGTACACGCTGGACGGCCGTGAGCTGACACGCGCCTCGCCTGCCCACCTGATTCATTACTGCGTGGATACGTTGCAGTTGCTGACGCGCCATTCGTTAAGCTGGCGCCTGCCTACTGCGCAAGCAAAAGAGCTGTACGTGATGCAGTACAAGATTCTGGAAGCCAAGGCCTGGGCGGTCAGACTCTATACCGATGCGCGGAAAGAGATCGAACAGGGAGTCGCCTAATGTTGCCCTGCCCCTACCCTTTCCCGGCTGAGCCGTGCCTCAGCTACCGCCAATTGCCATGCTGTCGTTTACAAATGCCTGGGGAGTTGTACTTCAAGCTTCAGCTTCATTGAAGTGAAGAGTTCGCGATCGCGTCTTGCTTGCAGGTTATCTGGGTCGGCTCCTACTACGTAATTCAACGCTCCCAGCATTCCCTCCAAATGCCGGAGTAAAAAGGTTCTTTCTTCACGTGTGAGGGCGACTTCGAACAGTTCGTCCTTCTTCATTCCCAATACATCATACGGTACTCCTCTCTCGCACAGAGAGTTTAATGGGCAATGTTACGTAGGTTTGTCGGAGATTTCACACCTTTTTCAAAACTAATTCAAGCCGGGCCTGCTTTTGTAGAGTAGCAACGTGTAACTGACGCACCAGGGGGGCGAGCACTTCCTGCCAGCGTTGCCAGTCCAGGGAGCTGGGCAGGGGCGTATCGCGCACTTCCCAGTAATAATGCCGAAACACCTCGTGTGCCGGGGGCAGGGGGTAGCTCTGCAGTTCGTGCAGTTCGCGCCAGAGCATTTCCCGGTGGCGCGACAGAAAAATGGTGGCCAGCAGCTCGCTGGTGGTTCTGAACTTGTCTTCCAGCAAGCTCAACATCACTTCATACATTTCAGGGTGCTGACCGTATGTTTCGTCCGTGTGCGAAAAGAAATTGGGCATTTCCATCGGTAACCAGGCTTGGTGGGCAGGAAAGAATACCAAAAGCCGAAAGAGAAGACCAAGTATAAGGAGGTTAGGCATCAAATGCAAACCTTTGCACAAGCCGCATCACCATCCCTGGAAAATCTGCTGTAAGGTTTGTCTGCAAAAGCTCACCCTTCTTTACCACGTCTGCCCGCTTTGCGCCAGCTTCTGTGTGGTTTCTTTACGCACGTCTTCCAGCAGCGGCATCACTTCTTCCTGCCAGCACGCCCACGTGTGTGGGTCCGGCACTGCTACCGACCGAATTTCGCGGCAAAGCCCGCCGATCATGTAATTAGCGGGGGCCAGCGGATACCCTACCAGGGGTTGGAGCGTCGCGAGCAACAGCGTACGGTTCTGGTTCTGAAATGCCTGACGGCACAGTTCCTCAACCGATTCGAATTTCTGACGCATCAGGTCCAGAATCTCCAGATACTCGTGAGGATGGTTGCGATAGGTAAAGTCCGTCTCGCGAAAATAGTTGGTTCGTACCATAGCAAAGCAACTCGAACGTGCGCCCGCTGCGGGCCAAGCCGCCATGAGCACCCATGTGTTTACCAATTCGGATAAGCGCGGCCCATACCACTCGCCTCGGACCGAGTTAGTGCGTCCGGACAGGACAGGATTCGGCGCCGGGTAGCACCGTACGTGGTGGAGTGACGCCAGAACGTGGGGATTTGTTGCTTCGTGTGGAAAAAATCCCGCAATTGTGGATAAATAGAGTTCGCTCTGCCGTGAGAACTTGTACAGGGACAGGAGGAATCAGGACTGTTCGTATTCGGCGATACGGCGACGCGCGGCTTCCTGAATCGCATTGATTTCGTCCAGAATCACCTGTGCCCACGCCTGCCACTGGACTTCCGTCGGTTGAGGGGTACGGTAGATTTGCGCATACACCCCAGCGAAAATCTGGCTGGAGTAGGCTAACGGGTAGCCTTTCAACTGGTGCACTTTGTACAGAAGTTCCTGATGGTGGCGGGTGGCAACCACATGCCCTAATTCTTCTTTCAGGGCCTGAAAACGCTCCACGAGCATGTGTAACACTTCCTGAAAGGCTTCTGGGCTGTGCAGAAAGGTGCGCTCCATGTCCTCCAACCGATCGAGGGTTCCCTCCGAAGAAGATACGTGTTCTTCCATAATACAGCTTGATTACATGAATGGTTTACAACTTACGCCCTAACGGCAACGCCTCTGCGGCCCATTACTACCAGCGTCATTTTTACGCTAACTCTCTACAAAACAATACCTTAGCCAATACGAACCGATTCTTTTAAAGGTCGGACATCCTTTCGTAAAAAGCAACTTACCGCGCCGGAGCGGCATTCGTCTTGCGCAATTCCAGTTCGGGAATGGTGAAGGTGACCAGTCCACCCGCCACCACAATGAAGGCTACGTAGAGGTAGATGCGTGTGATGGCGCGGGTGAAGGCTTCTTGTACAAATGCTGGCGTAGTAGGCGATTCAGCCGGTGCAGGGGCCTCGGCCGTTGTCGGCGCATTGCTTTCGGTGGAAAAACCGCCTTCCATCACCCCCGCACTGGCCAGCGTGGTCGCCAGCACCATGCCCATGAGCGCCGTCCCGATGGCCCCGCCGATCTGCCGGAAAAACTGACTGGCGCTGGTGGCCTGCCCGATCTGCGGCCGCTCGACGGCATTCTGAATGGCCAGGGTGTAGAGCGGCATGGAAGGCCCGATGCCCAAGCCACAGATCAGCATGTAGAGCGTGACGCGCCAGTAGGCAATGTCGGGCGTAAGTTGCGAGAGCAACAGCGTCCCCACCACCAACAGCGCAATGCCGATCAGCATCCAGCGGCGGTAATGCCCAAAGCGGGAGACCAGTTGCCCCGACAGTACCGACCCGCTCACCACTCCCAGCGAAAGCGGAATGAGGCTCACCCCCGCCCGGGTGGCAGACACCCCCAACACGTTGACCATGAACAGCGGCAGGAAAATGCCCAGCGCCAGAAAGGCGGCCCCCAACAGGAAAAGCGCCAGGTTGGAGCGCGCGAACACCGGATTGCGAAACAAGGAAAACTCCAGAATGGGATTAGGCGACCGACGCGATCGTCCGTAGAACAGCCCCATCCCCGCTACGGCACCCGCCAGCAATGCCCAGCGCCAGGGCGACGTCCAGGCCAGCAGACGCGCGTCGAGTTGCACAAACAGCACCAGCGGCACCAGCCCAAGCACCAGAAATAGGGCCGACAGGTAATCGAACCGCAGGCGTTTGCCCGAGGGCAACAGGGGCGGCATGCGGGTGATGATGAACCACAGCGCCAGGGCGCCGAACGGTAGATTCACGTAAAACACCCAGCGCCATCCCGCAATGCCCGGTACAATCGCACCGCCGTAGTCCGTGAGCAAGCCGCCCACCCACGGCCCCAACACGCTCGAAATGCCGAACGTAGCGCCGACGTATCCCTGATATTTGCCGCGCACCGCCGGCGGAAACAGGTCGGCGATGATGATGAAGGCCATGCCGAACAGACCGGCTCCGCCCAGTCCCTGAATCGCGCGAAAGATGATGAGCTGGTTCATACCGTCGCCCAGCAGAGGCAGCGTCCCGAATTCGCCCGCCAGTCCGCACAGCACCGATCCTGTTAGAAACAAGGTAATGGCGCTCAGTTCAATTTTCCGACGGCTGTACATGTCGGCTAGCTTGCCATAGATGGGCACCAGCACCGTCGAGGCGACCAGGTAGGAGGTCGCCACCCAGGCGTACCGATCCAGGCCGCGCAGGTCGGCCACGATGCTGGGCAACGCGGTTGCGACGATGGTCTGGTCGAGAGCACCCAAAAAGAGCGCTACCAAAATGCCGAACAAGGTATAGTACGTTTCGCGCGTAGGCTGGAAGTCGACAGAGGAGGTATCGGAAGATTGCATGATGAGGCAAAAAGTAGAATAACGCTTTTGTTACGCACGCTCCGGCGAAAAGATTGGCTATTCGCGGTTCTGCCGGATGAGCTGCCCGCGGTAGGCGTTGAAAATGCGGGACTTCGACAAAAAGCCGACGTATTTGCCGTCGTCGATCACCGGCAGGTTCCAGGCTCCGGTCCGTTCAAACTTTTCCATCACCGTCGCCATATTTTCGTCGGAACCCACTTCGGCCGGCGGCGAATGCATCAGGTCGCGGGCGAAGACGGTCCGCTGCGCTTCTTCATCGAACATGATCTTCCGAAAATCGTCGAGGGTGATGATGCCCACCAGCCGCCGTTCGGCATCCAGCACGGGAAAAATGTTGCGCTTCGAAAGGGTCACCAGCTTCAGAATGTCGCCCAGCGACGAGTCGCGGTTCACCGGCAACAGGTCTTTCTCGATCAGTTTGCGGATTTTCATCACGCTCAGTACCTGCTTGTCTTTGTCGTGGCGCAGCAGTTGCCCGCGCTCGATCAGCCGTTTGGTGTAGATCGAATACGGCTCGAACAGACTGGCCGTGGTGTAGGCCAGCGCCGAGACAATCATCAGCGGTACAAACAGCGCGTAGCCCCCCGTCACTTCGGCGATCATAAAGATGGCCGTCAGCGGCGCATACTGCACGCCACTCATCATCGCGCACATGCCCGTCATGATCAGGTTCGCCTCCGGCACCGGTGCCTCGCCCCAGACGTAGTTGAGCAGCCGCGAGAAGAAAAAACCCGTCAGCCCGCCAATGACCAACGAAGGGCCAAACGTCCCCCCGCTTCCCCCGGCCCCCAGCGTCAGGCCCGTAGCGACCGTCTTCATGATGATCAGCAGCAGCATAAACAGCACCAGCAGCCAGGGATAGGCGTCGCCCCAACGGCCGAACAGCGACGTGTCGAAGTGCAGCACACTGATGTCGCCCGTCAGTAAAGACGAGATCATGTCGTATCCTTCCCCATACACCGCCGGAAATGCCAGCACCACGACGCTGAGCCCCAAAGCACCCACCAGCAGGCGTACGAACGGATGCGTAAACCGGGTGATTAGCGTTTCGGAACGGGTCACGATCTGCCGGAACATCACCGCCACAAAGCCGCAGGCAATGCCCATGAACGAGTAGAACGGAAAATGCTCGACCACAAACCCTTCGTTGATCTGAAAGTAGAACTGAATGGACGGATCGGCGAGCGTGTGGTTCACCAGCGAAGCAAACACGGAGGCCAGCAGCAGCGGAATGAAAGCACCGAGCGAAACTTCCGCCAGAATGACTTCGATGCTGAAGATGACGCCCGCGACGGGCGCGTTAAAAATACCCGAGATGGCTCCCGCCGCCCCGCACCCGATCAACAGCGTGCGTTTCTTGGAATTGATGTGCATCAGCCGCCCAATGTTGGACCCCAGCGCCGAGCCGGTCAGAACACTCGGGGCCTCCAGTCCGGCCGATCCGCCGAACCCCACGGTAAACACACTCATGATCATGTGGGAGTACATGCGCGTCCGCGCGATGATGCTGGAACGCTGCGCAATGCTGAACAGAATGTCGGTAATGCCGTGGCCGGGACGGTCGTGCAAAATGTAGGTACTGAGCAGGTAGGTGATCAGCAACCCGACGAACGGAAAAAGGAAATTGAATGAATGGGCAAACCCGAAACGCAGCTCGAGCGCTTCCTGCACAAAGTGTACGGCGGCCTTCAGGGTGACGGCCACGACTCCCGCCAAAACCCCAATCAGACTGCCCAGAATGAGGATGAAATTTCGGTTGGAAACGTGTCGTAAGCGCCAGATCAGCACCTGGGTAAGCACCCCTTCTATTTTCATCGGCGCAAAAGTAAATGTTTCGGGGGTTCAACCCGTACCGCGACTCACTTTTGTATGATTTAACCGTATTTTAAAAGCCCGGACGAGATCTTTTCGGTGGTCGAGGTGTAGGGCGGGTAACTTAGCTGAGCGGTCGAAAGTCCCACTCGCTGCCGCAGCACACTCCGTTCGTTGCTGAAGGCCAGAAATCCCCAGTGCCCGTGCGACTTGCCTAGGCCGCTGTGGTTGACACCCCCGAACGGCAGACGCGGGTTGGCCACGTGTAAGATGGTTTCGTTGATTGCCGTCCCCCCGGCGCTGGTGTGATGCAACAAGTAGTCGATGTGGCGTTCATTTCGTGAGAAAATATAGAGCGACAGCGGTTTGGGGCGTCGCTCGATACACGCCACGGCCTCTTCGAGCGAGCGGAAAAAGACGACCGGCAGCAACGGCCCGAAAATCTCTTCCTGCATCAGGCGCATGGCTTCCGTCATGCCGGTCAGCACCGTCGGGGCCATCAGGCGCTGGGTTGCGTCGATCGTGCCGCCTTCCTCCACCACCGCTCCTGCCGCCTGCGCCTGCTCCAGCAACGTCTTGAGCCGCTGGAAATGCCGTTCGTTAATGATGCGGGCGTAGCCTCCCTCGTCGTACATCTGGCGGAACGCGGTCCGCAGTGCCTCCAGCATCGGCACCCGCTGGTGTTCGTGCACAAGCAGGTAGTCGGGCGCAATGCAGGTCTGCCCCGCGTTGATGTACTTGCCCCAGGCGATTTTCCGGGCTGCGTCGGCCACGTCGGCCGTCTCGTCCACCACGACCGGCGACTTACCTCCCAACTCCAGCGTGACCGACGTCAGGTGCTGGGCGGCCGCGGCCATCACCACTTTGCCCACCTCCGGGCTGCCCGTGAAAAAGATGTGGTCGAACGGAAGTGCCAGCAACGCCTCGGCTACGTCTTTGCCCCCCTCCACCACGGCCACTTCTTCCGGCGGAAACAAGGTTTCGATCAGTTGCCGGATGAACGCCGCCGTGTGGGGCGTCATTTCCGAGGGTTTCAATATGGCGGCGTTGCCTGCCGCCAGGGCCGACACCAGAGGACTGAGTTGCAGGTAGAAGGGGTAATTCCAGGGAGCCATGATCAGCACCACGCCTTTGGGCTCGTACTGCACAAACGCGCGCGAACCGATCAGTGCCAGCGGCGTTGACACCTTGTGCGGCTCCATCCAGTCTTTCAGGTGGCGCACCACGTGGTCAATTTCCTTCAAAAGAGGAAAAATCTCGGTAAAATCTGTCTCCACCCCCGGCTTCCCAAAATCAGCCTGCAAGGCGCGTCGCAAGGCGTACCGTTGTTCATACACTGCCTTTCGGAGGCGTTTCAGTTGGGTAATTCGGGCACTGGCGGTCGTTTGGCGGAGGTGCGCTTTGTGTTGTTGCTGCTCCTGAAAAAGAATAGGGAGTCGCGCGTGAGGCGAAGCAAGGTCCATAAGGTTTTTTTATTAATTACAAATTACTTCCATGTTATCTCAATGTTAAATTTTCGCTAACTTTGGTAACACACAAGTAATGATGCAACGACGTGTTACAAAAACTGAGCTACATAGGGGGGTGGATCTTCCTGCTGGCGTTTACGTCAGTAGGCGTGCCCCGGTTGGCTCAGGCGCAACCGACGGTTACCAACGTAGCGGTATCGGCCCAGGTGTGGGCAGCATCAGCATTACGCTCCACAGAAGCGGCGTTTTTTGCCGCGCCCGATTCGCAACCACTCTTCCAGGAATTTGAAACCTATCGCCAGCAACTGGCGGACAAGCGCGAGGGGCGCACCGACCAGGCGTTTCTGCGGTTCCTGTTCCATCGGGTACAACGCGACTACTTCCACGAATTTTACAGCTACTCCGGCGTAGACCAGATCCTGACCCAGGGTCGTTTCAACTGCCTGAGCGCCACGGCGTTTTACGCACTCCTCCTCCAGGAGTTCGACTATCGTTTCCACATCATGGAGACGCCCTTGCACACGTACCTGCTGGTGGAAACTACCCGAGGACAAGTTCTGCTGGAGACGACCGATCCGGCGCACGGCTTTGTGACCAGCGCCCGGCGAATCAAAAATTTGCAACAGCAATACCAGCACGACGCCCTGCGTGCGCTACGCGAAGGCTCGACGCCCGGTCAATTTCGCTCGGTGCTGGAAGAAATTTCGCTGGAAAACCTGTGTGGCTTGCAATACTACAACCGCGCCATCGACTCTTATAACCGCGGCGAGTATGATGCGGCGGTTCGGTGGCTCACCGAAGGCTACGCCTACTATCCTTCGTCCCGGTTTGTGGACCTGTTTGCCCGCTGCGCCCTTCACCTCCCCTCTCTTCCGGCTCACGATGTGGCCATCGAACGCTACTTGCAGCGCCGATCCGTCGCGTTGGCGACTCCCTAATTCCTGACACCTGTCGCTTTCAACTTCCTTCCCTTCACACGGCAAGGCGATTTATTTTTTTCAGAAAAAATTGAAAAATCAACACCCCTGAGGACTCCCAAATCCGTACATGCTTAATGTTAAGGAGGATGCGTACAAAATCGATTTCTGTTTAACTTTATTTTTGAAACATTAAACAAAATAAGTCGTTTTGTTTAAGTATCTTCACAACACTATTAAACAAAAATAGCATGACGTCTTTGGAATTCAGTTTCGCTATTGAGCAGCTTTCCCATTCGCTTCGCCCCTTCGCGCTGCGTCTCACCAAAGACGCAGAAGATGCCAACGATCTACTACAGGAAACTGCTCTGAAAGCCATTGTGCACCAGGCCAAATTTGCAGAAGGCACCAACCTGAAAGCCTGGATGTATACCATCATGAAGAATACCTTCATCACCAATTACCAGCGGTTGGTGCGCAGAAACACCTTCATCGATACGACCGAAAACCTACATTACCTCAACGCACCGAGCCAGGTGACCGAAAATCTGGCCTATGGGGCGTTTACGATGGACGACATCAACAAGGCCTTTTCGGAAGTTGACGATACGTACAAAGTGCCGTTTCTGATGTATTTCCGGGGCTTCAAGTACCACGAGATTGCCGAGCAGCTGGCCATCCCGATCGGAACGGTCAAAAACCGGATTCACATTGCCCGGAAAGAGTTAAAAGCGCGGCTGCAGAGTTACCGCAAAGGGTAATCCGCAACGTTTCTGATTTGCCCTCGCAGAAAGCTTCGACCGCTTTCTGCTTTTTTTTGTCCTCGTTTCATTCCACTGGTTTTGCCCATCTTTACTTCATGCATAAAGCCCTTGTGATCGGCGCAGGCTTCGCCGGACTTTCTGCCGCCACGTGTCTGGCACAGGCGGGCTGGAACGTCACCCTCCTGGAAAAACACCCTACGCCCGGCGGACGCGCCCGCTCTTTTGCGGCCGAGGGGTTCACCTTCGACATGGGCCCGAGTTGGTATTGGATGCCCGACGTGTTCGAACGTTATTTCCGCCGGTTTGGGAAGCGTCCCTCCGACTACTACGACCTGATTCGGCTGGACCCGTCGTACCGGGTGGTGTTCGGTCCGGGCGATGCGGTCGACCTGCCGGCCGACCGCGCGGCGCTGAAAGCGCTGTTCGAATCGATCGAAAAAGGAAGCGGCCAACGGCTGGAAGCGTTCCTGAAAGAAGCGGCGTATAAATACCACGTCGGCATCAACGAACTGGTGTACCGCCCCAGCCGCTCCGTGCGGGAGTTTGCCGACCCGCGGCTGCTGTTCGACATGCTGCGGATGCACATCTTCGAATCGTTTCATCACCACGCCCGGCGCTACTTCACCCACCCCAAGCTGCTGCAGTTGGTGGAGTTTCCCATTCTGTTTTTAGGGGCCGTGCCCGAAAATACGCCGGCGCTGTACAGCCTGATGAATTACGCCGACATGGCGCTGGGCACGTGGTATCCGCGGGGTGGCATGCACAAAATTGTGGAAGGCATGGTGCAACTGGCTCAGGAACAGGGCGTGGCGTTTCGTTTCGGTGAAGAGGTGACGCACATTGACGTCCGGCAGGGACGTGCCACAGAAGTGCGCACCGCCACAAACGTGTACGAGGCCGACGTGGTGGTGGCCGGGGCCGATTACCACCACGTGGATCAGCACCTCCTGGCGGCAGAGCACCGCAATTACGACGCAGGGTACTGGGACCAGCGCACGATGGCGCCTTCGTCGCTGCTCTTCTACCTCGGGTTAAACAAAAAACTGGAGAACGTGCGGCACCACACGCTCTTTTTCGATGCGCCGTTTGGCCCCCACGCGCGCGACATTTACGAGACGCCCCGCTGGCCTGACAAGCCCCTGTTCTACCTGTCGGCGACGTCCGTCACCGATGCTTCTGTAGCACCGGCCGGCCACGAAAACCTGTTTTTGTTGTTGCCGCTCGCACCGGACCTGGTCGACACCGACGCACACCGCGAACAGTACTTTACGCGGATGATGGACCGGCTGGAATTTCACCTGGGTCAAAACATCCGCGACGCAATTGTGTTTAAGAGAAGTTACGCACATCGCGACTTCAAACAAGATTACCACGCCTTCAAAGGCAACGCCTACGGGCTGGCCAACACGCTGCGCCAAACCGCCCTTCTGAAACCTTCGTTAAAGAACAGGCACGTCAGCAACTTGTATTACACCGGCCAGCTCACCGTGCCGGGGCCGGGCGTACCGCCGTCGCTCATCTCGGGACAGGTCGTGGCGCAGGAGATCAGCCGCGAATGGTCGTAAATTTTCCAACAATCTGCCGCCGGGACGGCGAAAAAATCTATCTTGGTGTCAGGAGCCGATGATGAACCACGAACTTTTTGACCAAACCACGTTTCAGTGCAGTCGCCTGATTACCCAGCAATACAGCACCTCGTTTACGCTGGGCATCAAGACTTTGCATCGGCGCTTTCACGATCCGATTTATGCCATCTACGGCTTTGTCCGCTACGCTGACGAGATCGTCGACACCTTTCACGAGCACGATAAGGCGGAGCTGTTGCACCATTTCCGGGACGATACGTACCGCGCCATCGCCGAAGGCATCAGCCTGAATCCGGTGTTGCATGCGTTTCAGAAAGTCGTGAACCGGTACCGCATCGAGCGGGAACTGATCGACGCATTTCTACAAAGCATGGAGATGGACCTGCACGAAACGACCTATGCACAGGCTGACTACGAGCAGTACATCTACGGCTCGGCCGAAGTGGTGGGCCTGATGTGCCTGCGGGTGTTTTGCGAAGGCGACGAGGCGCGGTATCGGCACCTGCGCGAACCAGCCCGGCGCCTGGGGGCGGCGTTCCAGAAGGTGAACTTTCTGCGCGACATTCGCAGCGACTTTTACGACCGGGGACGGGTCTACTTCCCCGAAACCGATTTCGCAACATTCGATCGGTTGGCGAAAGACCGCATCGAGGCCGACATCCAGGCCGATTTCGACGCGGCCTACGCGGGCATCGTGCAACTACCGGCCGGGGCGCGACTGGGCGTGTACCTGGCGTACATCTATTACCTCAGCCTGTTCAAAAAAATCCGAAAACTTCCGGCGGCGCAAATCATGAAAGAGCGCATCCGGATTCCCGATAACCAGAAATTTCTGCTGCTGTTGCGCACGTACGTGCGGCACCACCTCAACTCTTTATGACCTTACCCGAATTACGGCAGGCCTACGCCGATGCCACCCACGATGCCGATGCGGCACACCACCTGTTGACCACGCTCCAAGCCTTGCCACAACCCCTTTCTGCCGAACAACAGGCTTACCTGGCAGCCACGCTGGCGCTACAGGCACGGTTTGTGGGCAATCCGTTGCAAAAACTTCAGTTCGCCAATCAGTCGAAAAAGGCGTTTGCCGAAGCGGTAGCCCTCGATCCGCAGAACCCCGAAGTGCGGCTGCTGCGGTTTGCGGTGCAGCGTGCCATTCCGCCGTTTCTCAACATGAGCGGCGATATGGAAGAAGACGCCCACGCCATTGCGCAAAACCTGCACAAAATGGACCTCAACAACATAAATCCGACATTTACGCGCCCACTTTTAAACTTTGTGCTCGAATCGGGGTTATGTACTAAGGAAGAGCAAGCTACGTTAGAAAAAGCGCGACCGGCCTAGACTTTTTACACCGCCTGTATGCATCACCTCAACGTCCACATCGATCAGAATTCCGGCTTTTGCTTCGGGGTCGTCTACGCCATCGAGATGGCCGAGGACATCCTGGAATCGCAAGGGTACCTGTACTGCCTGGGCGATATTGTTCACAACGACGAGGAGGTGAAGCGCCTGGAAGCCAAAGGGCTGCGCATCATCGATTATAACACCCTCGCGACTTTGCACGACGAGAAGGTGCTGATCCGGGCGCACGGCGAACCGGCTTCGACCTACGAGGTGGCGCTGAAGAATAACCTGGAACTGGTCGATGCCTCCTGTCCGGTGGTGCTCAAGCTGCAAAACCGCATCAAAAACGCGTACGACAAAAAGGAACAGATCTACATCTACGGCAAACACGGCCACGCCGAAGTCGTGGGCCTGAAGGGCCAGACCAACAACGAAGCGGTGGTGTTCCAGGACCTCAGTGAATTGGATAAAGACCTGCTGCCCCGCAAGCTGACTTTGTTCAGCCAGACCACCAAAAGCACGGAGAAGTTCTACCACATCAAAGCCGAACTGGAACAGGCGGGCATTGAGGTCGATGCGAACGACACCATTTGCCGTCAGGTGTCGAACCGCGACAAAGAGTTACGCGAATTTGCGCGCAACTACGATAAAATCGTGTTCGTTTCCGGCTCCAAGTCGTCCAACGGTAAGGTGCTCTACAACGTCTGCAAAGAAACCAATCCGCATACCTATTTCGTTTCCACACGAAGTGAAGTACAATCGGCGTGGTTTCAACCGCACGACACGGTCGGCATTTGCGGCGCAACGTCCACCCCCATGTGGCTGATGGAAGAGGTCCGCGACTATCTGGTGAATTTGTAATAAAGTCGTTTGGAGCGTGAGTAATCCCCGAGTTCTGGCAACGCAGCCTCCGTACCGCGGTCTCTGGATTGCGGCGGCGGTACTGGTCCTGTGGGCCACGAGTCTGCTGTGGTTGCTCCACTATCCCCTCGATTTTCGCGATCCGTTGGTGTACCTCTTCGTGCTGGTGCAAACCCATCTGTACACGGGGCTGTTCATCACCGCCCACGACGCCATGCACGGGGTGGTCAGTCCGCGCCATCCGCGCCTGAACCGCGCCGTGGGTTGGCTGTGCGCCGGGCTTTTTGCGTTCAACAGTTACCCGCGCCTGTTCCGCAAACACCACGAACACCATCGCTACGCTGTGTCGGACCGCGATCCCGATTACCACGAAGGTGGGTTCTGGGCGTGGTACCTCAGCTTTTTGCGCCAGTACATTACCGGCTGGCAGATTCTGTTGATGGCCCTCACGTTCAACTTGCTGAAACTGGTAGTTCCGACGGAAAATCTGATCGTCTTCTGGATGGTGCCTGCCGTGCTCAGCACCTTCCAACTCTTTTACTTCGGTACGTACGTGCCGCACCGGGGCGAACATGCCGCCGACGACCCGCACAAGGCCCGCAGTCAGTCACTGAACCACGTCTGGGCGTTTCTGTCCTGCTACTTTTTTGGCTATCACCACGAGCACCATGCTCACCCCTACCTGCCCTGGTGGCGATTGCCGCAGGCACGCGAGCAGGCCCTGACGTCACATCGCTAATCTTAATCCCACGTGCAGGCAAGCAAACGCGTTGTCAACTGGACTTGCACGCATTCCTTACATACACGGCGATGTTTTTAAGCAACTAATTCCCAATCACTTACAAGCCTTTCTCCCCGTAAAATTCAATTCTTCATCGATGCGGCTCCATCTTTCGTCGCTTCCGGGTGCGTCCGTGCACCAAACCTAAGCTTCGTAAGAACCGCGCTCGCCTCCCGAGAAAGCCGCAGCACGACGCTTCTATTTTTGCAGCGTTGACCAAGTGACACACGATGAAGCGATTTCTCTTTCTTACCCTGTTGCTGATGCCCACGTTGCTACATGCAGGCCCGCAGGGCGGCATCACCCCCGATCAATACGGCATTGAGTACTACGAGCACGAAGTGCGAACGACCGACGGCGCGCTGATCAACATGTGGATTTATATTCCGGAGACGCACCGCCAAAACAAGCGCAACATTGTGATTGCGGGCAGTGAATTGAGCAACATGTCGGATTACATTTTTCTGGCCGACGCGCTGCGCAAGCAAGGCTACCGCGTCACTACGTTCGATTACCGCGGACACGGGTCCAGCTCTCCTTTTGCCGCCCAGGAAAAGCTGGTGTATCATGAAGAATTTGTGCTGGACCTGAAGGCGGTGTATCAGTTCATCCACGACAATTTCGGGCACGAGAAGGTCGGCCTCATGGGCTTTTCGATGGGCAGCGTCCTGACCCAGCTGATCGCCACGGAAGAAGACGTGGACTTCCTGATTCAGGAATCGGTGCTGGTCGATTTTCCGCACCTCGAAGCCAAACTCACGGCCGAGCGCGACAACCATCACCAACTGCCCCGCCCTGCCGACGAACTGGAACGGCTCGTGAAAGAGATCAAGGTGCCTATGCTGGTGATTGCCAGCCGACAGGATGCCATTACGCCCCCCAAAGAAGCTAAAAAAGTGGCCAGCAAGCGCAACCGCGACCTGCTGGTGTTCGAAGGCGCGCGCCTGGCGGGCTTCGAAACATTAAAAACGGCGTATTGCGAAAAAATCGACGACTTTCTGAATCATCAGTTGTAGTCACTCACGCCATCCCATTCACAAAAAAGCATCCTGAGTAGAGGATGCTTTTTTGTTTTTACATCGCCAACGGCTATTTACTTTTTTCGAACGTCATGGCGCCAGAGTTCATGCAATAGCGCAGGCCCGTCGGCTTCGGACCGTCGCGGAACACGTGTCCCAAATGCCCTCCGCAATCAGCACAATGCACTTCCGTGCGGCTCATCATCAGGCTATTGTCGACCTCCGTGCCGACCGCCCCCGGGTCGATAGGTTCCCAGAAACTTGGCCAGCCGGTGTGGGATTCGTACTTGGTTTCGGACGAAAACAGCACGTTGCCACAGCCTGCACACTGGTAAAGGCCCGCCTCGTGGTTATCCCAATAGGCATTTTTATAGGGGGGCTCGGTCCCCTCTTCCCGCAAAATGCGGAACTGATTAGGCGTGAGGGCAGCTTTCCATTCAGCGCGGGTCTTCTGCACCTTAAACGGCTGGTCGTCACCGGCCATCGCAACCGTTTGGGCTTCGGCCGTTGCGGTGCCTTGGGTTTTCTCCTGAGCACACGACGTGAGCGAAGTGCCGCCCAACAGCATCAGGAAGAGCATGACATGTTTCATAAGAAAGTAGGTTCAGCGTTGTGGTATGTACGAGGGGCCGGCTTCTTCGGATGAGCCCGGCTCCTGCAGGTAGAAAACAGGCTTCCCCCCGCGCCTGTTCCGAAAAACTTCAGAATCACTCCCTTCTGTCGGAACCACGACACATTGCCTGCGGTTTTCAGAGCGCGCTTCGTTTCGTACCTTTGCGCGTTGAACAACGCATTACATTCGGATGGCAGGTTTTCTTCGTAAGATGCAGGAACGCTGGGGGGTCGACAGCCTCTGGCAAGTGGTGATTATTTTTGTGGTGTTTGCCCTTACGGGTAGCACATCAGTCTACGTGCGCCGTCCGGTGTTCGAATGGTTGGGCATCACCTCCGACACCCCTCTCTGGATTACCATTCCGGCATATTTGCTCGTCATCTTCCCGACGTATCAGGTACTCCTCCTCCTCTACGGTACCCTCCTCGGCCAGTTTCGCTTTTTCTGGGGCGTTGAAAAGAAGATGCTCCAACGCCTGCGCATTTTGCCGAAAGAATAGTAAGGTCAAGTCCTCCTCTTCTTTCTTATTCCAACTCTAGTAGAATACCGCCCGACGGCATTGCTTCCTTCTACTGCCCCTCTACTACCGCAAGCCTGTAGCCGGGCCTAGTCGGCCACGCCGCGTAGGCTGAAAACGTGCATCATTTTATACCACAAGCGGCCCGCCGCAGCGGTTACGCTACGCTAAACTTGCGGCAGTAAAGAGTTTGTAGGAGGTTTAAACAGTTTCTTGACAAAACACACTACTGATGAAGAAGCTTTTCACATATATCTCGAAAAGGCCGGTTGCGGCGGTAATCGCCACATTTTTGGGGTCTTCATTGATGATGCTCGTGATCGCCCTGATCATTGGAGTGAACACCAGGGGCGCCGATCAACTGCCCCTACTTTTCATCGCAAAGACGCTGTATGTACCCTTCATATTATCCGCAATTACTGCGTTCTTAGGGTACGCTACCGTTCTAAAAGAGAAAAAGGCACTCAGAATCATGTCAATGATTCTAGGTATTCTCTTCGCCATGGCAGGTATGTACACTGGTTGGCAGACGATCAGATGACCACACTGCCTCTAACTGCCGCAAGCATTCTGTCGGGCCGCGCAGGCTGAAAACGTGCAACATTGTATACCACAAGGTACGCTACGCTAAACTTGCGGCAGGTCTAATTCACGCAATCACCCATTCACCACCTCACACATTCACTCATTCAAATCTTCTCGTCTTGCTGACGTAGTCCCAGGCCACGACCCCGGCGGCGACGGAGACGTTCAGGGAATGCTTCGTGCCGCCCTGCGGAATTTCCAGACAGAGGTCGGAGGCGGCCACCACGTCGGCCCGGACGCCCCCGACTTCGTGGCCCAGCACAAAGGCGTAGCGGGCGGCGGGGTCTGGGGTAAACTGCGAAAGCATCACACTCTGATCGGCCTGTTCGAGGCTGGCGATCTGGTACCCCTCGGCGCGGAGTTGCTCAATGGCGGCTAACGTATCCTCCACGTATTCCCAGACAACCGATTCGGTAGCGCCTAAAGCGGTCTTGTTGATTTCGCGGTGCGGGGGGCGGCCGGTGATGCCGCAGAGGATCACACGCTCGGCCAGAAAGGCGTCGGCGGTACGGAAAACCGACCCCACATTTAATAGGCTCCGGACGTTGTCGAGCACCAAAACGAACGGATTTTTTTCTTTACTTTTAAAATCGGCCACGCTGGGCCGGTCGAGTTCCTCGTTGCTTAGTTTCCTCATTGCTGCGCAACTTAGTGGTTCCGACGCAGTCACAAAACTCCCATTTTTAAAAGCCTTTGCGGCGCTATGAGCAAGAAGAGTAAGAAGGAAACGCCCCTGATGAAGCAGTACAACGCCATCAAAAAACGGTACCCGGGGGCGCTGCTCCTGTTTCGGGTGGGCGACTTCTACGAAACGTTCGGCGACGATGCCGTCACCTCCAGCCAGATTCTGGGCATTACCCTGACCAAACGGGCCAACGGCGCGGCCTCCGAAATTCCGCTGGCGGGGTTCCCCCATCACGCTCTCGACAATTACCTGCCCAAGCTGGTGCGGGCGGGGCAGCGCGTGGCGATCTGCGACCAACTGGAAGACCCGAAGAGTGCAATCGGCGTGGTGAAACGGGGCGTGACCGAGCTGGTGACACCGGGTGTCTCGCTGAACGACAACGTGCTGGAAAGCAAGCAGAACAACTTTCTGGCGGCGCTGCACCAGGAGCGGAACCTCTACGGCGTGGCGTTCCTCGACATTTCGACGGGCGAGTTTTTGGTAGCACAGGGGCAGGCCGACTACGTCGACAAACTGTTTCAGAATTTCCAGCCCTCGGAGGTGTTGCACTGCCGCCAGCACAAAGCGTCTTTCCATACCACCTTCGGCGACAAGCTGAATACCTACTGCCTCGACGAATGGGTGTTCCAATACGACTTTGCCTTCGAGCGACTGACGCAGCACTTCGGCACGAGCAATCTGAAAGGCTTCGGCACGCAGGACCTCTCGGTGGCGACGGTGGCGGCGGGCTGTATTCTGCACTACCTCGCCGAGACGGAACACCACGACATCCGGCACATCGCCCGGCTTTCGCGCATTGAAGAGGAGCGGTACGTCTGGCTCGACAAGTTTACGATCCGCAACCTGGAACTGATCGCTCCGCAGCAGGAAGGCGGCATTCCGCTGATCGACGTGCTGGACCACACCGTAACGCCGATGGGCGGACGCCTGATGCGGAAGTGGACGGTGCTGCCGCTGAAAGAACGGGCGCGCATCGAAGACCGGCTTTCGATCGTGGAAGCGCTGGTGAGCCGCCCCGAACTGACGGAAGCCCTGCTCCAGTTGCTGAAGCCCATTGGCGACCTGGAACGCCTCATTTCCAAGGTGGCGGCCCGACGCATCAACCCGCGCGAAATGGCCCAACTGAAACGGGCGCTGCGGCAGATCGCCCCGCTGAAGGAAACGCTCCGCCACGATACGGACCACCCGCGCCTGCACAAGGTGGCCGACCAACTGAACGACTGTGCCTTTCTGCTCGACGAGATCGAACGACACCTGAAAGACGAACTGCCGCTGGTGACCAACCAGGGCGGCATGATCCGGACGGGCATCCACGAAGAACTGGACAAGCTTCACGCCATTGCCTACTCGGGGAAGGATTACCTCGTGCAGTTGCAGCAGCGCGAAGCGCAGAACACGGGCATTTCGTCGCTCAAGGTGGCCTTCAACAAGGTGTTCGGCTATTACCTCGAAGTGACGCACGCGCACAAGAAAAAGGTGCCGAACGACTGGATCCGGAAGCAGACGCTGGTGAACGCTGAGCGGTACATCACGCCCGAACTGAAGGAATACGAAGAGAAGATCCTGCACGCGGAAGAGAAAATCTTCTCGCTCGAACAGGAACTGTTCAACAACCTGATGCTCACCGCCGCCGACTACGTGCCACAAGTGCAGCAGAACGCCCGCCTCCTGGCCATGCTCGACTGCCTCCTGTCGTTCGCCCGGCTGGCGCGCAAAAACCGCTACGTGAAACCCGACATTACCGACGGCCACGGCATCGCGATCGTGGCGGGGCGGCACCCCGTGATCGAACAGCAGCTCCCGGCGGGCGAAAGCTACGTGCCGAACGACATTTTCCTGGACGACACCACGCAACAGATCCTGATCATCACCGGCCCCAACATGGCGGGCAAATCGGCCTTGCTGCGGCAAACCGCGCTGATCGTGCTGATGGCCCAAATGGGCTCGTTCGTTCCAGCCGAGGCCGCCTCCCTCGGGGTGGTCGACAAGGTCTTCACGCGCGTGGGGGCCTCCGACAACCTCTCGCGGGGCGAATCGACCTTCATGGTGGAGATGACCGAAACGGCCTCGATCCTCAACAACCTCAGCGAGCGCAGCCTCGTGCTGATGGACGAGATCGGGCGCGGCACCAGCACCTACGACGGCATTTCCATCGCGTGGTCGATCGTGGAGTATCTGCACAACCACCGGAAATTCCGGGCCAAGACGCTCTTCGCCACACACTACCACGAACTCAACCAACTGGCCGAGGACTTCCCGCGCGTCCGCAACTTCAACGTTTCGGTCAAAGAGGCGGGCAACAAGGTGATCTTCATGCGGAAACTGAAGGAAGGCGGCAGCGAACACAGCTTCGGCATCCACGTGGCGCAGATGGCCGGGATGCCGACCGACGTGGTGCTCCGCGCCAACGAAGTGATGCACCACCTCGAAAAAGACAAGGCCGACGTGGGGGCCACGAAACAGGTGAAAACCCTGCCGAAGAACAACTTCCAGCTCAGCATGTTCGAATTAGGGCATCCCGAACTGGAACAGGTCCGCGAAAAGCTCGATCAGGTCGAGATCAACACGATGTCCCCCGTCGAAGCCCTCTTAAAGCTTCAGGAATTGAAGTTGATGCTGGAAAAGCGGGAGAAGGTGTGATTTATGTGAAATAAAAACAATTAATTTTAAAATTAATATGTCAAAAATAACAGAAACAAGACTAACGCTTGCTGCATTAATATACGGAATAGAGATAGACCTAAAGAATAATATAAAAAAGAATATTATTCCTTTTTATGAAAACTTAGCATTTTTTAAAAATCCAGAACTAGAAAAAAAAGTCATAGAAAGATTCGAAAAAGAAAATCCCGGAGTACTCTATATTGAGAACCTAGACGAAGTAATTGAATTCATGGATTTTTATGACACATTCACAGTACTAAATCAGAATAAAGAATTTCTAACCAAAGAAGCATCAGTATATTTAAAATCAATTATAAATAACTTAACCGATATAACCCCTATCAGAAATAGAGTTATGCATACAAGACCGCTTTTAGGCGGAGACTTTTCTCATACGTATGACTTTGTAAGTTCATTAAGAAAAACTGATCCTATAGATTGGTCTGTCACAATAGAAACTAGAGAGAAAATAGATAGAGATCCCAGCTATGTTTTGACCTTAAAATTCCCATCTACTCATTTTGAGAATGACCAATCCAATATCAGCCATAACTTACCGGTGCCAGACTTTGATGAAACTGGGTTTATCGGTAGACAACAAGATGTAGAAGCATTAACAAAGCTTATTCTATCTAATCGAGTAGTTTCGGTACTTGGAGATGGCGGAATTGGGAAAACGGCACTTGCTCTAAAAGTTGCATATGATATTGTAGATATGAATGAGAGTTGTCCATTTGAACTTATCATATGGACCTCCGCAAAAACAACAATGCTAACAACTAAAGGTATTGAGGAGATACATACAGCAATTACTGATTATTCCGGTTTGATTGCAGAAATCAGCATATCTATAGGAGGAGAAAACAAACTAAATGAAATATTAGAGTACCTAGCATATTTTAATACCTTGATAGTCATAGATAATCTAGAAACCATACAAACTGAAGAAGTAAGGAATTTCATTAGAAATGCACAAACCAAATGTCATATCTTGATAACCTCAAGAATAGGTTTAGGTGAGTTGGAGTACCCAAGAAAACTAAATGGGTTATCAGAATCCGAATCAGCGAAATTAATTAGAGAAATTGCTCGTATTAGAAATAGCGAAACGCTACTCAGGCTACCTCAAAAAACATTAGTTGAAATATCAAGCAAATTATATTTTAATCCTCTAGCAATAAAATGGTTTGTAAGCACAGTAGAAACAGGTATACCACCACATGAAGTAATTAACAACAAGGAAAACTTACTCGAATTTTGTTTAACAAATGTATATGAAAAACTAAGTAGTGGAGCAATTTCAATCTTAAAAACAATAAGAGCTTCACGCAAGAAAGTAACTAATGCAGAAATAATTTATTTATCAAATCTAGACCCTCTTGACACCAGAAAACATTTGATAGAGCTTTTCAAGACCACACTCATCTCTAGACAAATAGAAGATGGAAGCAATTATGAACAAGTAACGTACTTTATATCTGATTTTGCAAAAGATTTTCTATCAAAGAAATACCCAATAGAACAAGAATACATCAAAAATCACATCAAAAAGTCAAAAGAATTAAATACAGGCATCAGTCAAATAAAAAAAGTACAAAAATACAACATCTTTGCTCTAAACGCATTGGTCTATGAAAATCAGAACCAAATGATTAGTGCAAAATTCTTACAAGAGGCTCTAATATTCTCAAAGAATGGAGACTTTGAAAGTGCATTACAAAAAGTCAAGGAAGCAAAGAATATTGACCCAAATTACTTCGAAGTTTATAGAGTTGGGGCATTTATCAAAGCAACACAAGGAGATCTATTAAGTGCTGATGAGGATTACAAGCTTGGGCTAGAAATAGCTCCTAATAATCTCAGGTTGCTATATTACTATGCGCAATTCTTAATGTTTAAATTAGAAGATATTAACAGCGCATTATTTTACGCTAAAAATGTATATAATCAACAACCAAATCACCCATACACTGCCTTCTTAATCGCGAGGTGCTGGAATTATTCTCAAGAATTCAATAAAGCTATACAAGTCATAAAGAACTTAAAAGAAAACGTTGAATTAGATTCTAAAAACCTAAGAATTGCTAATACTGAACTAATCTCTAATTATGCTGAGTCAGGAAAAAGTGAATTAACAATTCAAACAGACATAGACAATGGAATCAACCATTTCAAGAAAGCTTTCAAAATTTTTGACGAATGCGCTAATGATAAGCTTATCGACTACAAAATGGCCAAAAACTTTAGCACAACAGTTTTGAGCTTCATAAAGCTTTTACCTGTAGTAAAAATTTCTGAGTATAAAGAATTCATAAAAGAGCTTATTCGCAAAAACGAGACATACATAAATCTAAATGTGCAGTTAAAAGAAAAAATAATCTCTTTATACCAAGACAAATTCTCTGACAACGACTTAAATAATTTAATTAAGAACTATGAAGGCAATGAGAAATTAATAGGCAATGTAATCAAACCAAAAAACAATAAAAACAATTATGTATTTATTGAAACACCAAATGAAAGAATCTTCGCACACAGATATGATTTTATTGATATCACTACTTGGACAGAGTGGAAAAATGTAGTAAATGGACAAATGGTTTCCTTTGAATTGGGAGAAAACAGAGGAGGTAAATGCGCTAAATCTGTCAAAATAATCGCTTAAAGTATTTTTTTGATAATTCAATTTTTTTCTACTAGCGAAATTGGTCTTCAATTCTGACGTATTCTAACTTGTCAGATTTCCTATAATCACTCGGCTAAAATTGCCATAATCCATCCATAATGAAGGGTCTTTTATGTATAATTCAAACCATGGAAACACCCCAAGACATCGAGCGTAAACTCAAGGCAGTTAAATCCTACTTGCAAGATGAATTTGGTGTCGAACAGATCGGTTATTTCGGCTCGTTTGCTAATGGAAATTACCGAGATGATTCCGACCTCGATGTATTGGTGGCGTTCCGCAGAAAGATCGGCTGGAAGTTCTTCGATCTGAAGGATTATCTTGAATCCGCAATCGGCAGAAAGGTAGATCTGGTCACGGAAGGCTCGCTGAGGAAGCAGTGGAAGCAAGCTATCTTGCAACAGGTGAAGTACGTATAAAACAGGGCCACGCGATTCCATGAACGGCCATCCGCTAAACAGCAACCCTATGTCAAAACTGACCCGATCTACCAATTTTGAAGATTTAAAAGCAGACAACCCTTCCCAAAAAGAGGAGACGAAAAAGGCCCCCCAATGGTCGGAATTTGAAGCGTTTCTCAAGCGTCTGCAACGTGCGCGTACCGATCGCAAAAAGATGAGACTGCGGTAACGTAAGATGGTGTAAACCTTCCTCAGCCTCGACGATTTGATCACCGACAAGCAAGCCAACGGTCGTCCTAAAGACCTCCTCGACATTGCGCACTTGCAAAACCTACGGTAATCCGGTACTTTCTGCCTCTTCCCCCTGCCCGATGACGCACCACGCCGAAACCGTCCTGTTTGATTACCTGTCGCGCTACCTTATCTTGTCGGAGCAAGAGAAACAGGCCCTTCTGGACCTGGACATCGTCCATCATTTCAAGAAAGGAACGGTGCTGTTGCGGGAAGGGCAGCGGTCGGACGCGGGGTACTTCGTGATCAAAGGGTGGATTCGCACCTACTATGTGGTGGACGGCGAAGAGAAAACCACCGCCTTTTATACGGAAGCGCAGACGCTCGCGCCCCAGTGCGTGGTCGACCAACAGCCGTCGGCGTACTACGTGGCTTGCGGGGAGGATTCCCTTCTTCTCGTCTCCACCCCGGATATGGAGCGCCCTATTTTTGAGAAGTTTCCCCGGTTCGAGACGCTGTGCCGGGTAATGTCGGAAGAACTCCTCGCCCATCATCAGGCCTCGTTCGATGTGTTCAAGCTCTCTTCGCCCGAACAGCGGTACCAGCACCTGCTCCAGACGCGCCCCGATCTGTGCCAGCGCGTGCCGCAGTACCAGATGGCCAGCTACCTCGGCATCACGCCGCAATCACTCAGTCGGATACGCGGGCGGTTAGTGAAACAGCACAGATAATTCCATCGCCGCTTCCTTTCTTAACTTAAGCGAACGAACCTCGCTTCCTTCCCCGCCTACCTTCGCATGCATCCATTTATTCATGCCAAGGTGATGAAAAGACTATGTATCTTCCCGCTTCTGCTGGGACTTCTGTGGAGTACACAGGCACAGGCGCAAACGTCCGGAACAGACGCCCCCTACCGCCGGTTTTTTGTCGGCAGTTCGCTGTTCATGCTGGGCAATTTTATTCCCGACGACCCCAATCCCCCCCATTTTGTGCAGTTGAACGTCGGGTACCGCCTCACGCCCCGCGACGTGGTTTCGCTCGAAGCCATTACGTGGCGATATGCCTGGCCGCTGGGCATTCCGTACAGCAAAGGGCAGGAAGCGCCCGACACGAAATACCCCGGCTACGTGCGGGAAGTGGGACTGGCGTTGGCCTACCAGCGATTCTGGTGGAAGGGGGTATACACGGCCGTGCACGCGCTGAACGCCGCGCAAACCTATGTTGACGACAACGACCGGAAGGTGCAACGCGGCTACCAGCTGTTCATGACGTACCGGCTGGGGTATCATATCGCATTTTGGAGGAACCGGTTGTTCGTCGAGCCTTCGGTGGCCATGACGCACTGGCCGATCAACACGAACGTGCCGGAGGCGTTTGCCCGCCAGGAGCGTCGGTGGCCGCGTTATTTCCTGTTCGAGCCGGGGCTGCATTTCGGCGTCAAGTTTTAGGCCTCAGCGACGGGCCAGGCCAACGGAGGCACGGCAGACCGCGAGCACTCCATAATCGGATGTGGATAAAAATCTAGGGCGGAACACTTGACATTCGCGCGGGAGTGCTTACATTTGCACCACTCTTTTGAAAAAGGGAGTAACGCGAGAGTAGCTCAGCTGGTAGAGCGCGACCTTGCCAAGGTCGAGGTCGCGGGTTCGAACCCCGTCTCTCGCTCTTTTTTTTTGCCCTCCGGCGAAAAAGGTTGCCGGGATGGTGGAATCGGTAGACACGCAAGACTTAAAATCTTGTGACCTTTACGGGTCGTGCGGGTTCAAGTCCCGCTCCTGGTACTTGAGCAGCTTTGCACGAAGCTGCTTTTTTTCTTCTATGACGTTGCTCAGGCGTTTTCTCCGTATCCTTTCCTTGTTTCTCGGTATTTTCCTGCTACTCGGGTTGCTTACCCTTCGTCCTATCGACCAGACGCCCTACACGGACTGGCAAGGGTACACGCAGGCCCTGGAAGCGTTACAACAGGCGAGCACCCCCGAGGTGCCGGTGGCCGGTGAGGCGTTGCGGGTCGGCTGGGCCAAAGTAAACCTGACGCCCGATCACCTCAGCCCGCTGGCCGGATACGGCAACCGGCTGGGCGCTTCGTACGAGCAGGTGGTGGATTCGGTTTACGCACGGGTATTTGTGTTGGACAACGGGCAGCGGCGGGTGGCTTATTTCGCGATGGATCTGCTGATTGCTCCCCCGGAACTGACCGAACGCTTGCAGGCCGCTCTCCGCACCGACGCTTTTCCGGTCGATTTTGTCTACCTCACCGCCACCCATTCGCACCATTCGTTCGGCGGGTGGGCACCCCGCTTGGGCGGTTTCGTACTGGCCGGGAAATTTGACGAAGACGCGCTGGAGCGGTTGGTGACGCAACTGCAGCACGCGACCCGACAGGCCGCCGCCACCCTGCAACCCTGCGAGGTAGCCTACACCGAAACCCATGTTCCTACGTTTGTGCAGAACCGTGTCATGCACGAGGAGGGCGAACTGGACGACGTGCTCCATACGGTCGTGTTCCGAAAACAGGACGGCGCGCTGGCGACCCTGACCACTTACACGGCTCACGCCACCAGCCTGGGCATGAAAGACCTGCGCCTCTCGGCCGACTATCCCGGGTATTTTTCGCATCAGGTGGAAACGCAAAGTCGCGTCGAACTGGCGGCCTTCAGTGCCGGAGCGGTCGGCAGCCACGGCAACCAGTCACCGGCTTCCATCACCGGCGTGGCCAAGGCCCGGCTGATCGGCGATGGCCTGGCGGGCGAAGTGTGTCGTGCCCTCGATTCGTTGCACTTCTCCACAACGCGGCGGCTGGATGCGGTCCAGATTCCGCTAGCGTTCGACAAACCGCAACTGCGCCTGGGCCGCTACTTGCGGTTCACGCCCTGGGTCTTCCACGGATTGTTTGGGAAATACACTACTTCGCTCACCGCACTGCGCATCGGTAGTCTGGTCTTCGTGGGCATTCCGGCCGATTTTTCCGGAGAACTTACCGATGATGCGACCCGCGCCGCAGCGGCGTCCCCGTTGATCCTCACCAGTTTCAACGGCGGCTACATGGGCTACATCACGCCCAAAAAATATTACAATCTGGATAAGTACGAGACGCGGGTGATGAACTTCACCGGGCCGGAAGGGGGGCCTTACCTCGTGGAGATGATCGGGCGGCTCGGGCAGATCATGGAACGGAGGGCACCATAAAAAAAGGGCATACGCTGGTCTAGCGCAGGCCCTCTGTCGAATATCTTTTCAACGTTATAAGGTAATGACGCCTTTGATGGTCGCCGCCTTTCGGTAAATGTCGATGACAGCATCGCTGCTAGGCATGCGCACCAATGCAGTCAGGCTGACGTACTTGCCGTTCCGCGACGGCCGCCGTTTGAACTGAGCGTCGTCGAACAGGTCCAGCACCGGCTGCTGGTTATCTTTATCGACGATGAACTTGAAGAGGTACTTGGTAGGCCAAGTAAACTGCTCTTCCAACGTCTCCTGCAATTTATCGAATGTTGTATCTCTCATCGTGACTAGAACTTACGGGCGAACCAGAAAAGTTTCATGCTGCCGTACCAGATTGCCCCGGCAAAGGTAGCCCGGCCTCCCTTCCGATCCGCGCAAATCCGGTAATTTGCGGCCTCACACGAAGCTGGCCGCCAGTCGGTATCTGTAAAATACGAAAAAAGTCGTCCACGCGCTCCTAGTGGCCGTGTTGTTATGAAAAGAGCGTTTCTTTCTTCCCACCGCTCCTCGCTCCCCTGGTTGGGATTTCTGCTGCTGGTCTTTCTGGTGTTTCTGAACAACCACGCCATCAGCTTGTGGGATCAGGACGAAGCGGCTTACGCCGGATTTGCCTACCGGATGCAGACCACCGGCAACTGGCTCGTTCCTGCGTTTCCGTGGTCGGAGATTCACCGGAAAACGCCGCTGCATTTCTGGAACATCGCCCTGACCTACCCCCTGTTCGGCATTAACGCGTTCAGCGTACGTTTTTCCTCCTCAGTCTTCACCCTCCTGACGTTGGCCCTGGTGTTTGTGGCGGGGCAACGTTTCTGGGGCCGGCCAACCGCGTTTTGGGGCATGATGGTGCTAGGCACATCGCTGTTGGTACCGACATTGGGCAAGATCGCGGTAACCGACGCCACGTTGCTTTTTTTCACTACGGCGTGCGGCTTTGCGCTGCTGTTCGTGTTGCAGGAACGCGCGTGGTGGGCCGTGCTGGCGTTCTGGATTTCGTTTGCGCTGGCGCTATTGACCAAAGGCCCCCCCATCGTGATTTTCGCCGGCTTGTTCGGCGGGCTACTACTCCTACTGCACCCCAACCGGTGGAATCTGCTGCGCCTTCATCCGTGGTTCGGTTTGCCGCTGGCATGCCTTCCGCTGTATTACTGGGGTTACCTGACGACCCAGTCGGACGGGGGAACGTTCATCAACTGGCTCATCGATTGGTACATTCTGAAGCGCATCAACAGCAGTGTGCTGGGGCAAACCGGCCCTCCCGGCACGCACCTCCTGGGCATGCTCGTCGCCTTCCTTCCGTATTTTCTCTTTTTTCCACAGGCGGTCTGGCAGGGCATCCGGGGTGTGATACTACGCGACAAAAACACCCTGTTGTTGGGGAGCTGGTTTGTGGCCGGCTGGCTGATTTACGAGTTCTCGCCCAGCAAATTACCCGCTTACGTCATTGCCGCGCATGTGCCGCTGGCGCTGCTGATTGCCCGGCAAATGGAAGCATTATCATCCGGAGAAGGCCGTCCGCCGCGGGCGGTTCTGTGGTTCTCGTTCGGTTTGACGGGCGTCCTGTTCGCGGGTTTGGCCCTGGCCCCCTGGTGGTTGCCGGTCCCCTCGGCGCTGCGGATCACCGCCACAGCAGTGGGCGTAGTGCTACTGGCCCTGCACGTGTTCACCAGCATTTCGTGGCGTAAATTCTATTACGTCCCGCTGCTGGTAACCACGGCGTTCCTATTCCAGGCAGCGGCGTGGGGCGTGTTGATGCCGCAGGTCGATCAGCTCAAGGACGCTACCCGGCGGGTAGCGCTGCAAGCCGAGGTCCGCGCGCTTCCCAACAGCCGCATCACCATTGCGAATCCGTTCGGGCATCCCCCGAGTCTGTTTTTCTACTTGGAAACGCGCTTTCCACACGTGGAAGAGGTGCAGGATCTGGACACGCTGCGGCAGCGCTACCGGTCAGCGTCGCCGGAAGTGCTGGTGCTCAATCAGGAACAGTGGGACGTATTTCAACAGGCAGAGGATTCTCTGGCGTTCGACCACGTCAGTTCGTTCATGACCGACCGCCAGGGACGCGCCGACTATTTTGTGCTGTACAACCCCGCCGCCCGAAAGGCGGAGTAGAAAAAGGAGGGCATAAAAAAAGCCAGTCGAGGACTGGCTTGTGCAATGAGGTATCAGGAGTAACCTTATTTCGACTCCCGGAAGTGACGCTTTTCTTTGATTTTGGCAGATTTGCCATAACGTCCGCGCAGGTAGAACAAGCGCGCACGACGCACGCGACCTTCGCGCAACACTTCGATTTTTTCGATGCTTGGCGAAAGAATCGGGAAAATCCGCTCCACCCCAATTCCGTTGGACACTTTACGCACGGTGAAAGTTTCGCCGTTGCTGTTGGGATTACGACGCTGAATCACCGTCCCCTGGAATTGCTGAATACGTTCTTTGTTTCCTTCACGGATTCTAACGTGTACGTTCACCGTATCTCCGGCGTGAAAGGAAGGGAAGTTCTTCCGTGCGTCGGCACCGAAGTCCTGCTCAATGAATTTGATAATATCGCTCATGACTGGAAGCGGCTAAGTGAGATTCTATTGCGAAAAGGAGTGCAAATATAGAAGTTTTTTCAGAGAAAAATCAGAAGAACCGACAAAATCCTTGCCTAAAAAGGTAAGATTCAGTCTTCTTTCAGCAGATCGGGCCGACGCTCGCGGGTACGGGCCAAGGCTTGGTCGTAACGCCACTGTTCGATGGCCGCTTCGTGGCCCGACAAGAGGATGTCGGGCACCCGCATGCCTTCGAAATCGGCGGGCCGGGTATAGACCGGCGGAGCCAGTAGCCCGTCCTGAAACGAGTCGGTCAGTGCCGAGGTCTCGTCCGACAATACGCCTGGCAGCAGGCGGATCAGCGCATCGGCCACCACCGCAGCCGCCAGCTCTCCCCCCGACAAAACGTAGTCGCCGATGCTGATTTCGTGGGTCACAAATTTCTCGCGGATGCGTTCGTCCACGCCTTTGTAATGTCCACACAGCAAAATGATGTTTTTCAGCAACGAAAGTTGGTTGGCCATGGGCTGGTCGAACCGCTTTCCGTCGGGCGTCATGTAGACCACCGCGTCGTAATTCCGTGCTTCGCTCAGGTGCCGAATGCAGCGGGCAATCGGTTCGGTCATCAGGACCATGCCAGCCCCGCCTCCATAAGCATAATCGTCTACCTGCCGGTGCTTGAACGGCGAATAGTCGCGCAAGTCGTGGACATGCACCTCCACCAGGCCTTTCTGTTGCGCCCGCTTCAGAATCGACTGATCGAACGGACTTTCCAGAATTTTAGGCAGACAGGTAATGATGTCCAGGCGCATGGGCGTGGGTCAAAAAAGCTTACGAATTGAGGTAGATGTCGAGCAGGCCGTCGGGCAGGTGGCAATACAACTCGCGCTTGGTGCGGTCGACGCCTTTTACCACTTCATCCTGAATCGGAATCAGGATCTCGCTTTCGCGGTACTGCATCACGATCAGGTCCTGGGCGGGCAATTCGTACACGTCGGTTATTTCGCCCAGCGGGCCCATCGCCTCGTCGACGATCCGAAAGCCCAGAATTTCGTGGTAATAAAACTGATCGCCTTTGAGCGGAGGCAATGCCTCCAGGGGTAAGAAAAGCCGTGCGCCCCGAAACGGCTCCGCTTCTTCGAGCGAACCGAGTCCCTCCAACCGCATCAGCGTCAGGGGGCCCGTCAGGCGCATGGACTCCACAAAAAAAGGAATCAGTCGGGCAGAGCCGTCTTCCTGACGGAGTTCTACCAAGACTGATTCCAAATGTTCGTATCGACCGGGATCGTCTACGTCCAGAAAAATGCTCAGCTCTCCGCGCAAGCCGTGGGGCTTACGCACGGTTCCCAGCAAAAAGCACTCTTCCGGATTCATAGGGACTACTCCTGTGTCTCTTCAGCCGGTGCTTCTGCTTCGCCTTCTTCACCGCCTTCTGCGTTGGCAGCAGCGGATTCGGCTTCCGCAGCAGCGCGTGCTTCTTCTTCGCGCTTACGCTGCGCTTCGGCACGGGCTTCGTTTACCTTGGCTTCGGCAGCCAGACGTGCTTTCTGCGCGTCGGCACGTTTCTGTGCCAGCTGGTCCACCTTGCCGGTAATTTTGGCTTCTTTTTCTTCTTTCCAGGTAGCAAACTTTTCGTCCGCTTGCTCTGCCGTCAGTGCTCCTTTGCGCACACCCGCTTGCAGGTGCCGACGCAACAGTACGCCTTTGTACGACAGCATGGCGCGCACGGTGTCGCTCGGCTGGGCCCCATTCTGCAACCACTGAAGCGCTTTGTCTTCGTTCAGGTCGATGGTTGCAGGGTTGGTGTTAGGATTGTACGTGCCGATTTTCTCGACAAAACGGCCATCTCGCGGCGAACGCGAATCGGCTACTACTACATCGAACAAGGCCAGTTTTTTACGGCCACGACGAGTTAATCTGATTTTTAAGGGCATGGATCTATGCGTTAGTGTTTAATGACGGAGCCCGTCCGCCGGAAACAGGGCGGCAAAATTAGTTAATTAGATTTTCATAAGAAAGCGCGATGCCCTGATTTTCCACACGTAATTCTTCCGATGCTTCATTTCGCTGGAGCCCTTTCTTCCGAAGCGAGTATGTCGCCCGGTTGGCCCTCTTCTTTTCCTTGTACCGATAAAGAATGCTTTTTTCCATGACACGCAGCGCTTTTTTGCTCAGCACCTTCTTTTGGCTGGCCGGCATGCTGGGCCTTTCCGCACAAACACCGGCGACTTCTCCCGACACCACGCTTCGGCTCAACGCACAGGAATACCTGGAAATGCCCGGCCTGAACGTGATGCTGGCGCACGATTTTTATCCGGAAGGCCACCAGGGCGGTGTCGGCATCATTCAGAACGGGCTGCGCGTGGCGACCAACGGCGATTTGCGGCTGGAGCCGACGCCCGGCCAGTGGCAGCCCGTTCCCAAAGTGGGCGAACGGCAGGTCGATCCGGCCACGCAGGAAATTAGCGTTCGGATGGCCTATCCTGATCCGGAAAAAGACCGCAAGGGCTTCAATCCGGTGATTTATCCCGACCTGCAGTTCAGCTATGTCCTGAAAGTGCGCCCCGAAGGAAAGGCGTTCCGCATCAGTGTCGACCTCGACGAGCCGCTCCCCGAGGCCTGGGTCGGCAAAGTAGGGTTCAACTTCGAGTTGTTTCCGGGCATTTTGTTCGGAAAGGCGTATTACATGGACGGACAGGCGGGCATTTTCCATCCGCAGGCCAACGGCCCCGGCTACCTCGACGAAAACGGCGACTACCAGCTGGTGCCGATGGCCGTAGGCAAACAACTGGTCGTGGCGCCCGAAGCCGAGCGCCAGACAATGGTGATCGAAAACCTTCAGCGCGACAGCCTTCAGTTGATCGACGGGCGGGCGCGTCATACCAACGGCTGGTTTGTGGTACGGTCGCTGGTGCCCCGGGGCGCTACGAAAAACGCGATCGAATGGCGCATTACGCCCCACGCCCTTCCGGGCTGGCAACACGATCCGGTCGTGCAGGTATCGCAGGTAGGCTACCATCCGAAACAGCAGAAAATTGCGGTCATCGAAACCGATCCGCACGATACGCGAACGCCGCCGGCAATTCTGTGGCGGGTGTCCGAAACCGGCGGACGGGAAAAGGTGCTGGAAACCCGCCCTCACGACTGGGGCAACTTTCTGCGGTACCACTATTACCAGCTCGATTTCACGTCTGTCGAACAACCGGGCCTCTACCAGGTGGAATACGGCGACTACCGCACTGAGCCGTTTCAGATCAAGGAAGACATTTACCAGCGCGAGGTGTGGCAGCCTACGCTGGAGTATTTCCTGCCCGTGCAGATGTGCCACATGCGCGTCAACGACCGCTACCGCGTTTGGCACGACTTCTGTCACCTCGACGACGCCCGCATGGCCCCCACCGACACCAACCACTTCGACGGCTACCTGCAAGGGCCCTCGACGCTGACGTCTTACCAAGGGGGCGATCCTGTGCCGGGACTGAACCGGGGCGGATGGCATGACGCCGGTGACTTCGACCTGCGGGTCGAGTCGCAGGCGAAAACGGTGCAGGGACTGGCGCTCGCCTACGAGGCGTTCGACGTAGCGTACGACAACACCACCATCGACCAGCAGACGCGTGTTGTGGAAATTCATCAGCCCGATGGCAAACCCGACATCCTCCAGCAGATCGAACACGGCGTCCTGACGATCGCCGGAGGGTACCGGTCGCTGGGGCGGTTGTACCGGGGGATCATCTGCCCTTCGCTTCGGCAGTACGTGCTGTTGGGCGATGCCGCAGCCATGACCGACAACACGGTGTTTCAGCCCGACCCGACTTTAACCGCGGTGCCGCCGATTGGCCAGCCCGGCTCGCCCGACGACCGCTGGGTGTTTACGGAAGAAAATCCCGGCCGGGAGCTGTCGGTGGCAGCCGGACTGGCCGCCGCTGCCCGCGCCCTGAAAGACTACAACCCGACGATGGCGCAGGAGTGCCTCACCATTGCGCAGGCGCTCTGGGACCGTACACAGGAGAAAAATCCGCTACAGCGGGTCGACGCGGCGGTCGAACTTCTGCTCACCACCCGGGAAAAGAAGTATGCCGACTTTCTGGTCAGCCAGACCGAGGCGATCCGTCAGAACATCGCCCGTACGGGTTGGATCGTGGGGCGATCCCTGCCGCTGGTCAATCAAAAGAAGTATACGCGGACCATTCGCGACGCGGTGAAACAATACCGCGCACAAATCGATGCCCAAGGCCAGAAGACCCCGTACGGCGTGCCTTACGAACCGAACATCTGGGGCGCAGGTTGGGGCATTCAGCACTTTGGGGTGGAGCAGTACTTCCTGCACACCGCCTTTCCCGACCTGTTTCCTGCCGACTACATGCTGCACGCCATGAACTTTGTGCTGGGCTGCCATCCGGGCACCAACACCGCCTCGTTTGCGTCGGGCGTGGGCGCGCGCTCGCTACTGACGGCCTACGGCCTTAACCGGGCCGACTGGTCGTACATTCCCGGGGGCATCGGCTCGGGTACCGCCCTGATCCGTCCCGATTTTCCGGAGCTGCTCACCTGGCCCTTTCTGTGGCAACAGACCGAATACGTGCTGGGAGGCGGCACCACCGACTACCTGTTTCTGATTCTGGCGGCCGACCACCTGATGAATCCCTGAAGCGTTTCGTCCGTGTTGGTAAACATCTGCCCGACTTAGCGGTTGGTTTGATAATAACTTTTTGATTTTCAAACGTATAACCAACGCAATTATGGCTACGCAACTGGCAGATCAATTCATAGAAGCTTTACAGAAACTGGAATCGGACCACGATGTGGATACGATCGTGTCGTTATTTGCCGACGACTGTGAAGTGGGCAACCTGGTCTCGAACGAGAAGTTTCACGGGACCGACGAAGCTCGGAAATTCTGGACGCACTACCGCGAAACGTTCGGTGACGTACACTCTACGTTTCAAAACAAAATCATAAACGACCACACCGTTGCGCTGGAGTGGACCACCGAAGGCGACAACGGCAAGGGCCAGGACGTCTCGTACCGGGGCGTGAGCATCCTGGAGACCAACGGCGATAAAGTCGTGCGCTTTTTTGCCTACTTCGATCCGAAGGCGCTGGGCCAACAGGTACAACAGGCGTAAACGTCAGAGGACGTTCATGCTCTGTTCCTTGATTTTTTCCAGCTCTTCTTTCATGTCGACCACGAACCGTTGAATCTGCGCATCGTTGGCTTTCGAGCCGATGGTGTTGATTTCCCGTCCGATCTCCTGGGCGATAAAGTGGAGTTTCTTCCCGGAATGGCCCGGCTGTTTCAGCACTTCCAGGAAGTAACCCAGATGCGCCCGGAGACGGACTTTTTCTTCGTTGATGTCGAGCTTTTCGAGGTAATACAAAATTTCCTGCTCGAAGCGGCTGTCGTCGACGTGCTCTTCCGGAATCAGTTCCCGGACTTTGTCGCGCAGGCGTTCGCGGACTGCCGCCACACGCCGGGGGTCTTGTTGCTCTACCTGCAGCAGCAGGCCGCCGATGTGCTCCACGTTGCCGCGCAGGCTCTCTTGCAGCACTACGCCTTCGTCCGTCCGGAATTGCAGGCATTTGTCCAGTGCGGTTTCCAGCGCGCCCCGTATCACGTCCCAGTCGACCGTCAGGGTTTCCGGCACGTCTTCGGCCGCCTGCAAAATATCCGGCATGTCCAGCACTTTGGTGAACAGCCCTTCGGTAGAAGCGCCCAGCTCCGCGGCGGCGGTGCGGATCGTTTCGTAATATTCCCGCAGCAGCGCCTGGTTGATCTGTACTTTCCCACGATTGGCGCTCTTGTCCTGGATGTCGACGATGAGGGCGATCTTTCCGCGTTCCAGGCGCTGGGCGACCAGTTGTCGCACTTCCGGCTCGCGGTCGTTCAACGCACGAGGCAGACGGAGGGCCAAATCCAGAAATTTCGAGTTTAGCGCCTTCACTTCTACTGTAATACTGAACTGTTCGGTCTCGACGGCCGCAGAGCCGTAACCGGTCATGGATAAAATCATACGTACTGATTAGAATATTGCCTGCAATATTCGTAAAACTGCACAAGAAACAGCGGAAACCCTATCTTTGCAAGTAATGAAATTTGGTGTTGTCATTTTTCCTGGCTCCAACTGCGACGAAGACATGGTCTACGTCCTGAGCCGCGTGATGCAGCTGGAAACGGTACGTCTCTGGCACAAGGATACTGACCTGCAAGGCTGCGATGTGATTGTGTTACCCGGCGGTTTTTCGTACGGTGACTACCTCCGTTCGGGAGCGATTGCCCGCTTCTCTCCGATCATGGAGCCGGTCATTGCGCACGCGCAGAACGGCGGTATGCTGATGGGGATTTGCAACGGATTCCAGATTCTGACGGAGGCCGGTCTGGTCCCGGGGGCGCTGCTGCGCAACGTAGAGCAGAAGTTTATCTGCAAAAACGTGTACATCCGTCCGCAGACCGACCGCTCGCCCCTGACGGCCGCCCTCGACCTGCAGAAAGCTTACAAAATTCCGGTGGCACACGCCGAAGGGCGGTACTATGCCGACGAGGCCACGCTGCGTCAGCTCAACGAAAATGACCAGATTCTGTTCCGCTACTGCGACGCATCCGGTCAGCTTACGCCCGAGGCGAACATGAACGGTTCGATCGAACACATCGCGGGGGTATGCAATGCGGAGCGAAATGTATTTGGCATGATGCCACACCCTGAACGTGCCGCCGACGAAGCCCTGAGCAACACGGACGGACGCGCCTTGTTCGAGTCAGTGGTGGCGAAGGCACTACAGTTCCAGAGTTAATTGCGCTGCCCAGGCGCTAACCCATAAAAAAGGCAGGTCGTAGAACCTGCCTTTTCTGTTTAAGCATCCGATTTCCCTGACGATTTAGAAATCATAACCCAGTGTCAGGTACAGTTTCGGATCCAGCACTTTGTAGTCTTGCATGCCCCAGGCTACATCAAACTTCACAAAATAGCCCAGCAGCACGGTGCGCACGCCCGCGCCATAGCCCGTCAGGAACGGATTGCGGTAGTTGATCACCGTAATTTCGAACGAGTTTTCCGGCGGCAGCGGCAGGCGTTGGGTGTTCAGGCTGTTGTTGCGGTTGAAGGGCGAACCGCCCGTCCAGGCTGAGCCCACATCAGTAAACGCCACCAGTTGCAGGTTGCGGAAAAAGGCCGACGAGATAGGCCCGCGGTAGAAATACCGCACCAGCGGAATGCGCAGCTCGGCATTGAACAGCAGCACACTGTGCCCATACAGGGTATTGTAGCTGAAGCCGCGCAGGTTCGTCGCAAATCGGTTGAAAAGCCAGTCGACGCGGTCGGTGGTAGACGTAATGCCCGACGGCGGTGTGCCCAAGGGGTCGTCCGCTTTGTTGGTGGTGTTGGTGCTGGAAAACAGCCAGTTGTCCATTCCCCCCAGCAGGTAGTTTTTGGCCGAGCTCCCGCCCGTAAAGGTGCCGTAGAAACCGCGCAGCGCCAGCACGATGTTGCGGTGCAGGGGTTGGTAATGCCGGGCATCAACAAAGAAGTTGCCGAAGCTTTTGTTGGGGTTCTGCCAGTTCCAGAGGTGTTCGAAGCGGGCGCGCACCCGCGTTCCGGTCAGGATGTTCAGCCCCCCGGACAAGGTATTGTCGAACACGTACTCGACCTGCGCCCCCGCGTAGTTTTCGTTTTTGTCAGGCGTGTAAATCTGGTTGATGCCACTTTCGTCCGACAGTTTGGTGCGGGCGTAAAGCGGACCGCCGCTGATCCGACTGGCCACCGAGAAGGGATAAGACGCCTCGGCATCGAAACGCGCCAGCGCATACCGGTAGGCCCGGTCGTCTTCCAGTCGGTGGTAAATGATTTCGCGCCGGCCTTTCACCCGAAAGTCCACCCGCTTTTTCAGGTACTGGTATTCGCCGTAAATGCGGCTGCTTTGTAACAAATTGTTGGTAAAGGGCAGCACCCCGATCCGAATCTTATGATTCTCGAACATGTCCGTCATGCCCGTTTCGATCAGAATCCCCAACCCTAACACCCGCAGCGGGTCCACATAAAACGAGGAGACCACCTGGTCGGTACTGAGGCGATTGGTGTACTTGTACGGCCCGCGGATCACGACCTCGGGCGCGGGGCCTTCTACAAACGTAGGACGCGGCTCCGGTGCCACTTCTTCGGGTTGCTCATCGGGCGTGGTGCCTTTCTCGGATTCGAAAACGTAGTGGTTGATGTCGATCTCTTCCGGACTCAGGGCCTGGTCGTCGTCCGTTGGTGTCGGTGCAGCGCCCGGTGTCGTCGCACTGCCTTTTTCGGTACGGGTCGGGTCATCTACATTGGCCGATGACTGTCGGTTAGTGGCCTGCGTGCGTACTTCTTGCTGAGCCGCAAAACTGGGTTCGTAATACATGTACTCGCGCTCGTCGTTGCGCATCTGAAACGCCAGCTTGAGCGTCTCGTTGCCCCGGGCATCGTACGCCAGAATGTTCTGCCGAAAATCGGACAATTGAATGGTGCGGGCGGCGGCGGGCTGGTAACGGTAGAGGCTACGAATCCCGCTCTGCGCACTCAGAAACAGAAGATCGCCCCCGACCAACGGTACCGGCTGCGTCCCGAAAATCGGCTCATCGGCCAGCGGACTGACCTGACCGTCGCGCAGCACAAACAGTTGAGCAGGTTGGTTCTTCAGCTTTTTCAGGAGCTGCACTTCACTCAGGGTGGCGGTATCGGCAGCGAAAGGCCGGTTCGAACTGAACACCAGATCGGTAGAGTTGGGCAGAAAACGGGGCGACAGATCGTCGTACAGATCGTTGGTCAGGCGCGTCAGTTTCCCGCGACGCCAGTCGTAGAGGTAAAGGTCGTTCCGCCCGTCCTGATCGGCGCTGAGCACCAGCGTACGGCCATCGGACGCAATGTCGACATCGGAAATCTGATTTACGCTCGTCAGTTCGCGATGATCGCTCGTTCCTTTTTCCAGGTCCAGTGTGCGCAGCACAATCTCGCCGCTCTTGACAGAAATGATCAGCAGTTCGTTCTCTCCTTTCCAGGCCAGTAACGGCAAATTCGAGTCGATTTCCTGTTTCAGCACTTTGTACCCTTCGCGGTACACAATGCGCCGCTTGTCGTTTTGCAGGTCGGTGACGATCACACGGAACCGCCCCCGGTCGTTTTCGGAGTACGCCATGTACCGGCCATCGTCGCTAATGCGCACGTCGTTGTAGTCGAGGTGGCGGCGGTTGCTGCGGCGCTGGCGCTTGCTGTCTTCGGGCATGCGATGCCCTTCTTCCACGCGCTCGGCGGCCGAACGGTAATAGCTTTCCCAGTCCGATTCAATGCGGTCGTAGGGCACGCCCAACGTGCTTCCGATGCTGGTTTCCTCGTTGCGGATGATGCGCGTCAGGTTCAGAATGTTGGAAATGCTGCCTTTGCCGTAGGTTTCGGCAATGTAGTTCCAGAACGATTGCCCGGCGATGGTCGCCGTTTCGCCGGTCAGGCGGGGCAGCCGCCGCAGGTTGTCTTCCATCAGCAGATCGCGCATGTAGTCGTCCATCTGGAGGCTCCACCCTTCTGCCGCATAGAGCGCAGCTCCTTCGGCAAACCAGTCGGGTAGGCTCAGCAGGTACGAACTCTGCACCATGTCTTTCAGGCTGCCGCCGTACATCATTTCACGGACCAGCGTGCGCGCAATGCCCAGCGAAATCTCGCGCCGAAATGCTTCCTGGTTGCCTTCGAACGGAATCTCGATGATGGATTTGGTCAGGTTGGTCTGTCCCCCACCAACCAGCGAATTTTCTTCGTCCAGCCCTACGTTGCTCTGCCGCAGGTCGGCTTTGGAACTGTAGACGAACAGCTTGATCCGCGAGTATGGCGCAAAGCCCAGCAGATCGCTGATGCGTCGAAATTCTTCTTCGGCGATGTACGTCGCCTGCCGGGCCAGCGTAGCGCCGTCCTGATAATAATAAATGTTGAAGTTGTTGCTGCTCAGGTATTGCCAGTCGAACTGCTGGTACTGAATCCGGTTTTTGCCGAACGAAGTCTGCGCCGACTGGCCCACCGCGGTGGTGGCAAGGCCACAGCCCAACAGCAGCCCTAGAATGCGTAATCGAACGTGCATGTATGCAGAGGTCAAATGGATGAGGTCTTACCGATAAACGAAAAATAACGATTAATATTGACTTGCGGGTCCAGATCAGCCTTTCCTTCTAAAAATTCGGCAAAGCGTTCGGCCCACCACGGAGCCAGCGATACGCCTTTGGTTCCCAAGCCGTTAAAAATACCGAGCTGCGGGTGCGTAGGGTGCAGCCCCAGTTGCGGACGGCGGTCGCGGCTGGTGGGACGCAGACCCGCTACCTGGTCGAGCACCGTCGTCTCTGCGGGGTACAAGCCCTGCAGTTTTTCCAGCAGTTCCAGGCGTGCCCGTTCCGTAGGCACAGTCGTCAGGTCGCTGTGGTCGAACGTAGCCCCGACCCGCACTTCGCCCGGCGCCACCGGCACCATAAATACGTGGCGATTGAAGATAACGTTCGGTAGCTCGGTGTGGGTTCGCAAGCGTAAAATTTCTCCTTTGTTGGGTACGATCGGCAACGCCCGAAACCAGGGATTGTTGCGCACCGCCGCGCCCTCACAAAAAATCAGCCGGGCGGCCCGCCAGTCGGGTCCGGTCACCCCCTCGTCCGATATTTTAATTTCCTGATAATCGAACGATTCCTGCCGGTAACTTTCGCGTTCGTGCAGGTAGGCGCGAGTCGCCTCCAGAAAATGGGGCACGTCCAGATAGCCCGATTGCAGCGTCTCCAGCCCTCCGTACGGAGCGTGCACCCACGCACGGTAGGCGGCGTGGCGATCGCCCAAGCGCATGAATTTCCCAAAGAGGGGATCACCGCTTTTTCCGGTCAGCGTATTCTGCTCTTCCATGCTGCCGAAAGGCCGATATACCGGCATTTCGTGCAGAAAGCGGGTGTGCCAGCGCTGTTCCCAACGTGGGTAAAACTGCCGCAGGAACGGAAAAAGCTGCGCGGCCCCCCAGGTCAGCGACAGGTGGCGCCCCGTGATGGGATTGTACAGTCCGGCGGCCACCCGAGAGGCACCGTCGGGGCGCGGCTGGTCCACCACCAGCACCGCATGGCCCCGCTCCAACAGGGTCAGTGCCAGGACAGAACCGGCCAGGCCCTGCCCCACAATGACGTACTCAACTTCTTTCACGTAAAAACTGGTTTTGGAATACAAGCTGCTTCCCGCAAATTTGCACCTCCTTTGCCGAACCTGTCTTCAAAAGTATGCAGCTCCAGCGTTTCACGTTCAATCCCTTTCAGGAAAACACGTATGTGTTGTACGACACCACGGGCGAGTGCATCGTTGTCGACCCGGGTTGTTCTACTCCCCAAGAAGAGCAACGCCTGACGAACTTCATCGCCCAACAGCAATTGAAGGTGGTTCGGCTGGTGAATACCCACGGCCATGTCGATCACGTCCTGGGCAATTATTTTGTGCATTCGCACTACAAGGTGGACCTCGGTACCCACCACTTGGATGAGCAGACGCTGCGGTCGGTCAAGGTCTATGCCCCCAGCTACGGCTTCACTGGCTACACGGAAGTACTGCCGGCCTATCATCTGGAAGAAAACACGACGCTCACGTTCGGCGAATCATCGCTCGAGATCCGGTTTGTGCCGGGACATGCGCCGGGCCACATCGTTTTTTACAGCGCGGCGGATGGATTTTGTGTGGCGGGCGATACGCTTTTTCGCGAGAGCATCGGCCGCACCGACCTGCCCGGCGGCGATCACCAGACGCTGCTGAACAGCATTCGGTCCGACCTGTTTTCCCTGCCGGACGAAACGGTCGTTTACCCCGGCCATGGTCCCGAAACGACCATCGGGCACGAAAAAAAGTACAATCCGTTTTGTCGTCTTCCCCTCGCCTGACGTGACCATCCGCCGCCATATACCGAATCTGCTTACCTGCGGCAATTTGCTGTGCGGGTGCTTTGGAGTGCTGGAAACTTACCGCCATCACCTGAACGTTGCGGCCGTGCTGATGGCCGTGGCCGCGCTACTCGATTTTGCCGACGGCTTTGTGGCGCGGGCGCTGCACGCGCATTCGCCCATCGGGAAAGAACTCGACTCGCTGGCCGACATGGTGACGTTCGGCGTATTGCCGGGGGCCATTCTGTTTATGCTGCTGGAACAAGCCGGAGCCGGACCCCTGTTTACGCTCGGCAGCTTGGTGGTGGAAGGAGCCCACATTGCCTTTCTGATTCCGATCTTTTCGGCGCTGCGGCTGGCCAAGTTCAACATCGACACGCGCCAGAGCGATCAGTTCATCGGGGTGCCTACCCCGGCCAACGCCCTGTTTTTCGCTTCGTTTCCGTTGATTCTGACCGGCCGGGCCGACACACTCGTGGGCGCATGGTTGCAGAATCCGTGGCTTCTCGGCGCACTGGCAGTGGTCATGTCGCTGATGCTGGTGGCGCCGCTGCCGCTGTTCGCCCTGAAATTCAAAAGCTTCCGGTTGGCCGACAACCGGCTGCGTTATCTGTTTATTTTACTATCGCTGGTGCTGCTGTTTGCGCTTTCGTACGTGGCCGTACCGCTGATCGTTCTCCTGTACATTGCACTATCCGTTCTGAAACTCCTGTTTACCTCATGAAATTTACCGCTGAAATCAACGTCATGCCCCGTCGCGAAATTCTGGACCCGCAGGGCAAAGCCGTGCGCCTGGGACTGCACAACCTCGGCATCGACAGCATTGAACAAGTCCGCATTGGCAAACACATGACGCTGCACCTGGAAGCCGCCAACTCAGAGGAGGCCCGCCAGAAGGTGGAAGAAGCCTGCCAGCGCCTGCTTGCCAACGCCATTATGGAAAATTACACGTTCGAAATTCTGGAAGGAGAATCCTAGGAATTGAGCGGTCGGAAGACAATATCGGACCAATTTCGGAGTTTATCTTTTGCAGAAGGAAGTATACAAGGATAAGCGTTCTGTTTCCAGGATGAAGCACAATGCCCCTTCATCCTCCTGAACTCCCCGATTCTCCACAAGGAAGACTCTGAATGAAGCACCCATGACGCTTGTCTGCCGGATACGGTTTTTACTGGCAGTTGCCTGGCTCAGCGCAGGTTCCCTGATGGCCCAACCGGGTACAGAGGCTACCCGGGCGCGTGTGCGCCTGTCGTGGGAAACACCCAGGACACTGCCCAACCAGCCCGCTAAGCGCCTGACATTTGCCGAAGCGTCTTACCCGGACGAACAGACGGGGCTTCCCGCCCACACGTTGTTTCTGGAAGACGCCGTTGCGGAGTTTCAGTTCGTGGAGGCGACCTACGAGCCTTTGACCACCGAAGAGCAGTCACTGTTGCAAGGTGCGCTGCTGCCGACCCACCCCGCGGTCGATCTGACGCCAGTCGTGTATAAAAAACGTCCGGCCACTTACGTGTCGTTTGTGCCGCTGCGCCGGAATCCGCAAACGGGCGCGGCCGAAAAGTTAGTTTCGTTCGCCTACGCGTACCGCTCCGATCCAACCCAAGGGCGCACTGTTTCTGCCCCCGCACGGACGCAAAGCTTCGCCACCAGTTCGGTGCTGGCCAGCGGCAAGTGGTACAAAATCGGCGTCACGGAGAGCGGGATCTACCGGATCGACCGGTCGCTGTTGCAGCAAATGGGGTTCGATCCTGGTGTAGCGCCCGCACAACTCGCCCTCTACGGGCAAGGCGGAGGCATGCTGCCCGAATCGCTGACGGAAGCGTATTACGACGACCTTCCCGAAAACGCCATCTCGGTGCACACGCGCTCCGACGGTTCGTTCGATTACCTTCTTTTTTATGGAGAAGGACCGCACACGTGGCAGTACGAGCCGGGAAACGGGCGCTTCCAGCACACGATCAACATCTATTCCGACACGACGTATTACTTCCTGACGGTCAAAGAAAACCAGCCCGGCCTGCGCATCGCCGACGCAGGCGCGACGCTTTCGGGCACGGAAGTCACCACGTTCGACGAGCATTTTTTTTACGAAATAGAGCAAAATAAGCTGACGCTGGAACTGCCCTCGGGGCGCGAGTGGTACGGCGATGTGTTCACCTCCACGTCCCTGGAACGGCAACTTTCGTTTTCGACGGAAGGGTTGGTGGAAGGCACGACCAGCACGCTGGAAGTCCGGGCGGTCAGCACACGTCGCGGCACGGGCAGTTCGTTGCTGCGCGTGACGGCCAACAACCAGACCCTCGGCACCTTATCGTTCCTCGGCCTGACCGGCCAGTACGATCAGTTGCGCAAAGCCGGTGCCGTCTATACGCCAACGCTAAGTGGCGATAACCTGTCGCTCCGCTTGCGGTACGACTACAGCGGTGCTCCGGCAGCCGTGGCCTACCTCGACTACATAGCCCTCAACTACACCCGACGCCTGGCCTTGTATGGTAACACGACGCTGTTCCGGGCGGCCCGTAGTCGCGACGAAGCGCTGACCTACCGCTTCGACAACCTGCCGGACGGCGCTGACATCTGGAACATTACCGACCCGATCCGCCCCACTCGCCAGCGCTACGAGCGTAACGGCAGCACAGCGCGTTTCGGCGCGGCCTCTACCGGCGTCGTTCAGGAGTACATAGCCTTTCAAGGGACAGGCACCGCGCCGTACCTGATCGGCAACGTACTGAATCAGAATCTACACGCCTTAACTCCTCCCCACTTGCTGATCCTCACGGTTCCGGCCCTGATGGCAGAAGCCGAGCGGCTGGCCTATTTCCGGCAACAAAACGACGGTTTGTCTACGGCGGTAATCTCTGTACAACAGGTCTATAACGAGTTTTCGTCTGGAGCCCAGGACCTGGCCGCCCTGCGCAACTTTGCGAAAATGCTGTACGACCGCGATGCCAACACGTTTCGCTACCTGCTGCTGTTCGGTAGCTGTTCGTACGATTACAAGAATCGCGTCGCCGACAACACCAATCTGGTCCCGATTTTCGAAAGCGAAGTACGCTCATCGGTCATCAGTGAGCTGAACAGTTTTTCGTCCGACGATTTTGTGACGTTTCTGGATGAGGCCGACCGCATTGACCTCTGGGTGCAGGAAGGCCGCTCGGCAGCCGTTACCGGCGACATCGGGGTGGGTCGGTTGCCGGTAACGAACGCAACCGAAGCGAAAGCCATCGTCGACAAACTGATCCATTACGAAACCGATCAGACCACGCTGGGCAACTGGCGCAACCGGGTGATTCTGCTGTCCGACGATGGCGACAATAACCTGCACATCGACCACGCCGACGCCATGGGGCAGTTGATTCAAGCCAACGATTCTACCTACAACCTAGAAAAGGTTTACCTCGACGCCTATACGCAGGTCAACACTGCGCAGGGCGAACGCTCGCCGGATGCGCGGCAGGCCCTGAGCAACGCCATCCAGAAAGGGGCGTTTCTGTTCAACTACAGCGGCCACGGCAACGAAAGTGCGTTGATGGACGAGCGGCTATTGGAAAGCGCGCAGATTGAAGAGTTTACCAACTACGACCAGTTGGCCTTTTTTGTCACGGCGACGTGCGACTTCGGGCGGTACGACGACCCGGCCGAACGCAGCGGCGGCGAGCGGATCATTCTAAGCCAGGGGGCCGGCATTGGTGTGTTTACCGCGACGCGACTCGTTTATACCAATACGAACCGCGCCATCAACACCCGGTTCTACCAGAGCGTGTTCGAACGCACCGACGGCGCGTGGCCCCGGCTGGGTGATGTGGTACGCATGACCAAAAACCGTGATGCGCATCAGCCCAACAACCGAAATTATGGCATGTTAGGCGATCCGTCTATGAAACTGGCCTACCCCGTCGATCAGGCCGTCATTACGCAGTTCAACGGGCAGCCCATCGGCACGGGCGATACGCTGAAGGCGCTGGAACGGGTATCGCTGGCCGGCGAAATTCGGGCCTACGGCAGCAGTGCCGTCAAAGAAGATTTCAACGGGACGATTCTGGTCACCGTTTTCGACAAGCCCACCAAGCTACAGACCCGTGGCTCCGCCAACGCTCCCTACACGTATACGGTACAAAAAAACATCATCTACAACGGCTCCGCCACCGTGAAAAACGGCCGGTTCAGTCTCGCATTTGTGGTGCCCAAAGACATTGATTACCAGTACGGTCAGGGAAAAATAGCCCTGTATGCACGGCAAGATGCTTCCATGCAAGACGCCAACGGCAGCACCCAACGCATGCTGATCGGCGGATTGGGCGAAAATGTCGCGAACGACAACCTGCCTCCCGACATCGCGCTGTTTATGAACGACACGACGTTCGTGTTCGGAGGCACCACGTCGCCCAACGCTACGCTGATCGCCCAACTGGTCGACGAAAACGGCATCAACCTTTCGTCGTCGGGCATTGGGCATGATATCACCGCTACCCTCGACAACAATACGGAAGATACCTACATCCTAAACGATTATTACGTCACGGAACCCGATGACTATCAGCGCGGAACGGTAACATACCAATTTAAAGAGCTACCTTTGGGCCGCCATCAGCTTACGCTAAAAGCCTGGGATACGCACAATAATTCGGGGCTGGCAACGCTTGAGTTTGTAGTGGCAGACAACGCCGGACTGGCGTTGAAAAACGTATTGAATTATCCGAACCCTTTTACCACGCACACAACGTTCCATTTCGACCATAACCAACCAGGACAACACCTAGAAGTGAGGGTTCAGATTTTTACCGTTGCGGGTAAGTTGGTGAAATCCCTCTTGCTAGACGCGCCCAACAGCCCCAGCCACATTGGTACCACCGGTCACGAGATTGTGTGGGACGGGCGCGACGAGTGGGGAGATCGCATCGGGCGCGGCGTTTACATTTACAAAGTGGATGTCCGGTCTTCGGAAGGCTCCAAAGCACATCAGTACGAGAAATTGGTCATTTTGAACTAGTATTAATTTTAACATACGTATGATTCGTAAGATTTCACGCGGATTTTTATGGGTAGTGCTGAGCGGTATGAGCGTCGGTGCCTTTGCCCAAAACGTTAGTGGTCAGGAGTATGACGGGCTGCGCACCATTACCACAGCGATGCCGTTTCTGACCATCTCGCCCGATGCCCGGGCCGGTGCCCTGGGCGACGCCGGCGTGGCGACTTCGCCCGACGCCAACTCCATCTACTGGAACCCTGCCAAAGCGGCTTTTCTGGATAAAAAATTCGGTGGTTCTGTTTCGTACACGCCCTGGTTGCGGAACCTGGGTGGCATCAACGACGTCTTTCTGTCTTATCTGTCGGGGTATTACAAACTCAATCCCCAGAGCGCACTTCAAATGTCGCTGAACTACTTCAACCTGGGCAACATTCAGTTCACCGACGCTACCGGCGCCGAAGGTCTGAATTTTGTGCCGAACGAGTTTGCCATTTCGACCGCGTATTCGCAACAACTGAGCGAGCGCCTGAGCGTCGGGGTGGGCATCAAATTCCTGCACTCTAACCTGTCGGGTGGCCAGGCCGTCACCGCCCCGAACGGCTCGCAAAGCACCAAAGCGGCGAACGGAGCCGCAGCCGACCTCGCGGTGTATTACCGCAACCAGGACCTTTCGATTGGCGGTACACCGGTTGAACTGGCACTGGGAGCGGCCATCACCAACTTGGGCCCGAAGGTCACCTATACCACGCAGGACGAAGCCAGTTTTCTGCCGACCAACCTGCGGTTAGGCACGTCTGTGACGTTCGACCTGGACCCTTACAACAAACTCAGCCTGATTTTCGACGCCAACAAGCTGATGGTTCCGTCACCGCCCATTTACGGGGATGATGATTCGACGATCGTAGCCGGTAAAAACCCGGATCGTAGCTTCTTCAGCGGTTTCTTTGGTTCCTTCGCCGATGCGCCCGATGGCTTCTCGGAAGAATTGAAAGAGTTTACGCTGAGCGGCGGTGTCGAATACTGGTACAACAATCTTTTCTCCGTACGGGGAGGTTATTTCCATGAGAACGACATGAAAGGCGGCCGCCAGTACTTTACCACGGGGGCGGGTCTGCGCTACCAGTTGTTCGGGCTGGATTTTGCGTACCTGATTCCGCTTCAGCAAAACCACCCGCTGGGCGAAACCCTACGGTTTACGCTGCACCTGGACCTGGCGTCGGGTGCTAACTCGGCCAGCAACTAAGCGAAGCGCACAGCAAGCGTAGAAATTTCGGATATTTGCACCCCTACTTGCCTTTTGCAGTAGGGGTTTTTCTTTTTTTATGATGCAGCAACTCGACCGAACGTTAGCCCCCTCCTACCATCCGATTACCGACCTGACGCTGGTACAAGCGCAAACGCACTACCTGAGCAACGGCCTGCCTGTCCACGTCGTTCATGCCGGCACGCAGCCCATTGTTAGCGCCGAACTGGTGTTTCCGGCCGGAAACTGGTACGAACCCGCCAAAGGGGTCGCCTTTTTTCTCAGCAAAATGCTGACCGAAGGAACGCAACAGCGGTCCGGTGCCGATCTGATGGAGGCCTTTTCGGCCTATGGTTCGTTCTTGCAGGTGAGCCATTCGCAGGATCATTTCTACGTCCACGTCTATTCGTTGCGACGCTACCTGCGCCCCGTGCTGGCGCTGCTGTGCGAAGTGATTACGGAAGCCAGCCTCCCGGCCGACGAACTCGAAAACATTCGAAAAATTCAGCTCCAGAACCTGCAGGTCAATCGCCAGAAGACGTCGTTTATGGCGGGGCGCGCGTACCGAAACCTGATTTTTGGCGACGCACATCCGTACGGCGGAGGCGCTCAGGAAGAAGACCTCGCCGCGATTACACAACCTCAGTTGCAGGCGTATTACGAGGAGCGTATACAATCCCTGGCGGGTGCCGACCTGATCTTATCTGGCGATTGCGATGCCACCGTATTGGCTGAAGTGGAAGCGACCCTTGGCCAGCTGACGCGGCAGCCGCTCCGCGACTCGCCTGCCATTCCGCCCGTACCGCCGGCGGCGAAACGACACGAAACCATCGCCTTTCCGGCCAGCCTCCAGTCGACTGTGCGCATGGGGCAGCATTTGTTCACCAAAGATCATCCGGACCTGTTCCGTTTCAAGGTGCTGAACGAAGTATTTGGCGGTTACTTCGGGTCGCGCCTGATGAAAAATATTCGGGAAGAGAAAGGATTCACTTACGGGATCTACTCGGGCTATTCGGCTTTTCTGCACGCCGGGTTGTGGGTCATCGGCGCTGACGTGAAGAAAGAAGCCACCCTGCAAACCCTGGAGGAAATTTATCACGAGATGGACGTACTGCGGCAGGAGCTTATTCCCGAGAACGAATTAACCACCGTCCGGAACTACATGCTGGGCAGCCTGGCGGGTAGCATCACCACGCCCTTTGCCCTGGCCGACAAGTTTAAATCCATTTATTACCACAACCTGGGCTACGATTATTACGATCGCTTTGTCGACACCATTCGGACAGTAACGGCCGAAGAGCTGCGCGAAACGGCCCGGCTGTATTTCGATCCGGAAAAACTGGTAGAAGCCATCGCGGGTGGACGCGAATAACGCCCGCAGGGCATAAGAAAGCGCCTGCGTTTCTTCAGAACACAGGCGCTTTTTTATGGATCCATCTTTTGGCTTACGCCGCGGTCTCGTTCGTGGCCTCCGGCTTGGGCGGAAGCAGATTTTTGCGCCGCAACAACGCCTCGGTCAGACGCAGATCGTGCTCCGAATTGAAAATGGAGAACGGCAGGTAGATAAACTGCGCACGCGAAATGTGAAGCATGAAAGCATCTTTTTGCTTCTCTGCCTTCTTGATGTTGTCCCAGCTAAACTGCATCCCTTCTTTGGCGTTGACGCGCATCAGGATGGTTTTCCCGTTGAGTTCGTAGCTGAACCGTTCGAACATCACCTTAAACTGGTCGAGCTGCGTGACCCCGACGAATTGCACCAGCCAAAACAGCAGGTACAAAATCAGGCCGACGACCGCTGCTACGATGAACCACACCGCGGCTTTGGGGAAGATAAACCCGACGGCCGCCACGCCTACCGCAATCAGGAAGACCCACCACTGTTGCCGCAATACCTCCAGAAAAGCCAGCTTGATGTACTTCGACGTCTCCAACTGGTACTTCTTGGTTTTGACGCCCACCAGGTTCTGCTCAGTCATGCCGTAGGGTGGGCGGTATCCCATAGCCCTTCCCGCTCCAGATCGTTTACTCATATGAAAAGATAGTTAAGCTTTTGTTCTTTAAAATGCCTTCAGACTCAGGTCCAGACTTCGGAATGAATGGGTCAGCGCACCCACCGAAATAAAATCGACCCCCGTTTCTGCCACCGCACGGATGGTCTCTTCCGTAATGCCCCCCGAAGCCTCTGTTTCGTAGCGATCGCCGATTTGCGCTACAGCGCTGCGCATCTGGGCGGGCGTCATGTTGTCGAGCATGATCCGGTCCATCCCCCCAACGGCGAGGGCTTCGGTCAGCTCGGCTTCGTTGCGCACTTCAATTTCTACGGGGATGCTCAGGCCGTGGCGGTCGCGATACGCCTGGGTGGCTTCCAACGCCGCGCGCACGCCCCCCGCATAGTCAACATGGTTATCTTTCAGAATGATGCCGTCGAACAACCCGAACCGATGGTTCTCACCGCCGCCAATCAGCACCGCCCATTTCTCCAGCATGCGGAAGCCGGGCGTGGTTTTGCGCGTATCCAGCAAGCGCGCCGACGTGCCTTCGATGAGCTTTGCCATCTGGTGAGTGTAGGTAGCAATCCCGCTCATGCGCTGCATGCAATTGAGCACCAGCCGTTCTGCTTTCAGAATGGAGCGGGCGCTTCCGGAAACAACCAACGCTACGTCGCCGGCCTTCACCTCAGCGCCATCCGGCAAAAATACCGTTAGCTCCAGGTCGGGGTCTACGTGTCGGAAAATCCGTTCGGCCAATTGTACCCCCGCCAAAACACCGGCGTCTTTCACCAGCAGACGGGCTTGTTGCCGGGCTTCTGCGGGCACAGCGGCCAACGAAGAGTGGTCGCCGTCGCCTACGTCTTCCACCAACGCCTGTTGGATGAACAGTCGCAACGCGGCTTCGGTCAGATAGGGGGGCAAGAGCGAAGGATTGGTTGTATTCACGCCGCAAAATTAACGGATTTCGGGCGGAAGCACCGAAAAATCAGGGCACCACCTGTACCTCTACGTCAAACCGTACCGAATCGCGTAAAACCAGTTTTTGGTAGCCTTTCAGGCGGTAATGGGTCACCTGTACTGCTTCCTGCGCCTGAGGCTGGCACTCCAACATCAACTGGCGGCGCGAGTCGTACAGAAGATTGTGGCTCCGCAAATCGGCGCGTAGCCCCAGCACCTCCCCGGTGTTGGGTTCCATCGTCACCTGCAGCTTGTCGACAGGCAAATCCTGATCCAGGGCTGTGTACACCACCGTCCGCCCCGCATCGGTCGCTACCGTGTCGATCGTATAGCTATCGCGCCAGGCAGGTTTGTTCAAGTCTGCGTCGCGAAACTGCGCCAGTTCTCTGCTCCAGTCGACCTTCTGCAACTGCTTCTCTTGGCGCTCACCATCGATGAATACCCGCTTGGTAAGGGCGGGCTGCTTTTGTTGCAGAAGCGCCACCTGCGTGTCGACAAAGCCTTTGACGTCGAAAAAGCGCGGCGCTTCTCCTGCCAGGGTGCTCTCGGGTCGTTCGACACAGCCCCCTGACAGCAGAAGCGCGAGCCCAAGCCCATACGTAAGCCTGATCTTCATAATCGTATTTAGTCGGCCAAGAGCGAAGTCCCCGTCATCTCGGCCGGCTTTTTCACGTCCATCAACGACAGAATGGTCGGTGCCAGATCGCCCAGTACGCCGTCGTGCAGAGCGTTGTGAGGATCGTTGCTCACCAAAATGCACGGGACCAGATTTGTGGTGTGGGCCGTGTTGGGCGATCCGTCGTCGTTCACCATGTAGTCAGAGTTGCCGTGATCGGCGATAACGATGATGTCGTAATCGCTCTTGAGTGCCGCGTCGCAAACGGCTTGCGCACACTGGTCTACCGTTTCGCAGGCTTTAACAGCCGCTTCAAAAACGCCCGTGTGGCCTACCATATCGGCGTTCGCGAAGTTCAGGCAGATAAAATCGGCCGACTTCTTTTCCAGTTCCGGAATGATTTTGTCGCGAATGTCTTCCGCGCTCATTTCAGGCTTCAGGTCGTAAGTAGCCACTTTAGGCGACGGACACAACAGGCGGCTCTCGCCGGGAAATTCCTCCTCGCGCCCGCCCGAAAAGAAGAACGTTACGTGCGGATACTTTTCGGTTTCGGCAATCCGAATCTGCTTCTTGCCCGCGTTGCTCAGCACTTCGCCCAGGGTGTTGTGGAGGTTATCTTTTTCCAACACCACTTTCACGTTCTTGAACGTATCGTCGTAGCGCGTCAGGGTCACATAATAAAGCTTGAGCGGATGCATGTCCTGCTCCGGAAAGTCCTGTTGCGTCAACACCTGCGTAATCTCCCGACCGCGGTCGGTCCGGAAGTTGAAGCACAGCACGGCGTCGTCCTCCTGAATGGTCGCGACGGGCGCGCCTTCGGCCGTGACGTGCACAATCGGTTTGATGAACTCGTCCGTTACGTCCTCGTCGTACGACTCCTGCACGGCTTTTAACAGGTCCTGGGCTTTCTTACCCTGGCCATGCACCAGCAGATCGTACGCCAGTTTTACCCGCTCCCAGCGTTTGTCGCGATCCATGGCGTAGTAACGCCCGATGACCGAAGCTACCTGACCGCCGGTCTGGGCCAGGTGCGCCTGTAATTCCTTCAGATATCCGGCTCCGCTTTTGGGGTCGGTATCGCGCCCGTCGGTAAAGGCGTGGACATAGACGGCCGGAACGCCCGCTTCGGCCGCGAAAGAGCAAAGCCCTTTCAGGTGGTTGATGTGCGAGTGGACACCGCCGTCCGACAACAGGCCGATGTAATGTAATGGCTTGTTCTGCGTTTTGCAGTAGGCAAACGTTTCGCTCAGGATCTCGTTGTCTTTCAGCGTTTTCTCATCAATGGCTTTGTTGATTTTCGCCAGATCCTGGTAGACGATGCGTCCGGCCCCGATGTTCATGTGCCCTACTTCCGAGTTGCCCATCTGCCCTTCGGGCAAGCCGACCGCCATTCCGGAGGCGTTTAGTTTACTGTGGGCGTACTTTCCGTATAAACTATCGATGAAAGGCGTATTGGCTTGGTCGATGGCCGAAACTTCCGGCTTGGTAGCGATGCCCCAGCCGTCCAGGATCATCAAAAGAACTTTCTTCATAAGATTCTATTTAGAAGGATTATGCGAATATCTTACGTGGTGGTCGGTGGCGTACCCGAAATGAGTAACTTCCCCGGGTATAGGGTTGCAAAGATGCCGGAAAATTTGACAACTAGGCCCGATACTCTGGCATAGTTTTAGTGCCAATTATCCTTGAATTATGAAAAACGTTATATCTGTTTTCATCATCGCGCTTTCTGTTCTCATCCAGACGTCTGATGCGCAGTCGTCCGACCAGGTACTGGAAGAAACCCGCCGCTCGTTGAAATCGGGCAGTTCGCGCGAACTGGCTCGCTACTTTAACGAAGCCGTGGAACTGGGGTTCGACGGGCAGAAAGCCTCGTATAGCAAGACACAAGCGGAGTTTGTGATCCGCAACTTCTTTCAGCAACATCCCCCCACCAATTTCGATTTTGTGCACCGGGGAACTTCGAAAGAGGGCATTCGCTATTGTATCGGCAAGTACAGCTCTACGGAAGGTGCTTACCGGGTTGTGCTGTTGATCAAACCCGTACAAGGGAAGTACCTGATCGATACGATGGATTTTATGAAAGAGTAAACAAGAAGCTTAAAAGGTTTGTAGAAGCGCCGGTGGGATCATCGGCGCTTTTTTTATTGCAGAAGGCCCCCTTGACCCGTACTTTGCCCCGAAAGTTGATTGCTGTGCGCCTTATTTCGCATCCGGTTCTGTGCAACTATTACGTGACCTATCGCTGCAACGCCGCGTGTTCGTTCTGCGACATTTGGGAGCGCCCATCGCCTTATGTTACGCTTGCGAACGCCGAACAAAACTTACACGACCTCCGGCGGCTCGGCGTGCGGGTGGTTGACTTCACAGGGGGAGAACCGTTGCTGCACCGGCAAATCGATCAGCTGCTGGCGTTGGCCAAGCGGCAAAAGTTGATTACTACCCTGACCACCAACGGGTTGCTGTACCCCAAATGGGCCGAACGCCTCCGCGGGAAGGTCGACATGCTGCACTTTTCACTCGATTATGCCGACGCCGAACGCCACAATGCCGCCCGCGGCGTGGCTTGTTTCGACAAAGTGATGGAATCCATCCAGATCGCGCGTGCCCTGGGCGAACGTCCCGACATCTTGTTTACCGCCTTTCCCGATAACCTGGATCACATCGGACGCGTGTGGGAAGAAGTCTGCCTGCCGAACGATCTGGTACTCATCCTCAATCCGGTTTTTTCGTACGGCGATGTGGCCGACGACGCTCAACTGAACGCTGACGCCTTGGCTACCCTGCGGGCCTGGGGCAAACGCAAGAATGTGTACTTAAACGAAGCTTTTCTGCAATTGCGTACCGACGGCGGCAACCATACCGCTGCACCCGTGTGCCGGGCCGGGAGCACTACGGTGGTCATTTCTCCGGAAAATACGCTGGTTTTGCCCTGTTATCACCTCGGCCAACAGGAATTTCCGATTGAAAATCAGCTCTACCACCTCTACCGTACCGAAGCCGTGCAACGACTCGTCGCCCAGGAAGGAAGGCTCCCCGCGTGCGAAGGATGCACCATCAACTGTTACATGCAGCCTTCGTTTGCAGTGGAAATGAACCGTTACTGGTGGAAGGCCCTGCCCAGCACGCTGAAGTACAATTACATGAAAGGAACCTGGAAACAATTATTTGCCCGATGAGCCAACCTTTTGAAGTTCAGCAGGGTTAACACGTAGGATTTCAACCGTAAAAACTAGTTTCCGAAACCCCATTGGAAAGGTTTCTCATTTATATTTGCACCGCGAAAGTAAACTGAACCCAAAGCAAAAATGAATTCTGCAGTAATTGTCTCGGCGATCGTTGCCTTTACGCTGGTAATCCTCCTGCTGGTGGTGATCCTGCTGGTAGCGCAGTCGAAACTGGTACAGAGTGGTGATGTGAAGATCTTCATCAACGGTGACGAATCGAAACCCATTGTGACGTCCGCCGGTTCTTCGCTCCTCTCCACCCTGGCCTCCCAAAAGATCTTTCTCCCCTCCGCCTGCGGGGGTGGTGGTACGTGTGCCATGTGCAAATGCGTGGTGGAAGACGGGGGCGGCGATGTGCTACCCACCGAACTGGGCCACCTGAGCCGCACCGAACAGAAAGGCAACGTGCGCCTCTCGTGCCAGGTGAAGGTGAAACAGGACATGCACATCCGCATTCCGGAAGAAATCTTTGGCATTAAGAAATGGGAGTGCGAGGTCATCTCGAACTACAACGTAGCGACCTTCATCAAGGAGTTTGTGGTAAAACTGCCGGAAGGCGAGTTCCTGAACTTTGAATCAGGAGGTTACATCCAGATCGACGTGCCGGCCATTGAGGTAGAATTCAAAGGCATGGACATTACGCCGAAGCCCGAGTTGAACCGCCCCGCCGATGCCTACCAGCCCGACTGGGACAAGTTCAATATGTGGGATCTGAAGATGAAAAACCCCGAGCCGATTTTCCGGGCCTATTCGATGGCCAACCACCCGGCCGAAGGGAACATCATCATGCTGAACATCCGGATTGCCACGCCGCCGTGGGACCGCGCTAACAACAAGTTTATGGACGTGAATCCGGGGATCTGTTCATCGTACGTCTTCAGCCGCAAGCTGGGCGATAAAGTGACGATTTCCGGTCCTTACGGAGAATTCCACATCAACCCGACCGACCGCGAGATGGTGTATGTGGGTGGTGGTGCCGGTATGGCGCCGCTGCGTTCGCAGATCTTCCACCTGTTCCATACCGAAAAGACCAACCGCAAAGTGTCGTACTGGTACGGCGGGCGTTCGGTGCGCGAACTGTTCTACACGGAGCACTTCCGGGCCATCGAAAAAGATTTTCCGAATTTCCAGTACAACATTGCGCTTTCGGAGCCGCTGCCCGAGGACAACTGGACCGGCTACAAAGGCTTTATTCACCAGGTTCTTTACGACAACTACCTGAAGAATCACCCCGAGCCGGAAGATATCGAATATTACCTGTGTGGACCGCCCATGATGAACGCCGCCGTGCTGAAAATGCTCGACGACCTGGGCGTACCGTCCGAAAACATTCGCTTTGACGACTTCGGCGGTTAATTCCAACAACACGTTTTTAGAAAGGGAGACTCATCAGTCTCCCTTTTTTTATGGCATACAGCCCCATCTCTAGCCAGTAATTCGCAATTTTGGCTTCTATGAGCATTAGTATCTTTTTCGATCCCGTCGAAGAATACCTCCTGGACGAAGTGCGTGACCTCTACGCCGTCCGCCATCAGATCACCATCAACACGGGCATGCCGTTCCCCGAATGGACCGACGCCGACCTTGCCGTAATCGGCCTGACGGAAGAACGCGGCACGCTCAACAACTTCGGCGCCACCGGAGCGGCCGAGGCCGTACGGCGGGAGTGGTACAAGCTCAAGAAAGGGCGGGGCCGATACCGGATTGTGGACTTAGGCAACCTGCGCAACGGACGCAATCGGGCCGAAACGCTCCACCGTTTGCGGGAGGTCTGCAGCACGCTGCTGCAGCACAACGTCCTGGTGATGCTGATCGGCGGGACGCACGACCTGCAACTGGGCGCCTATCAGGCTTACGAAGACCTTAACCGACGCATTACGGTTTTCAATGTGGATTCGCACGTCGACCTGGAAGCCGACGAAGCTGTATTCGGTGCCAGTCGTACGCACCTGCACGACTTGTTTGCGCACCAGCCGAACTACCTCTTCAACTTTATCCACGCGGGGCATCAGACGTACTTTATCGACGATCAGATGCTGAGTACGCTGGAAAAATTGCACTTCGATCTGTTGCGGCTGGGCGCATTACGCGAAGACATGATGGAGACGGAGCCCTACATCCGCGAAGCCGACATGTTTAGCTTCGACCTGAGTGCCATTCGGCAACGCGATGCGCCCGGTAACGCCAATGCTGCCGCCTTTGGCCTGACTGCCGAAGAAGCTTGCCAGCTTTGCTGGTACGCCGGCATGAGCAACCACCTTTCGCTAGCCGGATTTTACGAGTACAATCCCGAACTGGACGCTGAAGACCAAACCGCCCACGTGGTCGCGGTGATGCTCTGGTACCTGGTCGAAGGCTTTTACCACCGCAAGCCCGAACGGGATTTTCGCAACGGACAGTTTGTTCGTTACACGGTACCGACCCCTTCCAGTTCGCAGGAGCTGACGTTCTACAAAAGCAAACTTTCAGACCGCTGGTGGCTGGAGGTGCCCCGCCCGCACGATCCCGGCTCGGTCTACTACGTACCGTGCAGTTACCGCGATTACGACGACGCCTGCAAAGGCATGATGCCCGACCGTTGGCTCAACACGCAGGCACGCCTGATATGAAAGAATACACCCGCGCCCAGTTGGCCCTGCGCAATGGACAGGATCGCCCCGAAATCTGGTGTGCGTACCAGGGCGACATCTACGACGTGAGCCGCTCGCGTCTCTGGCGCAACGGGCAGCATTACGAACACTGGGCCGGCCAGGACCTGACGCCGGAGTTGAAAGACGCGCCACACAACGCCAATGTATTCGACAAGTTCGAGATCGTCGGCAGGCTGAAAGCATAGTTTCGGTGCCGCAGGCAAGAAAAAAGGACGCCAGAGGGTATAAATCCTCATTTCCGTTCTTTTTCGGGGTAGACCGGGCGCGAGCTGTCGGCTGGCCCGCCCCTACGCACTACACCGATTTTCCATGTTTGTCAAAAAGTATTTCGAAGAATTTTCGCTGGAGGAAGTCCGGGAAACCATCGGACGCACCATCACCGAAACCGATATTGTCATGCACGCCGGTCAGACCGGCGACTTTTTTCCACACCACATGGACGCCGAGTGGTGCAAAACCCAACCTTTTCAGCGACGCATTGCCCACGGTACGCTGATTTTCAGCGTCGCGGTCGGCATGACGGCCAGTTTCATCAACGAAGTAGCGATGACCTACGGCTACGAACGGTTGCGTTTCACCAAACCGGTGTTCATCGGCGATACCATTAAAGTAAAAGTGTCCATCAAAGAGATGAAGGACCACCACAAACGCCCGGATTACGGACTGGTGACCGAACTGGTCGAAGTGTTCAACCAACACGGGGAGCTGGTCATGCTCTGCGAACACATTCTGCTCACCCAAAAGCGACCGGCGTAATCATGGCGACGATTCAACTCAAGGGCATTACCTGGGGGCATAGCCGTGGCTATACGCCACTGGGCGCCTTCTCACAGCGTTTTTCGGAATTGCACCCGGACGTAGAAATCACCTGGAAACAGCGAACGCTCCAGGAATTCGCTGACTTTCCTATCGAAAAGCTGACCGAGCGCTACGATCTGCTGATCATCGACCATCCGTGGGTCGGCTGTGCGGATGCGACGCGCTGCGTCCTGCCGCTGGATGAACATTTGTCGGAGGCATACCTGGACGATCAAGCACAAAACTCCGTCGGGAACTCGCACCGGAGTTACCAGTACGGCGGTCACCAGTGGGGCCTGGCCATCGACGCGGCAACCCCCGTTGCCAGCTACCGCGCCGATCTGTTCGAACAGCACCAGGCCGAAGTGCCGACCACGTGGGACGCTTTGCTCGAACTCGCCAGTCGGGGCAACGTGGCGGTGCCAGCCATTCCGATTGATCTGCTGATGAACTTTTACATGTTCTGCCTGGCGCATGGCAAAACGCCTTTTAGTTCGGAAGAGGAAGTGATCGATGCGGAGACAGGACTTCAGGTGCTGGACACGATGGGCGATCTGTATGGTCGGGTCGACAAAACATTTTTCTCCAGAAATCCGATTGCGGTGGCCGAAGTCATGACCCGTACGGACGACTACTGGTACTGCCCGTTTGCGTATGGCTATTCGAATTATTCCCGCACCGGCTATGCCGCTCAGTTGCTGACCTACGGGGATCTGGTCGATTTCCGACCGGGCGAAAAGCTCCGTAGTACGCTGGGTGGGACCGGGTTGGCCGTTTCCGCTTTCAGTGCCCATCCGGAATGGGCCGTCCGCTTCGCAGAGGCGATTGTGTCGGGTCCGTGTCAATCGACGTTCTACGTGGAACATGGCGGACAGCCCGGCCACCGCGCCGCCTGGACGAGTGAGTCGGCCAATCAACTGACGCATCAGTTTTTCCGCAGTACGCTGCCTGCTCTGGATCGCGCCTTCACGCGCCCTCGCTACAACGGGTACCTCCATTTTCAGGATCACGCGGGCGATCCGCTGCATCGCTATTTAAAAGAGGGCGGCTCGCCGGAGCGGGTGCTTCAGGAAATCAATCAGCTGTACCGCGAAAGCCGGAAGAACGCCAAGGCCTAATGCCCACTGCCATGAACCATCCGTTGCAAGGGCTTCTGGTCCTCGAATTTTGCCAGTATCTCTCCGGTCCTTCGGCGAGTTTGCGGCTGGCCGATCTGGGTGCGCGGGTCATCAAAATCGAGAATCCGAAAGGTGGCGACGGTTGCCGCCGTCTGGCGATCAAGAACTTGTGGGTCGACGATAATTCGCTGCTGTTTCACACGATCAACCGCAACAAAGAAAGCTTTACGGCCAACCTGAAATCGCCGGAGGATGTCGCGGTGGTGCATCAACTCATCCAAAAAGCCGATGTGCTGATCCATAATTTCCGGCCGGGCGTCATGGAGAAGATCGGGCTGGATTACGCGGCTGCGCAGCAACTCAATCCGCGGCTGGTCTACGCCGAAATCAGCGGTTACGGAACGGAAGGACCCTGGAAAGACAAACCCGGACAGGATCTGTTGCTGCAGGCCATGAGCGGCCTGGCCCACACCACCGGCAACGCCGACGATCCGCCCGTTCCGTTCGGATTGGCTATCGCCGACATTTTGTGCGGAGCGCAACTGGTGCAGGGCGTACTGGCCGCGCTGATCCGACGTCACAAAACCGGCACCGGCGCACGCATCGAATTGAGCATGCTGGAATCGCTCCTGGATTTTCAGTTCGAACTCTTGACGACTTACTACGCTAGCGGACAACTGCCGCAGCGATCTGCTCTGAGCAACGGCCATACCCTGCTGGGTGCGCCCTACGGACTGCACGCCACCGCCGACGGGTACCTCGCCGTGGCGATGGTTCCGTTGCAAAAGCTGGCCGAGGTGCTGGAAAGCGAAGCCCTTCAAGCCTTTTCTCAAGAAGAAGCCTTTCGGCGGCGGGACGACATCAAACGGACGCTGGCCGCGCACCTGAAGCAACGCCCTTCAGCCTTCTGGATGGAGAAGTTTCGGGCGGCGGACCTCTGGGCGGTGGAAGTGCTCGACTGGCAACAACTCGCCGAACACGCCGGCTTTCTGGCCCTGGACATGGTACAGACGCTACAAGCCGCAGGTCGGGACATTCGCACCACGCGCTGCCCCATCCGCTTCAACGGCCACACGTTGACGTCGGATCGACCGGCGCCCGCACTGGGCGGCGACCGGGACCGTATTCTCCAGGAACTGAACACTCCCCCAAACTAACGCCCATGCCACTCCTCGAAGATCTTCTTGTCGTAGACTTCAGTCAGTTTCTGTCGGGACCGTCCGCGAGTCTGCGGCTGTCCGATCTGGGCGCGCGGGTCATCAAAATTGAGAAGGCGGGTTCCGGCGACATCTGCCGTCAACTGTACGTCTCCGATGTGCGCATCGAGGGTGAATCGACCATCTTCCACGCCATCAACCGCAACAAAGAAAGCTATACCGCCGATCTGAAAAATCCGGCTGATCTGGCGCGCATCCAGCAACTGCTGCAACAGGCCGATGTGATGCTCCACAACTTCCGGCCGGGTGTCATCGAACGGCTGGGTCTGGATTACCCGACGGTGAAAGCCCTCAACCCACAGCTCGTCTACGGTGAAATCAGCGGCTATGGCGAAACCGGACCGTGGCGCGATAAGCCGGGACAAGATCTGCTGCTGCAAGCAATTTCCGGATTGACGTGGCTCAGTCACGATCAAACGGCTCCTCCTACCCCGATGGGCGTGGCCGTCGCCGATATTCTGGCGGGGACGCACCTGGCACAGGGTGTGCTGGCGGCGCTTTACCAACGGGCCATCTCCAACGAAGGGGCGTTGGTGCAAGTCAGTATGCTGGAAAGTGCGCTGGATTTTCAGTTCGAAGTGTTTACCTGTTTCCTGAACGACGGCCATCAACTTCCCGAGCGGAGCGCGGTGCACAACGCGCAGGCCTACGTCGCCGCGCCCTACGGCATTTACCCGACGACCGACGGGCACCTGGCCCTCGCGATGGCGAACATCCTGACGCTGGGTGAGTTACTGGACTGCCCGCCGCTGGCACCCTTCACCGATCCTGCCGCCTGGTTCGACCGACGCGACGAGATCAAACAAATCCTGGCCGACCATCTGCTTACCCGCTCAACCGATCACTGGCTCGGGATTCTGGAACCCGCCGACATTTGGTGCGCGCGCGTGTTGAATTACGAGCAACTGCGCCAGACGGAAGGCTACCGCCAACTGGGCATGGAGATGGAAGTACGCACTACGCAGGGACAGCGCATCACCACCACCCGCTGCCCGCTCCGCATCGACGGCGAACGGCTGCACAGCGAACGGGGCGCGCCGGGACTGGGCGAACACAACGCCCACATCAACCAAGAATTCAACCTACACTGACCATGCACCTGATCGATACGCACGTACACATCTGGGACCTGGAAAACCTGCGCTACACGTGGCTGGAAGGCAACACAACGCTGCTGAACCGTACGTACCGGATCGAAGAACTGGCCGAACCACGCGTGGAAGCGGGTGTCACCGGAGGTGTGCTCGTGCAGGCGGCCAATACGTTCGAAGACACGGACTTGATGCTGGAAACCGCCGCCCAAACCGACTGGATCGAAGGCGTGGTGGGATGGGTACCGTTGTTGGACCCGAGGCAGACGGAGCAAGCCCTGGAGCGCTACCTGCAACATCCCTATTTCAAAGGGGTGCGTCACCTGATCCACGACGAGCCCGATCCGCAATGGCTCCTGCAACCGACGGTGCTGGAAAGTTTGCAACTGCTGGCGGACCGCAACGTGCCGTACGACGTCGTGGGCGTATTGCCGGAGCATATCGAAACCGCATTACAGGTGGCAGAGAAAATACCGTCTCTCCGCATGGTGTTCGATCACCTAAACCAACCGCCCATCGCCACCGGCGAGACCTACGGACGCTGGGGCGAGTTGATGCAAGAGGCGGCCCAGCACGATGGGTTCTACGCGAAAATTTCCGGACTCGGTACGACGTCAGGCAAATTGTACGATTGGACGGCCGACGACCTGGAACCGTACGTTGCTTTTGCCATTGAGCATTTCGGGACGGAGCGCTGTTTCTGCGGCGGCGACTGGCCCGTCTCCCTCCTCGCCGAAAGTTATGTCCACACTTGGCAAGCCTACCAGCAACTACTGCAATCCCTGCTCGACGAGGCGGCACAGGCCCAGGTCTTTCACCTCAACGCCCGCCAGTTTTATCGCCTCTAATCCACCCGTCCACCAACTCATTAACCCACTACATGAGCGTCGTTACCGGAGTTCTTTTACACGCCACAGGGGCCTCGTTTGCCGCCCTTTGCTATACGCCCCAAAAGAAAGTCGTGCAATGGTCGTGGCAGACCTACTGGCTTGCGCAGGCGTTGGTATGTTGGCTCCTCTTGCCCATTCTGGTCGCATTTCTGACCATCCCACACCTGACCGAAGTCCTACACGAAGCACCGGCCAGCGCCATGTGGAAATCGTTTGGGTTGGGCATCGCCTATGGCGTCGGGGGAACGGCGTTCGGCCTGGCGATCCGGTACGTTGGTTATTCGCTGACCTACGCCATCTCCATCGGGATTTCGTGTGTGCTGGGTACCTTGTTGCCACCGTTTGTGCGGGGCGAATTGGGTACCGTCCTTTCGGCCCACGGGGCGGGATGGATTATCATCGGGATGTGTTTGGGAGTCGTCGGCATTGCGTTGTGCGGCGTGGCCGGACGTTTCAAGGAACTGGACCTCGCCCAGGAAGCTGCCGCCGACACCACGTTCTCGCTTTCCAAAGGGCTGCCGCTTTGCCTGCTGGCGGGGGTTCTGTCGGCGCTCTACGGCTTCTCGCTCGACCAGGGGCAACCCATCGCCGACGTGGCGGCGAAGTATGGAGCGGGTGATTTTCAGGGCAATGTGATTTACCTGTTCTCGAATACCGGTGCATTTCTCACCACGCTGGTCTACTGCCTCTACCTGCACCAGAAGCAACGCACCTTTGGGGAGTACACCCGCGTTCCGGCTACCGGTTCGGCCCTCACCTTCAATTACGCGCTGTCGATCCTGACCGGCCTTCTCTGGTACTCCCAGTTCTTTTTCTACGGCCTCGGCCACGTCCGCATGGGCAATTACAAATTCACCAGTTGGGCCGTTCACATGATCATGCTGGTACTGTTCAGCAACATCGCCGGACTGCTGATGAAAGAGTGGGCCGCCGCGCGCGGAAAAACAATCGGCGCCCTCGCTGGAGCGCTGGCTGTGTTGGTGGTCGCCGTGCTGGCCCTCACCTACGGCAACTACATCGCAAGCTGAACTCCGTTACGTCTTTTGCTATGCCCTATTCCGCTTCTCTCCTTCTACCGCAATCGCCGCGCCCCATCGTCATCATCGGAGCCGGGGGCATTGTTCACGATGCGCACCTCCCGGCGTACCGGATCGCCGGTTTCGACGTGATCGGCATTTTCGATCTAAACCGGGAAAAAGCCCAGGCGCTGGCCGATCAGTTTCAGATTCTCCACATCTACGAAAGTCTGGCGCAACTCGTGCAGGACGTACCGGAAGACGTGGTGTTCGATGTGGCCGTGCCCGGCAGTGCCGTTCTTCGTGTCCTGGAACAATTGCCCGACGGCGCGTCGGTCCTGATTCAGAAGCCGATGGGAGAAGACTACGCAGCGGCGAAAGCCATTCTGGCCCTTACGCGCGCCAAGCGGATGAATGCCGGAATCAATTTTCAGTTGCGGTACGCGCCGTTCGTGCAGGTGGCCCGCCAGATGCTCGACGAAGGCCTTATCGGGGAGCTTTGCGACCTCGAAGTCAATGTCAACGTCTACACGCCCTGGCACCTGTGGGACTTTTTGTTCACCGCGCCACGTGTCGAAATTCTCTACCACAGCATTCATTACTTAGACCTGATCCGCTCGTTCCTCGGAAATCCCGAACGGCTGTATGCGAAAACCACCAAACATCCCGCCATGGCAGAACTAGCCTCGGTACGCACGACGATGATTCTCGATTATGGCGAATGGCAGCGGGCCAACATCCTGACCAACCACGCGCATCAATTCGGGCTGCACCACCAGCATTCGTATATTAAATTCGAGGGCACAAAGGGAGCGATTCGCATCAAACTCGGTTTGTTGATGAATTATCCCGAAGGTGTTTCGGATGCGTTTGAGTACGTCGTGCTGGAAGAGGGCAAAGCGCCCACGTGGCAAACGCTCGACATCGAAGGAAGTTGGTTTCCGCATGCGTTTATCGGCAGCATGGCGCAGGTGATGCGCGCGGCGGAAGGCAGTATCGAACGGCCCGACAACTCGGTAGAAGATTGCATCGACACGATGGCCTGTGTAGAAGCCGCTCATCAGTCGAGTGCGCATGGCGGCGTCTCGTTACATGACTATCTTCAGCATTGAGGGGGCTGGGTTGCACTACCAGTCATCGAACGGCCTCAGAAGCGGCTTGCCAGCCGTCCGGTGACAAAGCCAGGCTTTTATTCCATGGCTTTCTCCATTACAACGCTAGGAGCATCCAGAGATCGCAGCCGTTGTGTCCCGTCTGTCCCAGAGGCTGATCCAGGTACTGAAAGCCATAGCGCTCGTAAAGTTGGACGCCCTTGTGCAGTTGCGGCAGCGACTCCAGGTAACATTGGCGGTAGCCCGCCGCCCGCGCAAATGCCAGACACCGGTCCATGAGTTCGCGTCCCCAACCCTGCCCACGCCCTTCTGGCAACAAATACAATTTTTGCAATTCGCACACGTCCGTTCCTGCTCCTTCCAACGGTCCAATGCCGCCCCCACCGACCAACTTCCCGTCTCGTTCGAGGACAAAGTAGGCCGCCCGCGGTTGCTGATAATAGTCGTACAGATGATCGATGGCCGGATCGAAAAAAGCCGTACCGGGCAGGTTGGCCCCAAACTCCGTGAGCACGGTGCGGATCACGGCCGCCACCGCCGGATTGTCCGCCGGCTGGATTTCCCGGAGGCGAAGTTCATTCGTAGACATGGCCGGAAAAGTAAAACGTGCCGTGATGTTTTGAGCACTACAAGGGCATAAAATCCTCGGGTTTCAGCACGGCGTTGGTCACACGGATTTTGGCAATGGTGCCGTTGAAGTAACTGCGGAAATTCATCCGGGCGCCGAGTGAGGTCTTTCCGTTTAGTACCGGAATGGGATCGTACCGCACCGCTCCCGACAGTTCCGGCTGGTGGTTGACATACGTGGTAAACACGGAATCTTGATAACTCACCGCAACGTGCATCCACGCCTCGGTGGGGTGTATCAGGGTCGAATCGATCAGTGCCAAATCTTCGGTCGTGGCTTTCAGAAAGCCGTCGAAATACCACTGATGCTGATCGTTTAAGCGGATTTCCATGAGCAGTCGGCTCACCGATTCGCTCGATTCGATGTGGAAAAAGCGCGGCGCAGCATTTTCTGGAAACACGTCATTTGGCTTCATGAGCGCCTCAATCGTAAATTCCGAATACTCCTTTAAAGGCGAAGCGTCGACAATAAGCTGGTCTTCTATACCATCGAAGGCGATACCTTTGCCGTAGGGCGTCTCGACCACCTTCGGATTACCGTAGATTTCCACGGCATGCCCTCCGATCTGCTCCAGGTTATCCAGTTGCCAAGTGGTGGATTCATGCTGTGTGCCACAGGCGATACATCCGAAAAGTACAAAAAGAGAAAGGGTGGCTATTTTCAACATGGTGGGTGATGAGGTTCTTGTTGTACAAGAAGGATTTCCCACTGATTCATACCCGTTTACGCGACGAACTGCAACGGGGAGTAATCCTTTGGTGCCAGCGTAGTCGCAAGCACTGGAATACAGGTACGCTTCGGGCTCCCCCACGAACCCGGCCGCGACAGGATTTCGGTGGAGGTAGTCCAGTTTCTGTTGCATCATCTCATTCGAACTCAGCTCCAAAGGGTGATTGTGCTGTTGCCCGAATTGGTAGGTCCGGTTATTGCCGTTTCGTTCGCCGGCTCGCCGCATCATCCACAGCATCCATTCCCTCCGGCTCTCCTGTGGATTCCCTTCAATCGCTTTCAGATCGCTTTGGCCGTATGCCGCTTCAGGTCGCGCAAAATGTCTTCCAGCCGCTCCCCCATCGTCCTGGTGATCAGATGTACGTGGCTGGTCATGATGCACCACGCGTAGACTTCCAATCCCTTATGGTTTATACAATACCGCAGGCTCGCCACCACGATGTCTTTGTACTCCCGCCGCACAAACACGTCGATCCAGTTCACCACAGAAAACGTCACGAAATACAGCTTCTCCTGATCACGAAATTTATAGTTGCGACTCATGCCAATAAGATAGCCATTGCTTTCTTTCCATCCTTGTCCTGTTCTCCTACCGCACTCTGCTACCGCAAGCTTGTAGGAAAAATTATGCATGCCTCCGCGGCTCGGTTTTCAACATGCGCACGTTAAAAACGTGCAACAATGGTAACCACAAGTTACGCTTTGCTTCGCGCCGCTAAATTTGCGGTAGTGGTGAAACGAACCCCGATCCGCATAAGCAAAAACGCCGCCCCTTTTGAGGGAGCGGCGTTTTTTTGAATACATACGTTTTTATGGGTTACGACCCGCAGGAAATGCAACCGTCTGGATCGTCGAGCGAGCATTGCATGTCGGAAGCTTTCTGGGCCTGGATCTCGTTGACCCCGGCGGCCACTGGCTGCGCAACTTTCTTCTTGACATCCGGTACGGCGATGGCGCTCTTGTCGACGGTGAATTTGATCGCGTCGGTAGCGGCTTTCGTACGGAGGTAGTACATGCCCGTTTTCAGGCCCTTGCGCCACGCGTAGAAGTGCATGGACGTCAGTTTGCCGAAGTTGGGGTCCTGGATGTGGATGTTGAGGCTCTGCGACTGGCAGATGAACGCGCCCCGGTCGGCGGCCATGTCGAGGATGGTCCGCTGGCTGATTTCCCACACCGTTTTGTACAGGTCCTTGACGTGCTGAGGCACGGGCAGGTGCTGCACCGAGCCGTTGGCTTCGATCAGCATGTTTTTCATCTGCTCGTTCCAGAGGCCCAGCTCCACGAGGTCGCGCAGCAGGTGCTTGTTCACCACGACGAACTCGCCCGAAAGGACGCGACGGGTGTAGATGTTGCTCGTGTACGGCTCGAAGCACTCGTTGTTGCCCAGGATTTGCGACGTCGAGGCAGTCGGCATCGGAGCCAGCAGCAGCGAGTTGCGCGCGCCGTGTTCCATTACCTCTTCGCGCAGGCTATCCCAATCCCAGCGGCCCGACTCGGGCGAAACGCCCCACATGTCGAACTGGAATTCGCCTTTCGAAAGCGGCGAGCCGGGGAACGTTTCGTAGGCACCGTCTTTCTTCGCCAGATCTTTCGAGGCCGTCATGGACGCGAAGTAGATCGTCTCGAAAATGTCTTTGTTCAGTCCTTTGGCTTCGTCCGATTCGAACGGCATCTTCAGCAGGATGAAGGCATCGGCCAATCCCTGTACACCAATGCCGATCGGGCGGTGACGCATGTTGCTGCGACGTGCTTCTTCGACCGGGTAATAGTTGACGTCGATGATGCGGTTCAGGTTTTTGGTCACCTGATAGGTGACGTCGTACAGCTGCTGGTAGTCGAAATATTTCGAACCGTCCGGGCGATCGACGATGAACTTCGGCAGGGCGATGGACGCCAGGTTACACACCGCCACTTCGTCGGGCGAGGTGTATTCCATGATCTCCGTGCAGAGGTTCGACGATTTGATCGTACCCAGGTTCTTTTGGTTCGACTTGCGGTTCGCGTGGTCTTTGAACAGCATGTAAGGCGTGCCGGTCTCAGTTTGCGATTCCAGAATCTCGAACCAGAGGTCCTGCGCTTTCACCACGCGGCGGGCGCGGCCTTCGCGCTCGTACTTTTCATAGAGACGCTCGAACTCGTCGCCGTAGCAGTCAGCCAGACCGGGCGCTTCGTTCGGGCAGAACAGCGACCACTCTTCGTTGGCTTCCACGCGCTTCATAAACAGGTCGGGCGTCCAGAGGGCGTAGAAGAGATCGCGGGCGCGGAGTTCTTCTTTCCCATGGTTCTTTTTCAGATCGAGCCAATCAAAAACGTCGGCGTGCCACGGCTCCAGATAGACCGCAAACGCGCCTTTGCGCTTGCCTCCACCCTGGTCGACGTAGCGGGCCGTATCGTTGAACACCTTCAGCATCGGGATGAGCCCGTTCGAGGTGCCATTCGTACCTTTAATGTAAGAGCCCGTCGCGCGGACGTTGTGAATCGACAAACCGATTCCCCCGGCCGACTGCGAAATTTGCGCGCATTGTTTCAGCGTGTCGTAAATGCCCGGAATCGAGTCTTCCTTCATGGTCAGCAGGAAGCAGGACGAAAGCTGAGGCTTCGGCGTTCCGGCGTTGAACAGCGTCGGCGTGGCGTGTGTAAACCAGCGCTCCGACAACAGTTCGTACGTTTTGATGACCTGATCGATGTCGTTCTGGTGGATGCCCACCGCAACGCGCATCAGCATGTGTTGCGGACGCTCCACCACTTTGCCGTCCAGTTTCAGCAAGTAGCTGCGCTCCAACGTTTTGAACCCGAAAAAGTCGTACCCAAAGTCACGGTCGTAGATAATCGTCGAATCCAGAAGCACGGCGTGTTTCTTCACCACTTCGTACACCTCCCGCGAGATCAGCGACGCGTTCTCACCCGTTTTGGGGTCCACGTACTGATACAACCGCTTCATGGTGTTCGAGAACGACTTGCTGGTGGTTTTGTGCAAGTTTGATACCGCGATGCGCGCAGCCAGTAGCGCGTAGTCAGGGTGGCGGACCGTCATGGTGGCCGCCGTCTCAGCCGCCAGGTTATCCAGTTCCACCGTCGTGACACCGTCGTAGATGCCGTCGATCACTTTCATGGCTACCTCAACCGGTTTTACGTAGCGCAGGTCCAGACCGTAGCAAAGTTTTTCGATCCGAGCGGTGATCTTATCAAATTTTACTGATTCGCGTCGTCCATCGCGTTTTAGTACATACATGGGCAGCAGGTTTTATGAAAATTCATGAATGATTGTTAAAAGGCCGGCAGCACACGGCCTGGTTCGGTTGGAAGGGAAGCTACAAAAAAATCGGCCTTGTTTCGCAGCTTCTCCTTCTATTTCAACACTTTGTTGTTAAAATCTTACGCAATGGACTAGAAGTCCTCGTCGATCGAGAATTTCTTCGTGTCTTTTTCCTTTTCGTTGACGCCAGCCATCACCCCGGCCTTCTGATACTCGCCGACCCGGCGCTCGAAGAAGTTGGTTTTGCCCTGCAGCGAAATCATCTCCATGAAATCGAACGGGTTGGTGGCGTTGTAAATTTTGCCGCAGCCCAGGGCGATCAGCAGACGGTCGGCCACAAACTCGATGTACTGCGTCATCAGGTTGGAGTTCATGCCGATCAGGTTCACGGGCAGCGCGTCGGTCACAAACTCTTTTTCGATGTCGACCGCGTTGGTGATGATCTCCTTCACGCGCGCTTCGGGCAGTTTGTTGACGATGTACTCCTGGTAAATCATGCAGGCAAAATCGCAGTGCAGCCCTTCGTCGCGCGAAATCAGTTCGTTCGAGAACGACAGCCCCGGCATCAGGCCGCGCTTCTTCAGCCAGAAAATGGCGCAGAACGAGCCGGAGAAGAAGATTCCCTCGACCGCCGCGAAGGCAATCAGCCGCTCCACAAAATTTTCGGAATTGATCCAGCGCAGCGCCCATTCGCCTTTTTTCTGCACACACGGCACCGTTTCCAGCGCGTGCAGCAGATAGTCTTTCTGCTTGGCGTCTTTGATGTAGGTGTCGATCAGCAGCGAATACGTTTCGGAGTGGATGTTCTCCATCATAATCTGGAAGCCGTAGAAACATTTGGCTTCCGGGTACTGCACTTCCTGCATGAAGTTCACCGCCAGGTTCTCGTTCACAATGCCGTCCGACGCCGCGAAGAACGCCAGGACGTGCGAAATGAAGTGGCGTTCGCCGTCGTTCAGGTTTTCCCAGTCTTTCAGGTCCTGCTGCAGGTCAATCTCTTCGGCCGTCCAGAACGAAGCCTCGTGCTTCTTGTACATCTCCCAGATGTCGTGGTGTTCGATCGGAAAGAGCACGAAGCGGTCTTTGTTATCCTGCAGAATCGGTTCTTCACGTTGCGCCATGCGTTATTTTTTTTAGGTCGGTAAATAAATGTTGTCAATAGCCATCCGACCGGCAGAAAGGGATTAGGTTTCTGCCGGGGAGGCATCACTTTTTAAAGTTTTATGATCACGAAAAGTACATGAGTGCTTGTAGCCGTACTTTTCGAAATGGTTGGAAACAAATATCCGCAATACAGGGCAATTCCGAAACCGATGTGGAAAACTTAATTCGGACCCGCCGATAAACGCTGAAACGAAGGCAAGGGCCGGGAAAACGGCAATAGGCTTCCTGACTTCGCACTCGAATTGTGCTTTTCGACGACCGGCGTAGCCTGCGTAGGGGGCTGAGTCCCAGCGTCATGTTCGTGCGGCATGGCGCTCCCGGCGGCAGCGTTCGCTACAGTATTTTACGTCGTCCCAGTGGCGCTCCCATTTTTTGCGCCACGCAAAAGGACGCTGGCAAACGGGGCAGATTTTTTGCGGCAGATCTTGTTTCTGTCGGGCTTTCATGCAAGCATAACACCCGAACGGGCCAAGGGTTTGGCGTCGGGCCGCCGTTATTTTTCCGACGAAGGATTTGGGGTGCCGTTCGGCGTATGGCCGTTGGCGTGTGGTCCCTCCTCGGACGACCGGCCGTTTGGTGCCGTGGGGTGCGCTTCGTGCAGGTGGCTGATGCGGAACGGAGGTGCCTGGTACTCTTTCGGTAGGTAATCGGCGGGGATGGTGGTCATGTTGCCGTCGCGCTGGGCGCGGTAGTGCGGCGACAAAATCTCGATGCCGCGTTCGTTGAACACATCCTGGATGTTCTGAAACAACCCCGAATAGGTACGGGCCTGCTGGTGAGCATTGGCCGTATAGGCGTTGATCTGGTACGAGACGTAAAAGTCTTCCAGGCCGGTTTGCAGCACAAAAGGCGCCGGCTCTTTCAGTACGCGGTCGGTCCGTAGCGCAGCGTCGATCAGCGCCTGGTGCACGTTTTTCCAGGGTACGTCGTAGCCGATGGTGACCGTAGCGTGCAACACCAGCCCGATGTGGGCGCTCGACGTCGTGTAGTTAATCGTATGCCCCGACAGAATGGACGAGTTGGGCACCGTGATTTCTTCGTTTTTGATCGTGCGGATGCGGGTCACCAGCAGGTTTTTCTCGATCACATCGCCCGAAATCTCTCCGATCTTGATCCGGTCGCCAATGCGGAACGGCCGCATGTAAGTGATGACCATCCCGGCTACGGCGTTGCTGATGGCCGACGACGAACCGAGCGAAAACAGAATCCCCAAAAAGACCGAAACGCCCTGGAATACCGGCGAGCCCGAGCCCGGCAGGTACGGAAAGATGACGATGAACATAAAGGCGTAGAGCAGAATACGCACCAGATTGAACGTCGGCATGGCCCAGTCGGGGTGGAAGCCGGTGATCGTCAACTTGCCCGTCGCGATTTCGCGCGCCATGAACCGCACCGCCCGCACCACGTAGCGCACCACCAGGTACGTCACCAGAATGGTGAACAGGTTGGGCAGGTAGTCGATAATGCTCCAGAATATTTTGTGTACAGGTGCTAGAATCCACCCCAGCAGCAGGTTGGCCCAGCCACGGGTACTCTTGAAAATGCTGAAGATGATGGGCAATGCCAGGTACAGTGAAAGCAGGAAAAATACCGTTTTGACGGCGTTATTGAGCCACAATGACACACTGATGAGCCGCTCCTGCGACAGAAACTCGTACTCTTTGAGCTTCAGCGCAACGCCTTTTTGTTCAAGTTTCCGCTCGATGTATTTGCCCGACAGCCGGAACAGCTTGTTGAGGATAAAGAACAGCAGCAGGATGCAGACCAGCACCAGCACTACTTCGCCGACGCGCTTGATCATCTCCTGCAGGCTGTTTTCCTTGATTTCGCGCAGCACCGCCTCATCGATTTCGGCACGATACTGTTGCGCCAGCTCTTCTTTGGACATCTCCTGCCAGAGCGCATCCCAGTCCGTCATGCTCATCACGATGGTTTCGCCGTAGACCAGATCGTAGCTCGATTCGCTTTCGACGGCGTGCAGATCGTCCGACTTATACAGACCACTTTCGTACAGCCCCCGGATTTTGTGGTTGATGTTGGTGGCGCGTTCCTGGGGCGTGAAGGGCCCGATCTTCGTAAAAATGTAGAAGAGTGTATCGCCGAATGGCGCCACCGGAAACCCCTTGGTTTCCTGTTTCATGGCCTCAATGCGGTTGCGCTTTTCTACCTGCCGCAGCGAATCGTCTACCTCAATCTGGCGGATGCGTTCCTGCAATTCCCGGCGCTTCTGGTTGTCGTTGCTTTTCAGCAGCGCTAGTTCGCGTTCGAGCGCGACTTTCTGCAACGAGTCGATCATCCGCTGCTGCTCGCTTTTCTGCAGCTGCTGCGAGGCTTCGGTCAGGCGTTGGTTGAGCAGCGAATCAGCAAGCGCTGCCCCTGCTTCGCCCACAGTGGTCTCGCCGGGGGCAGGTGCCTCCGCGGCGGGCGCAGGCGTTTCGGCAGACGCATCCGGCAGGGTAATAGAATCGGTGGGTTGTTGGGCCGGCAGGGTGGTGCACACCCCCCACAGACTCAGCGCAACGAGGAAGCGTCTCATGAGAACGAACACAATAGAGGTAACTTATTAACAGTCAACGGTATGACGCACGAATATACCGATTTGGGGAGAGCATTTCGGTTAGATGTACTCCGTTCGGGCAAAAGATCTCCTTACATGGTCTTTTTTTGAAGAAAATCTTCGTCTGCAGCGCGCAAACTCACTTTTCGGTGCTGGTTTACACGCCATTTTCCCCGGTCTGAAAGTAAGATTTTAGAAAGACTGTTAATAAAACAACCTGGATTTAAAAAATAGCTCTTGCGAGTTTGCAGAAATAGCGCAAAATAAAGCTACCTTTACCCAAAATCATTTTAATTGTTAGCATGAACATTTTTGTAGGGAGCCTCCCCTTTCGGTTAGAAGAATCTGAGTTAAGAGGCTATTTCGAAGAGTACGGGGAGGTTTCTTCCGTAAAGATTATTATGGATCGCGAGACTGGTCGTAGTCGGGGGTTCGCGTTTGTGGAGATGCCCGACGACGAGGAAGCGAAACAAGCTATTAAAGAATTGAACGGCGCTGAAATAGGCGGACGTGCAATTGTCGTGAATCAATCAGAAGACAGAAGAGAAAAAAGAGGCGGCGGCGGCTTCGGCGGTGGAAACCGTGGCGGAGGCGGTGGCTTCAACAAAGGAGGCGGTGGCTTCAACCGGGGCGGCGGCTCACGGTACTAGTAGTGCCTGGCACTACGCCGTTTTCCGATAGACTTTCAATCAAGTGGCCCGCTTTGCGGGCCACTTTCTTTTCTGCCTTACCTTAGGCTAGCCACTGGTACACCAGAAAGCTCGACAGGTATGCCAGTCCGGTCATGTAGATCAACTGCAACAGCGGCCAGCGCCAACTGTTGGTTTCCTGCTTCACGACCGCCAGTGTACTCATGCACTGCATGGCGAATACGTAAAAAATCAGCAGCGAAAACGCCAGCGCGGGCGTAAACATGGGGCCGCCGGTCCGCGGGTTGATTTCGGATTTCAGCCGCGCCCGGATGGTATCTTCCTGGCTGTCGTCGGCACCGACACTGTAGATGGTCGACAGCGTGCCGACAAATACCTCACGCGCTGCAAACGACGTAATCAGTGCAATCCCGATCTTCCAGTCGAATCCCAACGGACGAATCACCGGCTCGATGGCGCGTCCCAGGTGGCCGGCGTACGACTCTTCCAACCGCCGGGAGGCGACGGCATTTTCCAGTTGTTGTTCTGGTGTGAGTTCGGTCAGGTGACCTACCTGCTGCTCCATCACCGTAGCGCCGTGTGCCGAAGGGGCGTTGGTTTCCCACGTTGCACGCACGTCCTGTTCCCCCTGGTCCATCGCATCGCCCGGCCCGTAAGAGGCCAGTACCCACAGAATGATCGAGATGGCCATGATGACCTTCCCGGCTTCCCAAACAAACGTTCGCACTTTTTGCCAGACGGTCAGGCCTACGTTCTTCCAGCGGGGCATCCGGTAGTCGGGCAGTTCCATGATGAAAAAGCTCCGTTCCCGGCTTTTCATCAACTTTTTCATGACCCAGGCCGACAGAATCGCCGCGATAAAGCCGAGTGCGTACAAACCCATCAGGGTCAGGCCCTGCAGATTCAGAAAACCCAGTACCGTTTGGCCGGGCACCACCAGGGCAATTAAAATGGTATAGACCGGGATGCGCGCCGAGCAACTCATCAGCGGCGTGACAAAGATGGTAATCAGGCGTTCCTTCTCGTTCTGGATGGTGCGCGCCGACATGATGGCCGGGATGGCACACGCCCAGCCCGAAATCAAAGGCACCAGGCTCCGGCCGCTCAGGCCAAACCGGCGCATGATCCGATCCATCAGAAAGACCACCCGCGACATGTAGCCGGTTTCTTCCAGAATGGCGATGAACAGAAACAGAATGGCGATCTGGGGTACGAAAATCAGAATCCCCCCCAGGCCGGCAATAATCCCATCGGTGAGCAGATCGGTCAGCGGCCCGGCAGGCATTGCTTGGCGTAACCCCTCGTTCAGGGCCGCAATGCCGTTGTCGATGGCATCTTGCGGATACGACGCCCACGCAAACACCGCCTGGAAAATCAGAAACAGCAGCCCGAAGAAAATGACGTATCCCCAGACCGAATGCGTCAGCACGGCATCGGCTTTTTCGCTGAACGCCTCCCCTTCCGGGATGGGTTCGCCCCGCATGGCCGTGTGCAGAATCTGCGCAATCACTTCGTAGCGCGCGATGGTCTCGCGCGACTGCTGCACGGTACTTTGAAAGCCGGTATCCTGACGCACGTCGGCCACAATTTGCCGATCGGCCTCCGACACGTGTTTCAGCCAGTCGCTGTGGTGCAGGTACAGCAGCGCCGTATAGTCGTTGGGCAGGTGCAGGAGTTGCCGCACCGACGCAACGGCTTCGGGTGCCGCCTGGCGCGCTTCGTAAAACGGCGCAAAATCGCGCGGCTTGGCCTGCAAAATGGCTTGTTTCAGTTCCTGAAGTCCCGTACCGGTCCGGCCGTTGACACGCACCACCGGCATGCCAAAATCGCGCTCGAGCTGCGCCACATCCACCGTCAGTCCTATTTTATCGGCCAGGTCGGTCATGTTCAGCGCCAGCACGACCGGTAGTCCCAGGTCGCGGACCTGTGTAAACAGCAGCAGATGGCGTTTCAGGTTGGTGAGGTCGGCAACGACCACGACCACGTCGGGGTAATCGCGCGATTGCGGATTGCTGAGGGTTTCGAACACAATCCGCTCTTCGGGCGATTTCGGGTAGAGGCTGTAGGTGCCGGGCAAGTCGACAAGGGTCACTTTGTCGTCCGGCGTGAGGGCACACCGACCAGCTTTGCGTTCTACCGTAACGCCAGGAAAATTTCCGACTTTTTGTTGTAAACCGGTGAGGTGATTGAACAAAGACGATTTGCCCGCATTGGGGTTGCCCAACAGCGCTACCGTCTGCACTCGCTGCGCAATCATACGTCCAAAAGAATAGTCGCGGCTTCGTCTTTCCGGATGGAAATGTGGTAGTCTTGAACGCGCAAATAAAGCGGGCAACCCAGCGGGGCTTTGCGGCAGAGTGTCACCTGGCTCCCCGGTAAGCAACCCATTTCCAGCAGCTTAAGCGAAAGTGGCTCGTCGCAAAACGAACAAACTTTCGCACTTTCTCCTACTTGCAGATCGGCTACACTACGAGGGCGCATCGCTTATTTAGACTAATTTTAAAGACGTGCAAGTTAGAGCGCGCGCTTCAAAAAAACAATGTTCGATGTCATCAAAAAATTATGGTACATCGGGCGGGGCGCTTTGCTAATCCGGGCGTTTCTTGCCAAGCGACAAAATAAGTACCTTTGCAGGTAAACGCTGAAATTAAACAAGTTATGGTTGAAACGTATGTAAAGCACAAGGTCAAAGACCTGGCGCTGGCCGACTGGGGCCGTAAAGAAATTGAGCTGGCCGAGGCCGAGATGCCCGGCCTGATGGCGATTCGGGAAGAGTACGGTCCTTCGCAGCCATTGAAGGGAGCGCGCATTGCAGGCTGTCTGCACATGACGATCCAGACGGCGGTGTTGATCGAGACGTTGGTGGCGTTGGGTGCAGAAGTTACCTGGTCGTCGTGCAACATCTTCTCTACGCAAGACCATGCCGCTGCGGCCATCGCTGCGGCCGGAATTTCGGTCTACGCCTGGAAAGGCATGACGGAAGAAGAGTTCGACTGGTGCATCGAGCAAACGTTGTTCTTCGGCGAGGAGCGCAAGCCCCTGAACATGATCCTGGACGACGGCGGTGACCTGACCAACATGGTGTTGGACAAATACCCGGAACTGGTGAAAGACATCCGTGGGATTTCGGAAGAAACGACCACCGGCGTTATGCGTCTGTACGAGCGCATGCGGAAAGGTACACTGCCGATGCCGGCCATCAACGTAAACGACTCGGTTACCAAATCGAAATTCGATAACAAATACGGCTGTAAAGAATCGTGTGTAGACGCCATTCGCCGCGCTACCGACGTGATGATCGCCGGTAAAGTAGCGGTAGTGGCCGGTTACGGTGACGTGGGCAAAGGCTCGGCAGCCTCGCTGCGCGGTGCCGGTGCACGCGTAATTGTGACGGAAATCGACCCGATCTGCGCCTTGCAGGCCGCCATGGACGGCTACGAAGTGAAAAAGATGGAAAGTGCTGCACCGCGCGCCGACATCATCGTGACGGCAACAGGCAACAAGTCGATCCTGACCGAGAAGCATTTCCGGAAGATGAAAGACAAAACCATCGTCTGCAACATCGGGCACTTCGACAACGAGATCGACATGGCGTGGCTGAACAAAACCTACGGCAACACCAAAGTCGAAATCAAACCACAGGTCGATAAATACACCATCGACGGCACCGACATCATCGTGCTGGCCGAAGGCCGTCTGGTGAACCTGGGTTGTGCCACAGGCCACCCTTCGTTCGTCATGTCGAACTCGTTCTCGAACCAGACGCTCGCCCAGATCGAGCTCTGGAAAAACCACGAGAACTACGAAAACAAGGTGTATACGCTGCCGAAACACCTCGACGAGAAAGTGGCCGCCTTCCACCTGGCGAAAATCGGAGTGGAACTGGAAGAACTGACCGACGAGCAGGCCAGCTACATTGGCGTAGAGAAAAAAGGTCCGTTCAAAAGCGACCTGTACCGCTACTAGGTCTCGAACCGCCTGTATAGACTTGCATAGAAAAGCCTTCTGTGGTGACACAGAGGGCTTTTTCTGTATTATTGCGGCAACATGCGCCTACTGACCGAAGATTTATTCTATAAAATGCTCCGCTTCGCCGTGGTAGGCTTTTCGGGCGTTTTTATCGATTTCGGCATTACGTGGCTCCTGAAAGAGCAGTTGCGCATCCAGAAATACGTCGCCAACAGCGCGGGATTTCTGGCCGCTGCCACTTCCAACTACTACCTGAACCGCATCTGGACTTTTGCCAGCCAGGACCCGCACATCGCGCGGCAATACGGCCTCTTCATCGGGATTTCGGCCGTGGGGTTGTTGCTCAACAACTTCCTGATCTGGGTCCTGAACGACAAAATGCGTGTTCCCTTCTACATGGCCAAGCTACTGGCCATCGGTGCCGTTACGTTCTGGAATTTCGTTCTGAACTACTTCATTACGTTTCGCTGAATAACCCCGCTCCGCGCTGACTCGTTAGCTACAGAAACCTAGCTACGAGATGAATCGCATTTTTTACCTTCCACTTTCGATCTTATTCTTCTTTTCGGGGAACTTGTTTGCCCAGGCACTGGCCGATGCCGAAGCGGGGCTGGTCATGCCCACCTACAACGACATTCGCATTCCGGGCGACGGGGGAACGCTGTTCGACGCCAACGAGCAACTGAGCACCGGCCTGAAAGTATACTATCGTTTTCGGGCGGGGTATCGGTTCGGCGACCGGCACAACGTCTTCCTGCTGTTTGCGCCGTTACAGCTGACGTACACCGGTGCCTTTCGCCAGCCGATTGCCTACATGGGAAGCACCTTTGGTCCTGAGGAGCCTACGACGCTGACCTATGTCTTCAATTCGTACCGCCTTACCTACCGCTACGATTTTATCGAAAGCGACCGCATCCGGGCGGGGGCGGGCCTCACCGCCAAAATTCGCGACGCGTACATCGACGTGGCACAGGAAGGCCTCAGCGCCCGCAAAAGCAACGTCGGATTTGTGCCGCTGATCAACCTCTACTTCAACTGGCGGTTCGCCGAGCGGTTCGGGTTGCTGGTGGAAGGCGACGGACTGGCCTCGCCGCAGGGCCGGGCCTTCGATTTTGAGGTGGCGCTGCCCTTCCAGGTGACCGATCAGCTAACCGCCCGCATCGGCTACCGCTTTCTGGAGGGAGGTGCCGACAACGACGAGGTCTACAATTTTACACTTCTGCAATACGGCCTAGGGGCGCTTAGCTTGCGCTTCTGATTCGTTTACCCCTTTTGATAACCACATGCGTAAGACGCTCTTCGGGGCGTCTTTTTTTATGCATCGCAACAAAAAAACTAAGACCTTCGTTTTTAAACTAAAAAATTAGTTTTACCTTGTAAGCATGAAAGAATTAACCAAAGCCGAAGAAGAGATCATGCAGGTGCTCTGGCAGTTGGGGAAGGCCTTTGTCAAAGACATCATCGAAGAACTCCCCGAACCCAAGCCCGCGTACAACACGGTTTCGACCATCGTGCGCATTCTGGAGAAAAAGGAGTTCGTGGGTCACAAAGCCTATGGCAAAACGCACGAATACTTCCCGCGGATTGACCGCGACACGTACCGGAAGCAATTTCTCAAAAGCCTGATGGGCCGCTATTTCAACGGCTCGTTCCGCCAGATGGTCTCCTTTTTCGCCAAGGAAGAAAACCTCAGCCTGAAGGAAGTCGACGAACTGATGCGCTACCTAAAGGACGACATCCAACCGGAAGAGTAGCGACTTTAGCCACATCACGGTTACCACTTCCTGAACAATAGCCATGAAATCGCCTCTATCCCTGTTACTTATTGCCAACGTAGTTTTCTTCCTGGAAGCGCCTCCTGCACAGAAACAGGAAAGGGCCGTCCGCCAGGCTGGTACATCTGTGGAGAAGCAAGGCCTCGCAAAAGAGAGGAAGCAGGGGATTGAACGGGGACTCATCTACTTCTCGACCGACGATGGCGCAACCTGGACAAATCACAGCAAAGGATTACCTAAAGCATTGCACCTGAGCGACATGGCAGCTTCGGAAGCGTGGCTCGGAGTCACTACACAAGAACACGGGCTTTTCTTGTACGATTTTCGACGGCATGTCTGGCAACCCACCCCTACGCTCCCGGAGACGAAGCACAAACTGGATGCTCTTGCCTTCTATCACGACAGTTTTTTTGTCGGCACTCAGGGGAGTGGCGTCTTTCTCTCAACTGACGAGGGACAGTCGTGGAAACCCTATAACCAGGGCCTTAGCAATCTGACAATCCGGCGGTTTACAGAAATCGATCATCAGTTATTCGTTGGGACAAACGAAGGGTTGTACGTACTGGATGCGGCCAAGCACGAATGGCGGGCGGTGTATCGTACTCCTCATCTGCAAGTCAACGGCATCACGGCCCTGGATGGCGAGTTCTACATCGGCACCAATCAAGGTGCTTTCAAATCTGATCAACACCGGAAACAGTGGCAGCCTATCATGGCGGATCGTGCGTTGCACAACATCAGTACAGATGGTCATACACTTTATGCCTTGGCCTATAACGAGTTGTTCACGTCGGACGACCAAGGACTTACCTGGATCAGCGCACAAAAGGGATTACCCGACGGACTCTATACCTTCCAGGTAAAGCGGAGCCATCAGGCCGTACTGGCTGGCCAGTGGGACGGCGTGTACAAGCGAAGCGCAGTCACCGGTTGGACGCCCTCTAGCCGAGGCATGCCCCTCCGATTCCCTGTTACTGAATTGATTGTACATCAGAACCTCGTGGTTGCCAGTAGTTCCAGTTGGTCGCCTCACGAGTAAAATTCATTGCCCTGTTTTCCCGAACACCTCATGCACGAAACCATGAATCCATTCCTCACTTACTTACTGGAAGCCAGCTTTTGCCTGGTTGTGTGGTACGGCGTCTACGGCCTGCTGTTTCGCAGGGCCACGCATCTGGGCTTCAACCGCTTCTTTCTGCTGGGCGCGACGGTGCTCTCGGTCGGGTTGCCCCTGATCCACGTCTCGTGGCCGGCGGCGTTCGCAGGCGATGTAGCGGCACCGATGTTTCTGGAACGCGTGTCGGCCCAGGCCCAGCGGCTCTGGCTCCCTGAAGTGCAGATTTCGGCGACGCGCACCGGGTTGCCGCTGCCTTCCCCAGCGGCCCTCGGGTGGGGGATTTACCTGGCGGGCATGCTGGGCAGTGCGGCCTTCTTGGTGTACCGTACCGCGAAGGTGCTTGCCTGCATCCGACGGGGCCGCCAAACGCAAGCGACCGATTACCGGGTCGTGCAGCTGGCTGACCACCTTCCTACGTTTTCGTTCTTCCGTTACCTGTGTCTGGCCCCCGCGCCCGACCTGGACGAAGCGTCACAGCGCGCCCTGATCGCCCACGAGGAGGCCCACATCCGGGGACTTCATTCCTGGGACGTGCTGGGGCTCAACCTCGTCAAGATTTGCTTCTGGTTTCACCCTGCGGTCTACCTCATCGAACGCGACCTGCGCGAGTTGCACGAGTTCATCGCCGATCGCCGTACGGTTGCCTCCCAATCGCCGACCTCCTACGCGCGCCTGCTGGCACAACAGGCCCTGGCCGGCGCGGGCCTCTCGCTTACCCACTCGTTTCATCAATTTCATATCAAACAAAGAATCACCATGTTACAGAAAAATCATGTTCCCCTGGCCTGGTGGAAAGGCGCGGCCGCAGTGGCCATCGCCCTGACCCTCGGTGTCCTGGTGAGCTGCGAACAAGACAGCACCGCGTCGGCCGAACCCACCGCTGCAACTACCATCGCTCAGATGGACGAAGAAGCCATCAACCAGGAACTAACCCGGTACAAAGAAAAGTACGGTGAGGAGATTGAGTATTTCACAATCCCCGACGCCAAGCTGCGCGAATTGGGCGTTGCGCTTCCGGAAGCGACGCCCGCAGACAAGCAAAACATCCGGGCGCTGTTCGACCGGCTGCATGAACTCGATCAGCAAAACGCGCTGAATCAATCGCCCAGCGACGAAGTCTTTCTGGTTGTGGAAGAGCAACCTGCCCCCGTCGGTGGCATGGAGGCAGTCACCAGCTACTTGCAGGAAAACCTCGCTTACCCCGCCCAGGCCCGTCGGATGGGCATCGAAGGGCGCGTATTCGTGGAATTCATCATTGAGAAAGACGGGACGATCTCCAACGTGAAATCCGTCAAAGGCATTGGCGCGGGCTGCGACGCCGAGGCGGTGCGTGTGGTCAGCGAGATGCCCAACTGGAATCCCGGCAAGCAAAGCGGCCAGGCCGTGAAGGTGAAGATGGTACTGCCGATTATGTTTAAGCTAGACGACAAAACCTCGTCTTTGTTCTCCCACCCTACCCGCAGTTTCCTCCCATTATCGCTCCTGCCCAAGGATCAGTGCTGATCGTCCTCCTTGTGCATATAACAAGGCAGCCTCCGCCGGGGGCTGCCTTTTTTCGGTCTGAGGTGTGCGGTTGCAGATTAATCCGGGTGGCGGCCATTCCATTTTTACTTTTGGGTTAGTTTTGCGGCTGAAATCCAATTCTTCTCATGCCTGTACAAGACCTGCCGACCGTCGACACCGCCCAGCAACTGGGCCTCCTGCCCGAAGAATACGACCGCATCTGCGAAATTCTGGGACGCCAGCCCAATTTCACGGAACTGAGCATTTTCTCGGTGATGTGGTCCGAACACTGTTCGTACAAAAACTCGATTGTGTGGCTCAAAACCCTGCCGCGCGACTCAGAGCGGATGCTGGCGAAAGCGGGAGAAGAAAACGCCGGACTGGTCGACATTGGCGACGGGCTGGCCTGCAGTTTCAAAATCGAATCGCACAACCACCCGTCGGCGCTGGAACCATACCAGGGCGCCGCGACGGGCGTAGGCGGCATTAACCGCGACATTTTCACAATGGGCGCGCGGCCCGTGGCGCAACTCAACTCGCTGCGCTTCGGCGATCCGAAAAAAGCCCGGACCCAATGGCTGATTAAAGGCGTGGTGAAAGGCATCGGCGACTACGGTAATGCGTTCGGCATCCCGACCGTGGGCGGCGAAATTTACTTCGACGACTGCTACCACGTCAATCCGCTGGTCAACGCCTTTTCGGCGGGCATCGTGAAAACGGACATGACGGCCAGCGCCACCTCGTACGGCGTGGGCAATCCGGTGTTCATCGTCGGCTCGGCCACGGGCAAAGACGGCATTCACGGGGCGGCCTTCGCCTCGAAAGACATCACGGAAGACTCCGCGAAAGATTTGCCTTCGGTACAGGTCGGCGATCCGTTCATGGAGAAGCTTTTGCTGGAAGCCACGCTCGAAGTACTGGCCACCAAACAGGTGATCGGCATTCAGGACATGGGCGCGGCGGGCATTATTTGCTCCACGTCAGAAATGAGCGCCAAGGGTGAACACGGCATGGACATCTGGCTCGACAAAGTACCGATGCGGCAGGAAGGCATGGTACCGTTCGAAATCCTGCTGTCGGAATCGCAGGAGCGGATGCTGATCGTGGTGAAGAAAGGTGCCGAGGCCGAAGTCAAAGCCATCTTCGACAAGTGGGACCTGAACTGCGCGCAGATCGGCGTGGTGACCGACACCAAACGCCTCAAGTTTCACATGCACGGCGAACTGGTGGCCGACGTACCGGCCCACGACCTCGTGCTGGGTGGCGGCGCGCCGGTGTACCACCGCGAGTACCGCGAACCGGCCTACTACCAGGAGTTCAAGAAATTTGACATCGATGCGGTGGCCGAACCGACCGACTATCCGGCCGTGGCACGGCACCTGCTGTCGCACCCCAACATCTGCTCGCGCAACTGGGTCAGCCAACAGTACGACTCGATGGTCGGCACCGACAACATGAGCACCAACCAACCGTCGGACGCGGCCGTGGTGCGCATCAAAGACACCAACAAGGCCATCGTCATCACGGTCGACTGCAACTCGCGCTACGTCAACGCCGACCCCGAAGAAGGATGCGCCATCGCCGTGGCCGAAGCGGCCCGCAACATCGTGTGCAGCGGCGGCGAGCCGGTTGCCATCACCAACTGCCTCAACTTCGGCAATCCGTACGTTCCGGAGGTTTACTGGCAGTTTGTGTCGGCCATCAAAGGCATGAAAAAAGGCTGCGAGCAGTTTAATACGCCCGTAACGGGCGGCAACGTCAGCTTCTACAACCAGTCGTCGGACGAAGGGCCGGTGTTCCCCACGCCAACCATAGGGATGCTGGGTTTGATGGACGACGTAGCCAACCGCATGACGCTCCATTTCCGCGAAGCCGGTGACCTGATCTACCTGATTGGTACGCCGAAAAAGGACCTCGCCAGCTCCGAATACCTGTATTCATACCACAAGGTGAAAAAATCGCCGGCCCCGGCGTTCGACCTTCAAGAGGAATACGACGTGCAGGCGGCAATCAAAAGCCTAATTCAGCAGAAGTTGATCCGGTCGGCGCACGATGTATCGGACGGCGGGCTGTTCGTGGCGCTGGCCGAAGCGGCCATGCCGGGCCAGCTTGGCTTTACGGTAGAAAACAAAACGGACTTGCGCGGCGACATCTTTTACTTCGGCGAGAGCCAGAGCCGGGTGGTGGTATCGGTCAAGCGCGAACACAAGGAAGCGTTCGAAGCCGCAGTCGGTGTCGCGTATCAGTGGCTGGGGCAAGTGACCCCAACGGGTTTTGTGTTGGACGGAAAGGTGTGGCTGAGTACCGAAGAAGCCATCGACCTGCACGAAAGCACGCTGCCCTCGCTGCTACGCTAGTCCAGAAATTCGATCTCCTTCATGCCAAAACGGCGGAGTTGGGTCTCTTCGCGGATCACCAGATGTCCCTGCGGAGAAACGCCTACTACTTCGCCCGCAAATGTGCGCCCGTCGGTCTCCCGAAACCGATGCACTTCCTGATAGCGGTACAGGTGCCGCAGGTAGTGCGCCCGGAGCGTATCGCGCTGTCCGTTTCGCAACTGGAGGTACTGCCGCTCCACGCCCTGCACTACGCTTTGCAGCACTTCTTCCCGATCCCAGGCCGTGCCCGTGAGCAGAAACAGAGAAGTCGCCTTCGCCACGGCAAAATTTGCTTGGTTGACATTCAAACCAATTCCGGCTATCGTGTGTTGAAGAGAGACCTGACGGACGGTGTTTTCCAACAGCAGGCCGCCTAGTTTCTGATCCTGGTAGTAAATGTCGTTGGGCCATTTGACGGACAGCGCTGCCGGGTCGAGCGCCGGGTGGTCCAAACGGGCCAGCCCTTCGCGTACACCTACGGCTACGGCCATGCTTAGTAGAAACTGTTCGTCGGCACGCAAAAAGGTAGGCAGCAGCACCACCGAAAACGTCAGGTTCTGGTTCGCGGCCGACTCCCACTGGTTGCCCCGCTGCCCCCGCCCGGCGGTCTGGTGATCGGTGCTGATGAGGGTTCCTTCAAAGGCCTTTCCCTGTTGGAGCAATAGCGCGCATTCGTCATTCGTTGAGTGACAAGATGGCAGATTCAGGCGATGGTGACCGATAAATACCGTATTGGCGGGAATATTGTTCAAGGTTATCTGACCTTTTTTAAGTTATTTGCAAAAAGACCTCTTTGGGAGATCTCCATGCCTTTTTTCCACTAACAAGTTCACATTATTGACTACGTCACAAAAACCGCAGACCAGCCAACAACTCGCCGAGTTGATTGTACAGGGAATGCAAGATAAGAAAGCCTCCCAGATCACCATTCTCGACCTGCGCCACGTGGGCAATGCCGTGGCAGATTATTTTGTGATCTGCTCCGGAAATTCCGATACACAGGTAGACGCCATCACCGATTCGGTACAGGAATTGGTTTACAAAGCCACTAAAGAACAGCCCTGGCATGTGGAAGGAAAAACCAACCGGGAATGGATTTTGATTGATTACGCCGACGCGGTGGCGCACGTTTTCCGCAAAGACAAACGGCAATTCTACGATCTGGAGCACCTTTGGGGAGACGCCCGCGTTACGCATATCGAAACAGAATAATTCGTCCGGGGTTTCTCCTGTTGTTGTAACTTTGATATTCAATACTAAGAGTCGATGAGCGATAGAAATAGAAAGAAAAAGTTTTTACCAAATCCACCACAAAAACCCAATTATCAGATCTGGATCATTGCGGCGTTGGTGTTACTGATTTTTGGCGTGTCGTGGTTGAACCGCTCAACGTCGACCATCGAAATTACGCAACGTCGTTTCGAAAACATGTACCTGAGCGGCGATGTCAAGAAAGTCGACATCATCAACCGCGAGATTGTGGAGGTCACCCTGAAAGACTCCGCCCTGGAAAACGAAAAGTACCGGAAAGAGCTTTCGGAAAGCCGTCCGTTTGCGTTGTACCAGGGGCCGCACTACAGCTTCCGGGTCGATCTGGAGACGTTCCTAGCCGATTACGGCAAACTGGAAGCTCAGGTCCCGCCCGACCAGCAAATCGGGTATCGTCTCGAAGTACGCCATAACCTGACGGAACAGTTTTTCACCTGGGGCATTTTCCTCCTGTTGTTGTTTGGCTTCTGGTTCCTGATGCGGCGGATGACGACCGGCGGGGCCGGCGGGCAGATCTTCAACATCGGCAAATCGCGAGCGGCGCTGTTCGATGCCGAAAACAAAGTTAAGATCACCTTTGCCGATGTAGCGGGGCTGGAAGAAGCCAAAGAAGAGGTGAAAGAGATTGTGGATTTTCTGCAAGCGCCTGGCAAGTTCACCAAACTTGGGGGTAAAATCCCGAAAGGTGCGTTGCTGGTAGGCCCTCCCGGAACCGGGAAAACCCTGTTGGCCAAGGCCGTTGCCGGCGAAGCGGGCGTTCCGTTCTTTTCGCTGTCGGGTTCCGACTTCGTAGAAATGTTCGTCGGTGTCGGGGCCGCGCGGGTGCGTGACCTGTTCAAGCAGGCGAAAGAGAAAGCACCGTGTATCATCTTCATTGACGAGATCGACGCCATTGGCCGCTCGCGGGGCAAAGGGCAGATGCCCGGCTCGAACGACGAACGGGAAAATACGCTGAACTCGCTGCTGGTTGAGATGGACGGCTTCGCAACCGACTCGGGTGTTATCATCCTGGCGGCAACAAACCGCCCCGACATTCTGGACTCGGCCCTGCTGCGCCCCGGTCGTTTCGACCGTCAGATTTCGATCGACAAGCCCGACATCGTGGGGCGTGAGGCGATCTTCCGGGTACACATGAAGCCGCTGAAGCTTGCGTCCGACATCGATGCCAAGAAGATCGCGGCTCAGACGCCGGGCTTTGCCGGTGCCGAAATCGCCAACGTGTGTAACGAAGCGGCGCTGATTGCTGCCCGTCGCAACAAGGACCGGATCGACATGCAGGATTTTCAGGATGCAATCGACCGGGTGATTGGTGGGCTGGAGAAGAAAAACAAAATCATCTCGCCCGAAGAAAAAGAGATCGTGGCGTATCACGAAGCCGGTCACGCCGTGGCGGGCTGGTTCCTGGAGCACGCCGATCCGTTGGTCAAGGTGAGCATCGTGCCGCGTGGGGTGGCCGCGCTGGGTTACGCGCAGTACCTGCCCAAAGAGCAGTTCCTTTATACCACCGAGCAGCTTCTGGACGAAATGTGCATGGCACTGGGCGGTCGCGCCGCCGAAGACATCATTTTCGGTAAAATCTCAACCGGTGCGCTCAGCGACCTGGAGCGGATCACCAAGATGGCGTATGGCATCGTGACGATGTACGGCATGAACGATAAAATCGGCAATGTGTCGTACTACGATTCCAAGCAGTCGGAATACAACTTCAACAAGCCTTATTCGGAAGACACGGCACGTACGATCGACGAAGAAGTGCGGAAGATTATCAGTGCCGCTTACGAGCGCACCAAGCAGCTTCTGCTCGACAAGCGCCACGAACTGGAAACCGTAGCGCAGGAGTTGTTGAAGCGGGAAATCATCTTCCAGAACGACCTGGAGAAACTGATTGGCAAACGTCCGTTCGCGCACCAGACCAACTACCAGAAATTCACCGAAGGGCTCACCGGAAGTGAGTCGGCCGGACATCCGCCCACGCCTTCGTTGGTCAATGGTCACAAGAAAGAAGAAGAGGGCGCTGAAAAAAAATCAGAAGAAAACGAAAAAAATAGCGCCGACGATGAAACTTCTCAGGATGCTTCTTCCGTAAAAGCTACTAAAGAGTAAGCAGTAATCGTTTGAGCAGATCAGGCAAATGTTTTTAAAAACTTTTGCCTGATTTTTTTTTGGTTTTTATTCTACGCTCGTCACCCCCACCCCCCTTCGTATATTTGCCGGATGGTATCGCTCGTTCTGCCTGCGGATAAAAAAGCTTATTTCGTTTCCGATTTTCATTTGGGGGCTCCCACGCCCCACCAAAGCCGCCTTCGCGAACGGAAGGTCGTCGCCTGGCTGGAACAGGTGCAGGCCGACGCGGGCGTAATCTTTCTGATCGGCGACCTGTTCGATTTCTGGTTCGAGTATCGGCACGCCATTCCCAAAGGCTTTACCCGCTTTCTGGGCAAACTGGCCGAACTGGCCGATGCGGGCATCGACCTGCGAATCTTCACGGGCAACCACGACATGTGGATGGCGGGCTATTTTCAGGAAGAATTCGGGCTGGAGCTGTACCGCCAACCGCGCCAGTTTCTGCTCAACGATAAAAAATTCCTGATCGGTCATGGCGATGGCCTGGGTCCCGGCGACGGGCGTTACAAAATCATCAAGCAGCTGTTTCAGGCCAAACCGCTCCAACACCTGTTCCGCTTTATTCACCCCGATGTAGGCATGCAAATTGCCCACACGTGGTCGCGTAGTAGCCGGAAGAAGAATCAGGAAAAAGACCTGCAGTTTCTGGGCGACGACGAGTGGCTGCTGGCTTATTGCCGCCAGGTCGAAGCCCGCGAGCACCACGACTATTACGTATTCGGGCACCGTCACTTGCCTCTCGACCTCGACGTGACGCCGGACAGTCGCTACATCAACACCGGCGAGTGGCTTCAGGCCTGCACGTATGCGGAATTTGACGGCAAGGCGTTAGCGCTGAACTACTACCAGCCATGAAACATGCCTTTTGGGTAAGCTTCTTGTGGACCCTGGTGCTGGCCGCCCAGGAACCGACGCTGATCGGCAGTGCACCGGTAGGCAAGGTACAGCACGCTTCACTGGACCGGAACGGCAACCTCTACCTCACCGACGCCAAGGGCAACGTCAGTCAATACGACTCGACCGGGCATTTCGTCCTGGGGTATTCGCCGCAGCAGATTGCCGTTCCCACTGCGCTCGAAGCGTGGCCGACCCTGCGCATTTTCGTTTTCTACCGTGATTTCCAGGAATTTGTCTACCTCGATCGCTTTCTGCGCGATTCGCCGCGGTACCGTTTTTCGCCCGAAGCGGTGGGCTTTGCGCAGGCCGCCACTCCCTCGTCCGACAATCTGCTCTGGGTGTTCGATAACCAAAACTTCGCGTTGCTCAAGTACAACCCCCAGACTGAAAAAGCGCTGTTCACCACGCCGTTGGATCTGCAACTTTTTGGTGCGGATTACAACATCACGTTCATGCGCGAGTACCAGAATCAACTTTTTGTGTGCGACCGGCAGGGCGGCATTCTGGTGTTCGACAACCTGGGGAACTACAAAAAGAAACTACCCATCAAAACCGCCTGGGTGGGTTTTCGCAACGAAGAACTCTACTATGTTGATCAACAGGAACTGGTGTTTTACAACCTGTACACCCTGCGCGAACGGCGCGTGGCCCTCCCGCTCGGCATGACCCCGGAGCTGACAATGGCAGCCGATCAGCGTCTGTTCCTTTTTTCCAATCAACAAGTACACATCTACCGTTTATTGGAATAAGCACGGCATTCCTCTGCAATTTTTCCTAATTTCATCGCCATTTTAACGAGGAACCAGCGCGGATTCATGTTAGCAAAAACCTACGGAAGTGCGGTGTATGGCGTAGATGCCTTTACGGTCACCATTGAGGTGAACGTGACGGGCGGCACCAAGTATTATATGGTTGGGCTGCCCGATAATGCGGTAAAAGAAAGTTTGCAGCGGGTCGAGTCGGCCATTCGCCATTACGGCTACCGGATGCCCCGCCAACGCATCGTGGTCAACCTGGCACCGGCCGACATCCGAAAGGAAGGATCGGCCTACGATCTGCCCATTGCACTGGGCATTCTGCGCGCCTCCGAACAGATCGAGGCCCCCGCGCTCGAACAGTACGTCGTTATGGGCGAACTGTCGCTCGACGGGGTATTGCGTCCCGTCAAAGGCGTGCTGCCCATTGCCGTGGAGGCGCGTCGCCAGAAATACAAAGGGTTTATCCTGCCGAAGGAAAATGCGTCGGAAGCGGCCATTGTCAACAACCTCGACGTCATTGGGGTAGAGACGATCCGCGAAGCGATTGAGTTCCTGGAAGGCACACGCGACATTGCACCGCTGGTTTCCGACACACGCGAACTCTTTTTCAACCAACTGAACGACTACGCCGCCGATTTCTCTGACGTGCAGGGTCAGGAAAACATCAAACGGGCCTTGGAAATTGCGGCGGCGGGTGGGCACAACGTCATCATGATCGGCCCGCCCGGAGCCGGAAAAACCATGCTGGCCAAACGGCTGCCCTCCATCCTCCCCCCGCTAACGCTCCACGAAGCCTTGGAAACCACGAAGATCCACTCGGTGGCCGGGCGGCTCTCGACCGATGCGTCCCTGATTTCGACACGGCCGTTTCGTGCGCCGCACCATACCATCTCGGACGTAGCCCTGGTGGGCGGTGGCGGCATTCCACAACCCGGCGAAATTTCGCTGGCACACAACGGCGTTCTGTTTCTCGACGAACTTCCCGAATTCAAACGCACGGTTCTGGAGGTGATGCGTCAGCCGCTGGAAGAGCGACGCGTGACCATTTCGCGGGCCAAAATCAGCGTCGATTTTCCCGCCAATTTTATGCTTATCGCCAGCATGAACCCCTGCCCCTGTGGCTATTACAACCATCCGGAAAAAGAGTGCGTCTGCGCGCCCGGTGTGGTGCAACGTTACCTGAACAAGGTCAGCGGCCCCCTGCTGGACCGGATCGACCTGCACGTAGAAGTCACGCCCGTGTCGTTCGACGAGATGACAGCCACCCGCAAAGCTGAGTCGAGCGAGCAGATCCGCGATCGGGTCATCCGGGCACGGACGCAGCAACAGGAACGGTTCCAGGGACATAAGGACGTGTTTTCCAACGCCATGATGCCCTCGCAACTGGTTAAGGAAGTGTGTGTGATCAACCAGGCGGGTCGTACGCTGCTCAAAACCGCCATGGAGCGCCTGGGGCTGTCGGCACGGGCCTATGACCGCATTTTGAAAGTGTCGCGCACCATTGCCGACCTGGCCGATAGCGAAGACATCAAGATCGAACACCTGGCCGAAGCCATCCAGTACCGCAGTCTGGACCGCGAAGGATGGGCTGGCTGATAGTAATCGCAGAAAATCAGTAGCTTGCGCGTACGAGTCACTACGCAGCAACGTTATTCTTCCGTGCGATTTCTCCTCCTCCTGGCGCTAACTCTCCTGATGCTGCCCGCCGCAGCGCAACCGCCTGATCGTTTTTACTCGGCCGGCCTGGGCTTTGGCCTGCAACTGCCTCGGGCACAACCTTCATTGTTCAGCCGGAGCCTCCAGTTGGGCTACGGGTGGGAATACGATCCTTCGTACTACCTGCAAACGCATCTGGCGATGGAGCGCGCGACCGGCCGTGACCGCGACGCAGGGCTCTACACCCGCGCCACCAACTACAAGCTGGGCGGCAGCGCCGGCATCAACCTCACGCGCATTTTCTCCAATACGCTCTACGACGCTGAAGACCACGTGATGTTCTGGTACGGTACGTTTTACGCCGGGATGGTCTACTCGCGCATCACCCCTACACCGACCGAAAATTTTCCTGGCGTGCAGAAACGGTCGATCTTTTATCCCGAATTGGGGCCGGGCGGCGGGGTCAACATCGGTCTGAACGAGCGCATGGAAGTCTATGTGCTACTGCATTACCTGATCAGCGTCGTACGCAACCCAACCGGCTACTACGACGCCTCGCTTGACAAAGACCCGGTCATGCATCAGTTTCTGCTGACGGCTACCTTCCGGGGATTGCTGGGCGACCCGCAGCAGAAAGACAAGCGGAACTGGAACCGCATCCGCTACCGTCGTCACTGGAAAGAATTTGGCGACAAACGGACCAAAGACCGCTGATCGCGTCGGCAGGGGGTATACTTCTGCTCCCGCCCTGCGTACTCTTCACAAAAGCTCCCATTATGAATGTACTGATAACCGGCGGCACCGGCCTGATCGGCCGCCGCCTGACCACTCTACTCCAGGAAGCCGGTCACCACGTCATGCACCTGAGCCGGAGTGCTCACTCTTATGAAGTGCCCACGTACCGGTGGCAGCCCGAACGCGGCTTTGTCGAACAGGCCGCTCTGCAACAGGCGCATGCCCTGGTACACCTGGCCGGGGCCAATGTGGGCGAAGGCTGGTGGACCGACCAACGCAAAAAAGAAATCATCAGCAGCCGGGTACAATCGGCCGCCGTGCTGCACAACGCCCTGGCTACTACGCCCCATACCGTACGCAGTTTTATCAGCGCTTCGGGCATTAGCATCTACGGAAAAAATACGGGCGACCGCTGGGTGGCCGAGGACGCCCCGGCCGCCAACGACTTTCTTGCCTACGTCGTTCAGCGCTGGGAAGCCGCCGCCGACTCGTTCAAAAGCCTGGGAATGCGGGTGGTCAAGCTGCGCATCGGAATTGTGCTGAGCAACGAAGGCGGCGCACTGCCGCAACTCGCGCTGCCTGTACGCCTGGGCGCGGGTGCCCCGCTGGGTTCGGGCGACCAGTACATGCCGTGGATTCACCTCGACGACCTCTGCCGACTTTTTATCATGGCGCTTGAAAACGACCAGATGCAGGGTGTCTACAACGCCGTAGGACCCGAACCGGTGACCAATACCGCCATGACGCAGGCCATCGCGAAGGTGTTGCACCGCCCCCTCTGGGCACCGGCCATTCCCGCGTTTGCGCTCCGCACCGTACTGGGCGAGAAGGCCGACATCGCGCTGTCGGGCAATCGCGTCTCCAATCAGAAGATCGCTGACCTCGGCTTCACCTACCAGCATCCTGATTTAACCGAAGCCTTGCGTAACCTTCTTGCCTGACAGGAGTATAAAAGCATTAGTCACGAAGAACGTAAGTTTTTCTACAGAAAATGCAGGAAGGGAGTCGGGTTCTTACAAAACCCTTTGCTCCCGGGAGGCTTATCTTTACGGCTGTAAACAACCTAGTAGCGGGTATCGTCGAACATAGGTTTTGTGCGATAACGTGTTGAACATGAAGGGTGTAATACAATTGGGATGTTTGTCTCTTTTTCGGTTTTCCGATAGTTTTGCGGTCGGCAACTCTGACGATGCAGGACGTACATGGATCACGTTCCTGCATTTTTCACGAAAAAATGCCTCCATTTAACCAGCAGGGGTATGCCCGATTCGAACTATAAGAAGACCGAAACAAAGCTTAGCGAAGAAGAAAACCGGATCCGACTGGCGTTCCAGGATCGCGATTGGAACGAGATAAAGAGTGCTGATTCGTGGGCGATCTTCAAAATCATGTCCGAGTTTGTGGAAGGTTTTGAGAAGCTTGCCAAGATTGGCCCCTGCGTTTCCATCTTCGGGTCGGCGCGTACCAAACCTTCCCACCCGTACTACAAAATGGCCGAAGAAATCGCGGCCAAACTGGTACGGCACGGCTATGGCGTTATCACAGGCGGCGGGCCGGGCATTATGGAAGCTGGTAACAAAGGTGCTCATGAACAGGGAGGTAAGTCCGTGGGACTCAACATCCAACTCCCGTTCGAGCAGTTCAATAATATCTACATCGATCGGGACAAGCTCCTGAATTTCGATTACTTCTTTGTTCGCAAAGTGATGTTCATCAAGTATGCCCAAGGGTTTGTGGTAATGCCCGGTGGCATGGGTACCCTTGACGAACTCTTCGAAGCAATTACCCTGATTCAGACCCGTAAAATCGGGCGCTTCCCCATCGTGTTGGTGGGTCGTAAATTCTGGGATGGCCTCTTTCAGTGGATTGAAGAAATCGTGCTGAAAGAGGAACACAACATCAACCCCGAAGACCTGGAATTGGTAAATCTTGTAGATACTCCCGAAGAAGCGGTGAAAGTTATCGACGATTTTTACTCGAAATACCTACTACAGCCCAACTTCTAGACTGCCTCTTACAATTACCCCGCGGCCCTTTCCACCCGCCGTGTGATCTGTGCATTTCGCCGAAAAGCGTCTTATTTCTTCGTAACACAATACAAACTAAACGTATATTTGCACAGATGTAAGGAAAAATTGAATCCTTGCTTTTTTGTTCACGAAAAAAAGATGATGCCATGAAACAGTTACTGACATTTGTTTTCGGATCAGTGTTCTGCCTAATGGCTGGGTATCTCAGCTATAATCAACTTTCCGCTCACGAAGCTCCTAACGCGCCGGTTCCGCAGTTGGCGTTCGACGCCGAAGAGCCCATGCGTTACCAGTATCAGGTCAATCCGGTCGAAGTTCCCGTCAAGAATGTGAAGTTCGCCAGCGAAACCGTACCGATGCGCCAGCGCGACCTGCAGGAGCGTTTCGACCGCGAGCTTCTGTCGTACACGTACTGGCATTCGCACTCCATGATCATGATGAAGCGTGCGAACCGCTGGTTTCCTCAAATCACGCCCATCCTGCGGCAATACGGCCTTCCGGAAGATTTGAAATACGTGGTAGCCGTAGAAAGCAACTTCGAAAATGTGGTATCGCCCGTAGGAGCGGTAGGTTTCTGGCAGTTGATGGAAGAAACGGCCAAAGAACTGGGCCTGGAAGTCAACAACGAAGTAGACGAGCGCTACCACCCGCTTAAAGCAACCGACGCCGCAGCCCGTTATTTCCTGTTCCTGCGCAACTACTTCGGAAGCTATGCCAACGCGCTGGCTGCCTATAACGCTGGCATGGGGCGCATTGAGCGTGCCATGGCCTCACAAAAGCAGGACTCTTACTACAATCTGCTGTTGAATGAGGAGACGTCGCGGTACATGTTCCGCATCATGGCGGCCAAAGAAATCATCCAGCATCCGAAAAAATACGGCTTTAACATGGCCAAATCGGATCTGTACCAACAGGAGCCTGTACGCAAAGTTACCGTCGACAGCACCATCGCAGACCTGACGACCTGGGCCATCGATCAAGGCATCAACTACAAGCTTTTGAAGTTGTACAACCCCTGGTTGCGCGCCAATACGCTGACGGTGAAAGAGGAAGGCAAGTCGTACGTGATCGACATTCCGCTGCACCCCGAACTGGAAGAAGAAGAGGAACTGACGGACTCGATTATGGTGGAAGTGGATAGCGTCGAACTCGCGCCGCCTACCGATTCGGCCCTGAACCCGGACTCTACGCAGGAAGAAGACGGCTTGGCGTTTATGAGCGAAGGCCCCGGCAAAGGCACCAGCGCCTCGTCGAAAGCAAACGAAGAAGTGGAACCTGAGACCACAACACCGAGCGATTCCATCAACACGCCGACCGTTCCGGTGAAAAAAGTAAACACTGACGAAAAGCCCAAGCGCAAAAAAGTGCAGGTGCACTACAAGATCCGCTGGTACGATACCATGGCCCGCTTGGAAAACCAATCAGAGGCGATTGCTCCTGTTCGCTCCTGGGAAACTTCGCACCGCGCCAGCTAAGATTTTATTAAAAGGTTTGATGAACAGGCTCGTCTTTCTCTGGAAAGACGAGCTTTTTGCTTTTTCCCCACAGGGCTTGCTCGTGAGGACGTAGGGTTGGCCCGTAATCTTGAGAGAAACATACGTTTCGATGGAGCGCCTCCAAGTGGTATGCTTCGTTTCGCTTCGCGTCTACCTTACTTGTGAGGGGAAGATCGGTCGTTAGAAAGCCCTGTCTCGTCAGTCACCTCCGGCTGTTGGACGAGCAAGCCGGCTAAAGAGAACCCGGTTGCAGAGAAGAGAAATAGTAGGAAAGCAGACCAGCCGGTAGATCTGTGGTGTAAAGCCCCATTATTATAACATTTTCAATAAAAAATTGAACTACGTTTACTGACTCATCAGATAACTTTTTCACATGAAGACAATTGAGCAGAAAGTAGCCAACTTACTTACAACCAACGCCCAGGTGATACACGACCTGGCACTCGATTGCTTGTCGGTCACATTGAATGGATTTATCCCCTTAAAACAGCTAGAAGCCGTTTGTCAGCACGAGTTTGCGATGATTCAGGCACTGGGCTTGAAGAAATGCTTGGTAGACCTGCGGGGCGTTAAAGTCTACGCACCGGGAAGCCAGGATCTGATCAAGGACGTTTGGTTTCCGCGTGTCAAAGAAGAAGGCGTCCAATACATTGCGTTTGTGGTGCCGGAAGATGTTTTTGGGCAGGCGTCCATGAATAAAGCACACGCCAAAAGTCAACAGGCCGGTGCCCTTCAAGTAGAACATTTCCGCACGGTTGCCGATGCCAAAGCATGGCTCCTGCAGATGGCCGTTCGCTAAGGCCAAGGCTTAAGTACGAAAACGCGCAAAGCGCCCACTTATGCGGGCGCTTTGCGCGTTTTCTATGATGATAGAAACCTGAATCAGTTTTTCGCGGCGACCGATTCTTTGACCAAAGCAGCAATGCGACTGCCTACGGCCTGCGTGGTCTGCGGATTCGTGCGGTTCAGATCTTCGGTCAGGAACCCTTCGGCCAGTACCTGTTCGACTGCCTGATTGATGGCCTGACTCTCTTCGGCCATGCCAAAGGCATATTCGAGCAACATCGCAGCAGACAAAATCGCGGCCATGGGGTTGGCACGCGACTGACCTGCCGCTTCCGGATACGAACCGTGGATGGGCTCGAACAGCGCCACTTGGTCGCCTACCGACGCCGAAGGCAACATACCCAGGGAGCCGGTAATCACCGATGCCTCGTCGGTCAGAATGTCGCCGAACATGTTTTCCGTTACGATCACGTCGAAGTACGCGGGTTGCTGGATCAGCTTCATGGCCGCGTTGTCGACAAACATAAAGTCGAGCGTCACGTCCGGATATGCAGGCGCCATGGCTTTGACCGTTTCACGCCACAACCGCGAGGTAGCCAGCACGTTGGCCTTGTCGACCAGCGTTAACTTTTTCCGACGGCGCTGTGCTGCTTCGAACGCCAGTTTGGCAATGCGCTCGATTTCTGCTTTGGAATACAAACACGTATCGAACGCCGATTCGCCGTTTTCGCTGCGGCCGCGCGGCTCTCCGAAGTAAATGCCGCCGGTCAGCTCCCGGAACACGACCAGATCAACGCCTTCCAGGCGATCGTTTTTCAGGGGCGACATGTCACTCAGAGCCGGATAGCTCTGCACCGGGCGCAGGTTGGCAAACAACCCTAATTTCCGGCGCATGGCCAGCAGTCCCTGTTCAGGACGCACTTTGGCCTTTGGATCGTTGTCGTATTTGGGGTGACCAATAGCACCAAACAGAATGGCGTCGGCTTCCCGACAGGCCTGTTCGGTTTCCGGAGGAAATGGATTACCGGTTGCGTCAATGGCCGCCGCGCCCACCAGGGCGTGCGTGTAGGAAAACTGGTGCCCGAATGCCTGTTCGACCGCTTTCAGCACCTCCAGGGCCTGCTCCGTCACTTCCGGCCCGATGCCGTCGCCGGGCAGTACCGCGATGTGTTTTTGCATGAATACGTAAGAAGGGAATAAACTTAGTGCTGCTCGTACGCTTCGATTGCCGATTTCTGGCTCAGCAGATAATCGATGTCGTCGTAGCCGTTAAGCAGGCAGTATTTCTTGTAGGAATTGATCTCGAACGACTCCTGGCGACCTGCGCCCAGCACCGCAATCGTCTGCGCTTCCAGGTCTACTTCGAGCTGCAACGCAGGATTAGCATCGTACTGCTCGAAGATGAAGTCCAGAAACTCGTCAGAAATCTGCACAGGCAACAGGCCGTTGTTCAGCGCGTTATTCTTGAAAATGTCAGCAAAAAAGCTCGACACCACCACCTTAAAACCGTAGTCGTGAATGGCCCAGGCGGCGTGCTCGCGGCTCGAACCGCACCCGAAGTTTTTGCCGGCTACCAGAATGTCGCCTTGCACGGCCGGGTTGTTCAGCACAAAATCGGCCTTGGGATTGCCCTCTTCGTTGTAGCGCCAGTCGCGGAACAGGTTATCGCCGAAACCCTCGCGCGTGGTGGCTTTCAGGAAACGCGCCGGAATGATCTGGTCGGTATCGATATTGCGAATCGGCATCGGCACGATGGTCGACACCAGTTTTTGAAACTTATCCATTAGCAAGTGTTTGTTCGGCCCATACTTCGCGCACATCGCTGATGTACCCATTCAATGCGGTCACGGCGGCGGTCAGCGGACTCGCCAGCAGCGTACGCGCGCCGGGTCCCTGGCGGCCTTCAAAATTCCGGTTCGACGTCGAGACACAATACTCGCCTTTCGGCACTTTGTCCTCATTCATGCCCAGACAGGCCGAACAACCCGGTTGGCGCAGTTCGAAGCCTGCCTCCGCAAAAATCCGGTCCAGCCCTTCTTCGCGTGCCTGCAGTTCGACTTGCTTCGATCCCGGAATGATCATGGCGTTGACGTTCTCGGCTTTCTGCTTGCCTTTGACCAAGGCGGCAACCTGACGCAGGTCTTCAATGCGGGCGTTGGTGCAACTGCCGATGAATACGTAACTGATCGGTTTGCCCAGCAGTTTCGCGCCCGATTCCAGGCCCATGTACTGAAGCGCTTTTCTGAACGAGGCGCGTTCGGCTTCGTTCTCTACCCCTTCGGCCGCAGGAATGGTACCATCGATGGCGATGCCCATGCCGGGATTGGTCCCGTAAGTGATCATCGGAGGAATATCTTCCGCACGGTAATGGAGTTCGGTATCGAACGCCGCTCCTTCGTCGGTGGGCAGCGTCTTCCAGTAGGCGATCATTTTCTCCAGTTCCTCACCCTGAGGCGCGAATTTCCGGCCGCGTACGTAGTCAAACGTGGTTTCGTCCGGTGCAATCATGCCGCCACGCGCCCCCATTTCGATGCTCATGTTGCATATCGTCATGCGCGCTTCCATGCTCAGGCTGCGGATGGCCGAACCGGCGTATTCCACAAAGTAGCCCGTGCCGCCGCTGGCCGAAATCTGCGAGATGATGTAGAGGATAATGTCTTTGGACGTGACGCCCGGTGCCAGTTCGCCGTCGATGGTGATGCGCATCCGCTTCGGACGGGCCTGCAGGATGCACTGCGTCGCCAGTACTTGTTCTACCTCGCTCGTCCCGATGCCGAAGGCAATCGCGCCAAACGCCCCGTGTGTCGACGTATGGCTGTCGCCACACACGATGGTCATGCCCGGCTGGGTGATGCCCAGTTCCGGCCCGATGACGTGGACAATGCCCTGAAAAGGGTGGTTGAGTCCGTAGAGTTCGATACCGTGGTTGGCGCAGTTCTCGGTGAGCTTGTCGACCTGCTGCCGCGAAAGCAGTTCGCGGATCGGGAGGTGCTGGTCTTTGGTAGGAACGTTGTGGTCGGCCGTGGCGATGGTCTGTTGCGGACGGAACACGGAAATGCCCCGGCGCTCCAGCCCGGCAAAAGCCTGTGGACTGGTCACTTCGTGAATGAAGTGACGGTCGATGTACAACACGTCGGGACCGTCTTCGATGGATTTGACGACGTGCCGATCCCAGATTTTATCAAATAATGTACGGGCAGACATACGGGTATATTAGACTTTGATCGTGGATTTGGCGGCCAGTTCTTCTACCATTTGGCGCAGGTGCTGGTCCTGCACAATTTTTAACTGATCGGCCAGTTGCAGAAAATGTTCGTAGGCCACTTCCAGCTCTTCTTTGGTCAGGTCTACGCCGATTTTTTGCAGGTTGTAGTGCAGGGCAGCGCGACCGCTCCGGGCCGTCAGCACGATGACCGACTCCCCGACGCCGACTTCCTGCGGATCGATGATTTCGTAATTCTCGCGATTTTTGATCACCCCATCCTGGTGAATGCCCGACGAGTGGGCAAACGCATTCCGGCCGACGATGGCCTTGTTGGCCTGCACGTGCATGCCCATCAGGCTGGAAACCAGTTGGCTGGTCGGGTACAGGCGCGTGGAGTTGACGTGGGTATGATACGGCAATGCAGCCGCCCGTTTCTTGAACGCCATCACAACTTCTTCTAACGAGGTGTTGCCGGCTCGCTCGCCGACACCGTTGATGGTACACTCGATTTGCCGCGCGCCGTTTTGTACGGCAGCAATGGCGTTGGCCGTGGCCAATCCCAGGTCGTTGTGGCAATGGGCCGAGATGATGGCCTTGTCGATGCCTTTCACGTTTTCGCGCAGAAAGCGAATTTTCGCACCGTATTCGTCAGGCAGGCAAAAGCCGGTCGTATCCGGAATGTTCAGCACTGTAGCACCGGCTTTGATCACCGCTTCGAGCACTTGCGCCAGCCACTCGTTTTCGGTCCGTCCGGCATCTTCCGCATAAAATTCTACGTCCTCCACGTACTTCTTGGCGTGCTTCACCGCAGCTACTGCTCGTTCCAGTACTTTCTCGCGCGTGGTGCGGAATTTATTAATAATGTGCTGGTCAGAGGTTCCGATGCCGGTATGGATGCGCGGACGCTTGGCGTACTGAAGCGCTTCGGCAGCGCGATCAATGTCTTTTTCGACCGCCCGCGAAAGGCCAGTAATGATGGGCTGGCTCACCGCCTTCGAAATGGCAACAACCGACTGGAAATCGCCGGGACTGGAAATGGGAAAGCCGGCCTCAATGACATCTACCCCCAGTTGTTCGAGGGCCTGGGCTACAGTAATTTTCTCGTCGGTATTCAATTGACAGCCCGGAGCCTGTTCGCCATCGCGCAGGGTGGTATCGAATATATAAATGCGTTCACTCATAAATCCAGGGGTTTACGGATGCTTGACTACACTAAAGTAAGGAAAGATAAAAGGTGCTGCGTAAAAAGGACACAAAAATAGGGCTTTGCGCCGGTTGCTGCTAGGCTATCCAGCGAAAGACCAGTCCGTAAGTCGGAATTCCAGTACGGGGTAAACGATACGCATATCGGCAGCACAATGGGGATGAATTGGTGGCCCAAAAGGTATTGAACAGGCAAAATAGGGCAAATAATTCGGTTCGGGCAACAGAAATAATAAAAATTCATGAACGCTTTTTACTATAACCCGCCTATCTCACTGCATTCCGACTTTTGGATGTTAGATCATTTGTCCAGGCACTCGTCTTACCAAAAAAATTATATGAAATTTTGATTTTGACAGAAAGTATTGTTTAGCTTTGCGCTCTCATCAGAACAAAGGTTCTATGAGCCCACAAGCGGGAACTCTTTTTAGAAACTATGCTACGTAGCCTCGTCCTTCTCATTATCGTCGTGGTCATTCCCCAAACGGGGTGAGGAGGGCAGCCTATACCATATGAAACTATCGAGTGCCTTTCTCACCTTCAGCGAGAAAGGCATTTTATTTTCACCTAATTCTAACCGCATTCTATGAATCGTTACAGCCGCCAGCTCACCCAAGACCCCACCCAACCCGCCTCGCAGGCCATGCTTTATGGCATTGGTCTGACGGACGAAGACATGCAAAAGGCGCAGGTGGGGATTGTGAGCACCGGGTACGAGGGCAATACGTGCAACATGCACCTCAACGAGCTGGCCCTGCAGGCCAAAGCGAGCGTACAGGCCAGCGATCTGGTCGGTCTGATTTTCCATACCATCGGCGTAAGCGACGGCCTTTCGAACGGCCTGGCGGGCATGCGCTACTCGCTGCTGTCGCGCGAAATCATCGCCGACTCCATCGAAGCGGTGACGGGCGCACACTACTACGACGGCCTGGTGACGGTGGTGGGCTGTGACAAAAACATGCCGGGTGCCATGATTGCCCTGGCCCGCCTGAACCGCCCGGGCATTCTGCTCTACGGCGGCTCGATTCATTCCGGCTGCTGGAAAGACCGCAAGCTGAACATTATCTCGGCATTCGAAGCGCTGGGCGAGAAGTTTGCCGGCACCATCTCGGACGAAGATTACAAGGGCGTGATCAAAAACGCCTGCCCCGGGGCGGGTGCCTGCGGTGGGATGTACACCGCCAACACCATGTCGTCGGCCATCGAGGCCATGGGCATGTCGTTGCCGCACAGCTCGTCTTCCCCGGCCATAAGTGCCGAAAAACAGGCAGAGTGCCGGAATATTGGCGCGGCCATGCGCCTTCTGCTCGAAAAAGACATCAAGCCGCTGGACATCATGACGCTCGAGGCGTTCGAGAATGCCCTGACGGTGGTGATGGCGCTGGGGGGGTCTACCAACGCGGTGCTGCACCTGATGGCGATGGCGCACAGTGCCAACGTGCCGCTGACCCTCAGCAAGATCCAGGCGATCAGCGACCGGACGCCGCTCCTCGGTGACTTGAAGCCCAGCGGCAAATACCTGATGGAAGACCTGCCGTCGATCGGCGGTACGCCTGCCGTCATGAAGTACCTCTTGCAGAAAGGCTTCCTGAAAGGCGACTGCCTCACCGTCACCGGCAAAACGGTAGAAGAAAATTTACAGGAAGCACCCGACCTGCCGGCCGATCAGAAGATCATCCTGCCGATCGAGAACCCGATCAAACCCGAAGGGCACCTGCAAATTCTTTACGGGAACCTCGCCGAAGAAGGGGCTGTTGCCAAAATCACCGGCAAGGAAGGCGAGCGGTTCGAAGGGCCGGCCATTGTGTTCGACGACGAGTTTGCGGCCATTGAAGGCATCGGCAATGGCAAGGTGAAAAAGGGCAACGTCGTGGTGATTCGCTACGAAGGTCCGAAGGGCGGCCCCGGCATGCCCGAAATGCTCAAGCCGACATCGGCCATTATGGGCGCGGGCCTCGGTAAGGACGTGGCGCTGATCACCGACGGGCGCTTTTCCGGCGGAAGCCACGGCTTCGTAGTTGGGCACGTCAGCCCGGAAGCGCAGGTCGGTGGTACCATCGCCCTCGTCGAAGACGGCGACCTGATCGAAATTGATGCTCGTTCTAATAAAATAGAAGTCAAACTGTCGGAGGAAGAGTTGGCCGAGCGTCGCGCGCGGTGGTCGCCTCCTCCCCTCAAAGCCCAGAGCGGCGCTTTGTACAAGTACGCCCGGATGGTCTCTTCGGCCGCGAAAGGGTGTGTAACTGATCTATCATCAACCGAAATTCCCCATGAAAAACCCAGCCTCATCTGACATTATGGCGGCTCAGACGGATGCGCAGTCTTCCGCGAAGCCGACCTCGTCTATGCCGACCGCGACCAAGCCCGTGCGCGTCACCGGAGCCGAAGCAGTGCTCCTCTCTCTGCTGGAAGAAGGGGTCGACACCATTTTTGGTTACCCTGGTGGGGCCATCATGCCCATTTACGATGCCCTGTTCGGGTACCAGGATCGCCTTCGCCACTATTTAGTACGGCACGAACAAGGCGCTACCCACGCCGCCCAGGGTTACGCCCGCGCCACCGGCAAACCGGGCGTTTGCTTTGCCACGTCGGGGCCAGGGGCCACCAACCTGATTACCGGGCTGGCCGACGCGCAAATCGATTCGACGCCGCTGGTCTGCATCACCGGCCAGGTGGCTTCGCATCTGCTGGGCACGGATGCATTCCAGGAAACCGACGTGCTGGGCATTTCCATGCCGGTCACGAAGTGGAACTGCCAGATCACCAACGCCGAAGAAATTCCGGAAATCATCGCCCGCGCCTTTTTCATCGCCCGTTCGGGGCGTCCGGGACCAGTTCTGATCGACATCACGAAAGATGCGCAGTTTGCCGCGTTCGACTTCACCTACAAGAAGTGTGAAAAAATCCGCAGCTACGCGCCCTATCCGAAGGCCGACCCGAAATGCCTGGAAGAAGCCGCCCAATTGATCAACGAGGCCAAAAAGCCTTACATCCTGGTCGGCCAGGGGGTGCTGATTTCGGAAGCGCAAGACGAGTTCCGCACGTTTGTCGAGAAGACGGGCATTCCTGTTGCTTCTACCCTCCTGGGCCTGTCGGCGTTTCCGACCGACCACGAACTGTACGTGGGTTACCTGGGCATGCACGGCAATTATGGCCCCAACATCAAGACCAACGAATGCGACGTGCTGATTGCGGTGGGGATGCGTTTCGACGACCGGGTCACCGGCGACCTGAGCCGCTACGCCAAGCAGGCCAAATTGATCCATATCGAGATCGACCCGGCCGAGATCGACAAGAACGTGAAGACCACGGTGGCGATCAATGCCGACGCCAAAGCGGCGCTGAAGGGATTGCTGCCGCTGGTCGAACAGCGTACTCACCACGAGTGGCTCGCTGAGTTCCGTGCCTGCGATAAAATCGAGCACGAAAAGGTGGTACAGGGGTCCGTTCACCCGACCGCCGGAAAACTGCGCATGCCGGAAGTGATCAACCTGATTTCGGAAATGACCCACAGCGAGGCCATCACGGTCACCGACGTAGGTCAGCACCAGATGGCGGCCTCACGGTACTACCAGTACAAGTTTCCGCGCACCAACATCACGTCGGGCGGGCTGGGCACCATGGGCTTTGCGCTGCCCGCAGCCATCGGTGCAAAAATCGGCAACCCGCAGCGCGAAGTGGTGGCCATCATCGGCGACGGCGGTTTTCAGATGACGTTGCAGGAGCTGGGCACGATCTTCCAGTTCGAAGTGCCCGTGAAGATCGTCATCCTCAACAACAGCTTCCTCGGCATGGTCCGCCAGTGGCAGCAGCTGTTCTTCGACAAGCGCTATTCGGCAACCGAGATGATCAACCCGAACTTCGTAGCCATTGCGCAGGCGTTCAGCATCGAATCGAAAAAAGTGGAAGCCCGCGAAGACATTAAAGGCGCCCTCCAGACCATGTTGGACCACAACGGTCCTTACTTGCTGGAAGTGGTCGTCGAACAGGAGGAAAACGTCTTCCCGATGGTACCGACGGGTGCTTCTGTGGTCGATATTTTACTGGAGTAGCCGCTCCGCTCCCTGGCTAGCGTGAACAGAATTTCAACCTTTTAACCTTCCGCCCCGGCGGAACCCTTTATGCAAAGCAACGGACACCACGACCCGGAACGCACGTTTATCATTTCGGTCCTGACCGAAAACCGGAGCGGTCTGCTCAATGCCATCACCATCATCTTCACCCGCCGCAAAATCAACATCGACAGCATCAACGTGTCGGAGACGGAAGTGGCCGGCGTGAGCCGCTACACGATCGTCGTGAAAATGACGCGCGAACGGGCCGAGAAACTGGTGAAGCAGATTCGGCGCGTCATTGACGTACTGGGTGCGTTCCTGTACGAAGAAGAAGAGACGCATTTTCAGGAAATGGCGCTCTACCGCGTGCCGCTGGAAGTGTTTATGAACGGCAACCGGGTCGAAACCATGATTCGTCGCCACTTTGCGCGGGTGCTGGTGATCGAGCGCGAGTACGTGATCATCGAGAAAACCGGCATGCGGCAGGAGATCCGGCAGCTGTACGAAGAGTTGAAGCCGTTCGGCCTGATCGAGTTCGTGCAGTCGGCCCGCGTCTCCATTTCCAAGTCGAAGCGGCGTACCGAAACCTTCTTGGAAGAACTGGAAGCCCTCAGCGCCAATTCGTTAAGCAGAAATTAATGGAAGCGGCCCCGGTGGCCATTCCGCACACTTCATAACCAATTACTAATAATTCCTTTTAAACCCTACCATGGCAAAACTCAAATTCGGCAACGTTGAAGAAGAGGTCGTGACCCGCGAAGAATTTCCGCTGGAGAAGGCCGTCGAAGTGCTCAAAGACGAAACCATCGCCATTCTTGGCTACGGTGTGCAAGGCCCCGGTCAGGCACTGAACCTGAAAGACAACGGCTTCAACGTCATTGTCGGACAACGCAAAGACTCTAAAACCTGGGAAAAAGCTGTCGCCGACGGCTGGGTACCGGGCAAAGATCTTTTTGAGTTGGAAGAGGCCTGCGAACGCGGTACGATTCTGCAATACCTTCTTTCCGACGCCGGACAAATTGCGCTATGGCCCACGGTGAAAAAACACCTTACGGCTGGCAAGGCGCTTTACTTCTCGCACGGCTTCGGCGTTACGTTCAACGAACAGACGGGCATCGTTCCGCCGAAAGATGTGGACGTGATTCTGGTCGCCCCGAAGGGCTCGGGCACTTCGCTGCGCCGTCTTTTCCTCGAAGGCAAAGGACTGAACTCCAGCTACGCCATTTACCAGGACGCCACCGGCCGTGCTTACGAACGCGTGGTGGCGCTGGGCATCGGCGTAGGTTCGGGGTACCTGTTCCAGACCGACTTCAAAAAAGAAGTATACTCGGATCTGACCGGCGAGCGCGGCATTCTGATGGGTGCGCTGGCGGGTATGTTCGAGGCGCAGTACCAGGTGTTGCGTGAAAACGGCCACTCGCCGTCGGAAGCGTTCAACGAAACGGTAGAAGAATTGACACAGAGCCTGATGCCGCTGGTCGCCGAAAACGGCATGGACTGGATGTACGCCAACTGCTCGACCACCGCACAGCGCGGCGCACTCGACTGGCGTCACCGGTTCCGCGATGCGGCCCTGCCGGTCTTCAAACAATTGTACGAAAGCGTCTCTTCCGGCAACGAAGCGCGCATTACCATCGAGGCGAACCGCCAGTCCGACTACCGCGTGAAGCTGGAAGAAGAACTGAAAGAAATGCGGGAGTCTGAACTGTGGCAGGCCGGCGCTACCGTCCGCCAGCTCCGTCCGGAGCGTCAACCCCAGGAAGACACCGTGAACTAATTTCCATCATGCGAACAGAACCGTACGTTCTGCCCCGTGTGGAAGATATCAAAAGCACCAGTGAGCGTCTCCGTCCCGTTGTGATGGAGACGCCGCTGATGCCCCACTGGGGCTCTAGCCAGGAATTTGGCTGCAAAGTCTGGTTGAAGCGAGAAGACCTGCAGGTGGTGCGCTCGTACAAAATCCGGGGCGCCTACAACAAAATCAGCAGCTTACCAGCCGAATTGTTGGAGAACGGCGTGATCTGCGCCAGTGCAGGAAACCACGCGCAGGGCGTGGCCTTTGCCTGCCACAAACTCGGCATCCGGGGCGTCATTTTCATGCCCAACCCCACACCCCAGCAGAAAATCGACAAAGTCCGGCAGTTCGGGCAGGAGCACGTAGAGATTATTCTCCACGGCGACACGTTCGACGACGCCAGCCGTGCCGCGACCGACTATGGCCGTGAGCACCATATGGCCTACATCCATCCGTTCGACGACGAGAAGGTGATCGAAGGCCAGGGCACCGTAGGGCTTGAGATTCTGCAAAAAGCAACCGAGCCCATCGATTACCTGTTTCTACCCATCGGGGGCGGCGGGCTGGCCGCGGGTGTCAGCAGTCTGTTCAAAACCCTCAGCCCGCACACCAAGATCATCGGCGTGGAACCCACCGGGGCACCCGCCATGCAACAGTCGCTGGAACGTGGCGAAGTGGTAACCCTCGATCAGATCGACACCTTTGCCGACGGCGTGGCCGTGCGGCGGGTGGGCGAAAAAACCTTCGAAATCTGCCGTCAGCTTCTCGACGGCCTCGCGCTGGTTCCGGAAGGCAAAATCTGCCAGACGATGCTCCAGCTCTACAATCAGGACGCCATTGTGACCGAACCGGCTGGGGCGCTGGCGCTGGCGGTGCTGGAACAATACCGCGACGAAATCAAGGGCAAAAACGTGGTCTGCGTCATTTCCGGCGGCAACAACGACATCGACCGGATGGCCGAAATCAAGGAACGCGCGTTGCTCTACCAGGGACTCAAGCACTACTTCGTGGTGAAGTTTCCGCAACGGGCCGGGGCCCTGAAAGAGTTTGTGACCCACATTTTGGGGCCGGAAGACGACATTGTGCACTTCGAGTACACCAAAAAGACGAGCCGCAACAAAGGGCCCGCCGTCGTCGGCATCGAACTCAAACGCCCGGACGACTTTGCGCCGCTGGTCGAGCGCATGAAAGCCGGCAATTTTTTCAGCGAGTACCTCAACGAACGGCTCGATCTGTTCCAGTACCTCGTCTAGCCAGTTTCTTTCTTTTTCTGTTTACCATTTTTCTTTTCATCGCCATGGAAAGCAAGGCCGCCGTGTGGCAACCTCATCTGTACAACGACAAGCACGCATTTGTGTACCACTACGGCGAAAGCCTGATTGACCTCCTGGCCCCGCAACCGGGCGAACGGGTGCTGGACCTGGGATGCGGCTCGGGACAACTCACCGCCCAACTCGCCGAACGGGGGTGTGAGGTGGTGGGGATCGATAGTTCGGCCGACATGATTGCCGACGCACAGGCCAAATTTCCCCACCTCCGCTTTCTGGTCGCCGATGCGGCCAATTTTCAACTCGCACCGAAGTTCGATGCCATCTTCTCCAACGCGGTGCTCCACTGGGTGACGGACTACCAGAACGCGATTCGTTGTCTGTGGGAGAATCTGCGGCCCGGCGGCCGGATCGTCGTGGAATTCGGGGGAAAAGGCAACGTGCAGACTATCGTCGATCAGTTGCGAAAATCGCTGGCCGCACGGGGGTATGCGCAACAGGCGGCATTGCAGCAATGGTACTTTCCTTCCATTGGTGAGTACACGCCCCTACTGGAGCAGCAGGGCTTTCGGGTGACCTTGGCCCAACATTACGACCGACCGACCGAACTGGCCGACGAAGAAAAGGGCATCCAAGATTGGTTGTCGATGTTCGGGATCGGGTTTTTCCGGGGCGTCTCGCCCGAAGATCAGGAAGCGATCAAGGCCGAAGTGCAGGAGGCCGTAAAACCCCTTTGTTTCCAAAACGGAAAATGGTACGCCGACTACAAACGCCTGCGCATCCAGGCCGTGAAAGCGTGAGGGTCTCCAGTTATCAGTTTTGAGCGGTCGGTACCCGTTATTCTGCACACCACCACTCCCTTCCACATCCGATCACGCAATCCGTTGCTATGACTGCCGCGCTCACCTCCAACCGCTGGAGTCGCCAGTATTCAGCACGCAAGGCCGCTAATCTCTTGAAAATGAAATGGTTTTACGTGAACACTTGTCGCCTGTTCCCGTTAAACAACTAACAAACTTTTTCAACAGATTATGAAAATCAACACCAGTCAGGGCGAAACCAAGCCCTTTTTACATAACGGACGGCACGAAGTAGAAATCATGCAAATCGACGAGGGCACCAGCGAGTACAAAGGCGTACCGTTTTTTGCGTGTCGCTTTGAGAACGACGAGGGATTTGTAGAGCAGCGTTTTTACACCTCCGAACAAGGCCGACCCATATTGCTGCAACTGTTCGAAGCGGCAGGCGTCGAAATCAAAAAGGAACTGGATACAGACGCGCTTCTACACAAGAAAGTTTCGATCTTGGTCGACGAACGCTCGTACGACGATCCGCAGACCGGCAACGAGAAGACGATCAAGCAGGCGTCCGATTTCCGAAAAGTCAATCGCTAACCATACCTGCCGACTTCCATACGAAGTCGGCTTTTTTTATACCCGCCAGGCGTGGCGCAGAAACCGCAGCCAGTTTCCGTGCATGACGCTCTTGATGTCTTCCGGCGTGTAACCGCGTTGCGCGAGTTTGTCCGGAATGGTTTGCAGATCGGCGATGGTTTCCAGGTCGTAGGGTGACTGTTCCTTGCCAAACGCACCGTCCAGGTCGGAACCGATGCCGATGTGCCGGGCATTGCCGGCGAGTTGGCAGATGTGGTCCATGTGGTCGATCAGCCGGTCCAGTGAACAGTCCATCCCTTCAGGCGTGGATTTGCCGCGCACCCAATTAGGTACGATCATCCAAGCATCCATCGGGGCGCCGATCACCGCGCCCCGGTCGATCAGTTCTTTCAGTTGCTCATCGGTGAACTGGCGGTTGTGGTTGACCAACGCCCGGCAGTTGTGGTGGCTGGCCCACACGTGACCCTGAAAATGGTCCATCGCCTCCCGAAAACTATCGTCGCAGAGGTGGGTCGCATCCAGAATGAGGTTGAGGGCTTCCATTTCTTTCAATAAAGCGCGTCCCGGTTTGCCCAATCCGCCGGTGGCGTCCGTTCCCTGGGCGTAGCGGCCGGGGCCGTAGTGAGCAGGCCCCAGGGCACGCAATCCCTGCGCGTAAGCGCGCTCCAGGTGGTTGAGGGTCACCAGCGAGTCGGCGCCCTCCAGGCTTAGGATATAGCCAATGGGTTTGTGAGCCGAATCCTCACCGTCCGTCCACAACGCGACGTGCTGCTCCAGGGCTGCCAGGTCTTTCACCTGCACCAGCTCGCCCGCTTCTTCCATAGACTGATACCACGCCAGTTGTCCCTGCGTCTGGGCCCACGCCTGTTCGGGCGAATGCCAGCCGGGTAACGGATTGCCGGGTGCGACAAACCGGGCAATTTGTGTGGCAACGACCAGCCCCACCTCACCCTGACGAAGTTCGGGAAACGCCACGGTGCCTTTTCCACGGTCGGGCTTATCGGTCAGGCCCTGCTCTCGCTTCCGAAGGTCGAACACAGACTGGCGTAAGTCACGGTTCCACTCCATCGCGTTCATGCTCAGGTCGAGGTGCGCATCAATGGTAAACATGCAGAAGAGGCTTAAATATGAATGAAACGGTCACGCGCCACGACGCGCCAGTGGTCTTCTACCCGGCCGTTTTGCACGATCTGGGCCGTATCGTACAAGGCTACTGTCGGGCAAATGTGGATGGGCACGCCGTAAAACACATCCCCTACCCGATAGGGCGAAGTCGCTTCGACCTGCACCACCAGATGCTCCTCGCTTTGCGAGACAGGCTGGGCATCGGGTGCGTTCAGAAACTTGACGCGGGGAAACGGATTTTCGGCGGCGATGGATTTGTGGCCCAGATCCAAGCAGAGGGTGGTCGCGTCGATGCGGGAGATGACGCGGGTCAGCACCAGGGCCGCAAACTGAAACGGCTGTTCGGGCAGAATGGTGCGGTACCCCCAGTCCCAGAAGATGAACGTACCGGGGCTGGCTTCTACGCCGTCGCGCCGGGCGTGAATGGGAAACGACGGCGAGCCTCCGGCCACCACTACCGGAGCTGCAAATTCCTGTGCCGTTAGTTGGTCTACCAGCGTTTTTACCCGCACGAACCCCTCGTCGCATTGTTGCTGGCGCACCGCCAGGTCAGGGTCGCGTAAGTGCCCGTCGTAGGCATGAAGTCCCACCGGGGCAATGCCTTCTAGTTCCGCACACGCTTGATACAGAGCCAGTGCGTTTTCGGGCACAATGCCCGTCCGGTTTTGTCCTACGTTCAGGTCCAGCAACACCGGGAGGGTTTGGCCCGCTTCGTAAAATGCCACGGCTAAAGCCCGCGCGGCGGCCACATTGTCGACCAGACAGGCAAACTGTGTGTCTGGATATTGTTCCACCAGTTTCCGCAACCGATCGATTTTCGGGCCGATGGGCTGGTACGCCAGCAGCACGTCAGGGGCTTGCACCAACGCCAGCATCTCCGCTTCGGCAATGGTGGCGCATTTGAACTTGCGGATGCTTTCGTCCATCATCATCCGGGCCACTTCGGCCATCTTGTGCGTTTTCACGTGCGGCCGTAGCCGGTTCACGTCACCGACCATACCGATGGCGACACGGATGTTGGCGCGCACGCGGTCTGCATAGACCAGCAGCGCCGGCGAGTCCACCGCCTCGGCATTTGCAATGGGATACCACTCTGTCATAGGGGCTAAGGTAAAGAGATTCAGAGAAATCAGGGGCGCGCGAAAGCCTTCCTTATTGCCTATCACTTCCCCTAATGAGGGTAACGTAGTCGCTCAACCTTGTCCGGTTAGAGCGCGTACGGCCCGGATGCGTCAGTTCCTTGGGATCGGGGTGCGTACTCCTGTTATGCGGAGCTTTACCTACGTAAAGTGCAGCAGAAAGCGCATCAATAGCTTACGCTACTGCGTTTTCGCGCGCAAAGGAGTTCGCAAAAGCGTTATCCACATTACGCTCAGGGCAGGTTGCGTTCCGTAAAAGGTCATTTCTGCTGCCTCAGCGGCGCTTTTTTGGGTCTGCAAAAGAGCGGGCGCAATAACTTTGATTTCATCGCTACGAAAGCTAATTTTGCGGTCTGATTTTAGCAACATTTCCAAAAAAATATGGCAGAAGTAGTTACAACGGCCACCAACATTGGGCGCGTGACGCAGGTGATCGGTCCGGTGGTGGACGTGAGCTTTGAGGGGGAAGGCACAAAACTTCCTAACATCCTCGATGCGCTTGAAGTCACCAAAGAAAACGGACAGATTGTCGTTCTGGAGTGCCAGCAGCACTTGGGCGAAGACCGTGTTCGGACCATCGCCATGGACTCTACCGAAGGCATGATGCGCGGAATGCCCGTCGTCGCCAAAGGGGCGCCCATCAAAATGCCCGTGGGTGAAGAAATCAAAGGCCGTTTGTTCAACGTAGTAGGCGAAGCCATCGATGGCATCCAACAGCCCGCTACCAAAGGCTCTCTGCCAATCCACCGTCACGCTCCTAAATTCGAAGACCTGTCCACTTCTACCGAAGTGCTTTTCACCGGAATTAAGGTAATCGACCTGATCGAGCCTTATTCAAAAGGTGGTAAGATCGGTCTGTTCGGAGGTGCCGGTGTCGGAAAAACCGTTCTGATTCAGGAACTGATCAACAACATCGCGAAAGCGTACTCGGGTCTGTCGGTATTTGCCGGTGTAGGCGAACGGACGCGCGAAGGAAACGACCTGCTGCGCGAAATGATCGAGGCAGGCATTGTAACCTACGGCGACGAGTTCATGCACGGCCTGGAAGAAGGCAAATGGCTGCTTGACAAAGTTGACAGCGAAAAGCTGAAAGATTCGAAGGCGACCTTCGTCTTCGGACAAATGAACGAGCCTCCGGGTGCGCGTGCGCGTGTGGCCCTGTCGGGTCTGACCATGGCTGAGTATTTCCGCGATGGCGATGGCCAGGGACAAGGACGTGACATTCTGTTCTTCGTCGATAACATCTTCCGCTTCACGCAGGCCGGTTCTGAAGTATCGGCACTGTTGGGTCGGATGCCGTCGGCCGTAGGATACCAGCCCACGCTGGCCACGGAGATGGGTGCCATGCAGGAACGCATTACGTCGACCAAGCGCGGTTCGATTACTTCGGTGCAGGCGGTTTACGTACCGGCCGATGACTTGACCGACCCCGCGCCGGCTACCACCTTTGCTCACCTGGATGCCACCACGGTATTGTCGCGTAAAATCTCCGAGCTGGGCATTTACCCGGCGGTGGACCCGCTCGACTCTACCTCACGAATCCTGAACCGCGGAGTACTGGGCGACGCTCACTACGACTGTGCGCAGCGCGTGAAAGAAATTCTGCAGCGGTATAAAGAACTGCAGGACATCATCGCCATTCTGGGTATGGACGAACTTTCGGACGAAGACAAAATGGTCGTACACCGTGCTCGCCGCGTGCAGCGCTTCCTGTCGCAGCCGTTCTTCGTGGCCGAACAGTTCACAGGTCTGAAAGGCGTACTGGTAGACATTCAGGACACCATCAAAGGATTTAACATGATCATGGATGGGGAACTGGATCACCTGCCCGAAATGGCCTTTAACTTGGTCGGTACGATCGAACAGGCCATTGAGAAAGGTGAGAAGATGGTCGCCGCAGCCAACAAAAGCTAAGCTGTATGTACGTTGAAATCATCACCCCCGACCGCCGTGTTTATGCCGGAGAAGCCACGTCCGTACGGTTTCCGGGGAGCGACGGTTCGTTCGAAGTGTTGAACAACCACGCCGCCATGATTGCTGCCCTGGGCCGTGGTGATGTGCGCATCCTGACCGATACCGGTGCCGAGAAGCACATTCACATCGATGGCGGTGTGGTGGAAGTCTTGCGCAATCAGGTTTCGGTGTTGGCCGAAGCGGTAATCAGCAACGAATAGATCGTTTCTATCTTCATAAAAAAGCTCACTTCTTCCTGAGAAGTGAGCTTTTTTCGTAATGGCCCTTCATCAAAAAAACCGCCTTCGCACAGAGCAAAAGGCGGCGTTCGGGCTTTCTACAAATTTTATTACTGCTTGACCACCCGCAGGTGCTGGCGCTCTGTCAGCGTAGTGACTTCGAGCAGGTAGATACCGGCGGGCAGGTGTGGTAAGGAGAGGTCCCATTGCCGATCTGTATGGGCAGCCTCGTACACTTCCATCTGCTGCCCCTGCAGACTGTAGACCGTCACCCGCTGCGGTGCATCAGCAAGTTCACGGACCGACAAGGTAAGTACCCCGCGAAACGGATTGGGGTAGGCTTCGACACGACCGGACAACGCTGTTTGTACCTGCACAGGTTTGTGGTAGGTCATGGCGCCGTCATGATCTACCTGCCGCAACCGGTAGAAAAGAGCTTGTTGCGAAGCCACATCGGTAAATTGGTACTCGTTTTTCTGCGTGCTGGTTCCCTGTCCTGTTACGAATCCCACTTCCTGATAGACTTCCCCATCGGACGAACGTTCGACCGCAAAGCCAGCATTGTTGATTTATGAGACCGTCGCCCAGCTCAGCAGAATCGAACCCCGCTGTTCCTTCCCGACGAAATTCACCAACTCCACTGGTAGGGGGGCACTTTGCACCGGGTTTCCGGAGGGTTCTGAGTTTTCGTCGATGTACCCCGGCCCCGACAAATCACCATTGCTGCCTCCGGCCGCACGTCCGTATACCCCGTTGCCACCGATCTCGATCAGTGTTCCGGCGCTGTTACTACTGGAAGAAATCTGTGGCGAGCTGCCTTCCAGGGTAATGACGGCTCCCGCGGGCAATAGCAATTTAGCATTGGAGCCAAACGTCAGGCTTCCACCGTCTTGCAACACAATTTCCTGAAGGCCCGAAGTGGTTAAGTCAATCGTTTTGTTATTAGGAATGTTGATATCGTGGCTGATGAACAACATCTCGCCGTTTGGCCAGGAATTATCCGGGTAGTTTCCTACACCGACGCCACAACTCCAGGTAGCTGTAGTACGCCAGCTACCATCCTGGACTGTTGAGCAACCGTCGGTTTGTGCTCTACTTCCCATCGCCATCAACATCATTGCGGTGCCCAACAGGAGTTGAGCGATTCTTACTGTATACATGGTTTACTCAATGACAAGTTGTTAGATGTACTACTACGGCCTCGTGTAGGACGTGATTTACAAGCAGACATCAAGGGGGTATCTATTGCTTGATTACTCGCAGGTGCTGACGCTCCTTACGTGTTGTTATTTCCAGGAGGTAAATGCCGTTTGGCAGGTGTCCCAACGACAGTTCCCACTTCTGTTCAGCATGCCGCGCCTCGTGTACTTCTACCGGCTGGCCTTGCAGGCTATAGAGCGTCACCCGCTGCGGCGCATCAGCGATTTCGCTGACCCACAACGTGATGACATCGATAAACGGATTGGGATACACGTCGATGCGCTCGTGCGATGCCGTACGCACAAGTACGGGCTCATGATACGTGACCGTGCCGTCGTAATCGACCTGACGGAGGCGGTAATAGGCCGCCCCCCGAAACGAAGCATCCGTAAAGGCATAGGCTTGTTTCCGGGTGCTGGTGCCTTGGCCCTTCACGAAGCCGATTTCCTGGTAGGTTTCGCCATCGGGCGACCGCTCTACTGTAAAGCCTGCATTCTCGGTTTCAGAGGCGGTCTGCCAGCTCAGCATGGCCCCTGCCGCCGAAGCCTCTCCCTGAAAGTTCACTAGTTCTACAGGAACCGGCGTAAAGGTGGGGCAGTTGCCATTGGTACAGGACCCGGCCGAAATATTGCCCGACCCGGACACCATACCTGCATACGCCAGGTTCATCTCACCGTCTACGGATAGCGTGCCTGTCACATCGGCTCGCCCGCCGCCACTCATGGTAAAATCGCCGCCGACGTCCATGGTACCGTCTACATCCAACTGACCGTTTTTGATGACAACGTCTTCCACAATCACCACTTCACCGTCGGGTCCTACATTGAAATTGGCCGACCCATCCATCGACAAGGAGTTTGCCTGGAAGTACCCGTCGATGTTAAAATAATGGGGACCGCTGGTAATGTTGACATTGCCGGCAAAAGTTGCAGATCCGCTAGCGCCGACGTTGAAATTCCCGTTGTTGCCGTTCGCGACGTCGAAACTGCCCGCATAAAACGTTCCGTTGACCGTGATGGTCGCAGCTTGCAGCCACTGGATGATGCCTGACGTGGTAAACGTGGCGCCCGAAGCTACGGTCAGGCTGTGTGTACTCTGCCCATTGTTGCCGAAGGAAATGGTGCCTCCCGCTACCGATAAGGTTCCGGAAGCTACGGTGAGTTGTCCGTGGCCGAACGTAGGCGACCACTCGGTGCTGAACTTAAGGGTATTTACCGATACGTTCCCGGTGGAGGTAACGGCGTGTTCTATCGTTACATCATCGGCAGACGTGGGCACGCACGTACAACTCCAGGTGGCAGGATCGTTCCAGGCGCCACTTGCTTTACTGTTGATCGCCGCTCCTTGTACGGTAGTGCTGCTCCACACCATCGCCAGCAGGATAAACAAGCGCGCTGAAATTGAGAAAGAGTTAAAGTATTTCATTTGTTTGCTGCATATGAAAGCGAGCTCTGTAGAGACTAGGCCCTTGACAAAACAAAGATCCTCTTATCTAAACAGAAAAACAATATTTTATATTTGATTGATCCTATAATATCCTCTATAAACTTCCTTTTCCGTAGTGTCTGGGGGTGTTCTATAAAGGCAATGCAGGAATTCTTACATGTCCCGGAGACAGGAAAGTGGCTATGCGACCCGATGTACTTAACCGAACTCCATTGCTGTTTTATCTTTTACAAACGAGTTATCATCGGCACGAACCCAAAACAACACCCGCTGCAAAGGCACATTGGCAACTGCATGAGCGTACCAACAAGCTCAGGATATTACTTCAATAAGATCAGAACGATTTGTGCTGGCTTACTGCCTCCGGCAGGATCAACTTAAGTTGTCCGGGAGTATATCTCACGTCCTACGGAAGCACAACGCATGAGGACAAGTGAGTGCTAAAACTACTTGAATCAGGCACATAGACTCTGAATGCAGTTCTGACCAGCAAGATTGGTTAAAAAACTCTCTTTTTTTCCTACATCCCTGGGCAGAAAGCATCCTGGTAGGCGGATTTGTAATATTTCATGCTTTACCCATGAACACATTGTCCTTTAGTCTACCTTCATTCTTTTCCACACAACTTTTGTCGTTAAAGGCAGAGCGTTTGTAGAGCGCACCACGCTGCCCCTGATGCCGGAGACGCCGGCTGAGGTAGGTAATAAAAGGAGCGGTGATGCGCAGAACAGCGCCCGGATGCCTTGCGAACCGAGGCGATGGCACTGCAAGGCACGTTCGAACCCGACCGATTCAGCTTTATACGTACATAGAGAACGGCACGCGGGTGTACATCTGTAGTTCGCCGTTGATAGCGACGGCCAGATGGCGGAACGAAAGGCCCGCCATCTGGCCGTTATCATAAAAAGTTTTGCTTCTTCTACTGTTTGATGACACGCACGTGTTGCCGATCTGTAAGGGTGATGACCTCCAACAGGTAGGCCCCGGCAGGTAGGTGTCCCAGCGGCAGTTGCCACTCTCCTGTATGCTGTTGAGGTGCTTCATAGTGACCGACCAATCGGCCTTGCAGGCTGTACACGTTGACCTGTTGGGGTGTCGTGCTCTCGTTGGTTAGCGTTAACGTGTTCAGGAAGGGATTAGGATACGCCTGCACCTGTTCAGAAGGCTCGTCGATCACGTGTATCGACTTGTGGTAGGTCTGGCTGCCTTCGAAATCTTCCTGCCGCAACCGGTAATACGCCCGACCCGAAAAGCCTGTGTCGGTGAAGCGATAGGTCTGGAGCGCTGTACTACGACCCTGGCCGGCCACAAAGCCAATTTGCTGATAATGCTGTCCGTCCCAGGAGCGCTCGACGGCGAAGCCGGCATTGTCCGTTTCCGAGGCCGTCTGCCAACTCAGTTCTGCACCGGCTGCCGAAGCCTGGCCCTGAAAACTGACCAACTCGACAGGAAGCGGCTGCGGCAACGGGCAACCCAGGCAAAAGGTGCCGGGACCACCGACAAACCCCTGCCACGATCCCCACAAGCCTCCCGCTACCGACACCAGTCCCGACCGCGCCACGTACACATTGCCTCCCCCGATACCCGACATGTTACCGCCGGTATACACCGCTCCTTCGATCAGACTGTTGACTGTTCCGTTGGTCACCGTCACATCTTCCAGCAAAGTGACCACTCCCTCAGGCCCTACGTCGAAACGTGAGTCGCCCGTCATGTGCAGGGACTGCCCGGTCAGCTCTCCGTCGACCGTATAAGTATGAGGACCGCTTCCCAGCAACATATCGCCGGTGAATTTCACCACCCCCGTTTCGCTCACGTTCAGCTGCCCGTCGCGACCACCCGTCACATTCAAACCGCCACTTTCCAAAAATCCATCAATGATCATGATTGCACCCTGTTGCCATTCGAGGGGTGCGGGGGTGCTGAATTTTGCACCGTTGGCGACCGTAAGGCGGTTCATTTGGCCGTTGATGCCGAATAGGATCGGATTCTTGCTCGTCACCGAGAAGGTACCTGAAGCTACGGTCAAGCCGCCATTGCCCGCCACTGGCCACCATGCACTGCCAAAAGCCAATTCCTTCACGACCACATTTCCTGTTGACGTTATCGCATGCTGCACTGTCACCTTATCGTTGGCTTCGGGGACACAGTTGCAGCTCCACGTAGCGGGGGTGTTCCAGTTCCCGGCCGCCGCACTGTTGATGGATTTTGCGCGACTCGTTTGCGCAGCCCCTCCCATTACCAACAATACCAGCAACAAACGCTTACAGAACTTGATCGTACGATTTTTCATAAACTCTTTCGGTTGTGACACTTCTTACAAGCCAGCTTGTAGCGTTTGCTCTTAAAGCCTACACAGGTCAGAGACTGGCGTTGTGACACAAAGATTGCCCCTGACCACCCTAAAATCAAATCAAGCATTGGATCAGTACAATGAAATGGGGCGTAACGGCAGACATGCGGAGATAATACACGAATCAAATAACAACATATAACCCAATCATTACACGCATTTTTCCGTCGTTTGAGTAATATGCCTTCTTCCGCTTTGCGGCTGCATACGCTTTCATACCCCGTAGAGCTGCTTCTTAAAGGATAAAACCACTTGGCTCCCAGCACTTTTGACGAAGCAAGGAACTTCCCAGGAAACGCGATGGGGTTTGGTGATAATAGCTTGAAATCTTACGTCTTAACATTTAACACACTTTTTCACCGCTTTTGAAGGCGCAGAATCCTCAAATCTGACGGAATTGTAGCCTCGGAGGCCTCGAACTTCTACTTTTTATGCGTTGTCCTACGCCCCTTCGCTTTGCCTTCTGCAAAGGCAATCCCCTGATGATGAGAATATTTCACACTTTACAGTCCTACTTTTACCTGGGCTTCTTACACGTAGATTCAGATGTAAGGGAGAGGTCCATAATCCCGGTATTCGCACGTTAAACCAGCGTAATGTTATGCTCCGCTCTGTTATAAAACCTCTTGATTCGCTTCGCCAACTCCTGACTGGTTTCCTGACGACACTCCCCCCGTACCGCGTTGCGCCCGGTTGTGTACTGCTCTTGCTGCTGCTACGCTGCGGCCCTTCGACACCGCCTCAGGAAGATGCAGCAGCCCTTATCCTAGCGGATGTGACGCTCATCGACGGTACCGGAAACGCACCGCAGCCGCACGTCGATCTGGTAATCGCAGCCGACACGATCCAGGCCATTCGGCCCCATGCTACGTCGGAGGATGCCACGGATAAAGCAGTACGCGACATGGCGGGCAAAACGGTGATGCCACTCCTGCTCAACACGCACGCGCACGTGGGGGCGCTGAAAGGCTACTCGACCGACAAAAGCCAGTACACGGAAGCGAACATCCTGCGGCAACTGAAAAAGTACGAGGCCTACGGCATGGGCTCGGTCGTATCGCTGGGCACCGACCGACCGATCGTGTTCCCCCTCCGTGATTCTTCGCAAGCGGGACAGCTTCCCGGGGCCACGCTCTACACGGCGGGCTACGGCATCGTATTTAAAGGAGCGCCCACCCCCTCGGAACAGGTTTTTCAGGTCGCCACACCCGAAGAAGCCACGCGGGCCGTACAGGAGCTAGCGCCCTTGCACCCCGACCTCGTCAAAATCTGGGTCGACGACTTTCTGGGTACCTCGCCCAAAATGTCCCCGGCCATCTACCGGGCCGTGATCGACGAAGCGCACCGGCAGGGGCTGCGGGTGGCCTCACACCTTTATTACCTGGAAGATGCTAAAGGGCTGGTCGACGCCGGAGTGGATATCATCGCACACAGCATTCGCGACCAGGAGGTGGACGACGTGCTGATCCAACAGATGAAGTCTCAGGGCGTTTACTACATTCCTACGCTGGCGCTCGATGCGTATCAAGTCGCCTACGCGCAGACCCCGGACTGGTTCGACGATCCGTTTTTTCAGGCGTCGCTGGAGCCCGGGGTGCTCGACACGCTCACCAGCGCCGCTTACCAGCAGAAAGTCCGCACCGATCCTGCCCTCGCTACCAAACAGGCCGCCTTCGAAACGGCCCTGCGCAACGTGAAGAAACTCTACGAGGCGGGTGTCACCATTGCGCTGGGCACTGACTCGGGCGCGCAACCCATCCGCACCCAGGGATTCTCCGAACACCTGGAACTGCAATTGCTGCAACAAGCAGGCATCCCGCCGCTGGCGGTGATGAAGATCGCCACACAAAACGGCGCGGAATTGCTGGGCGAAACAAAAACGGGAACATTGGCCCCCGGTCAGAAAGCCAACTTCCTCGTGCTGTCGCAAAACCCGGCCGACGACATCCGCCACACTCAAACCATTCTGTCGGTCTGCAAAGAAGGTCAGGAAGTAAGCCAAGGCAACCCGGCAGAACAGATCACTTCTGGCAAAGAATAACTACAATCCGATGCCTACACCGGCAGCAGGTCGACAAACCAGAAGCCCATCCCCTTTCCGTCGGTGTTGGGTGCGGGGTATTCGCGGTAGATGCACTCGCCGAGGGTGAACGGAATGGGTCGGGAGAAAATCGGGCCGTCGAAGCAGAAGGTGTGAAATTCGCCGTTCTCGCCGCAGGGGTCCACGTCCGCGGGCAGATCGCGCAAAAATGCATCGTCGATCACCCGCCCGACAAACGACGCGTCGAGGCAGGCGGCTTTGGTGCAGACCACGACGGCTTTGAAGCCCAGCGACAGAAACTCGTTCATCAGGTGCCGCGAGTCCTGTTTCCAAAGGGGAAAGTGCGCCTGAATGCCCAAAGGAGCGAGTTTCTCTTCCCGGTAGGTCCGCAGATCTTCCAGAAAAATATCGCCGAAGGCCGTGTGGTGAAAACCCTCCGCTTTCAGGGCTTCGACACGTGCCTGCACCTGGGCTTCGTAGGTCGCCATGTCGGGCATCTCCGGCAATTCGAGGGTGCTGTACGGAAGTCCCAGCGCTTCGACCTGTTGCCGCCAGAGTTCCCGCCGCAGGCCGTGCATGGTCACGCGGTCGTGGTACGCGTTGAGCGAGGTCAGCAGATGCCCCACCCGATAGCGGTTATCTTGTAAGAGTTTGTACAGCGCCAGCGCCGAATCTTTGCCGGTGCTCCAGTTGAAATACGTCAGAAAGGGTTCTTGCATGCACCACGAAACTACGCCCTCAGAACGTGCGGAACCAGGGGCGACTCACCAACGGCGAAAACGCCCAGGGAATGGACGAGAGAATGACCAGCAGACCGGCGGTATACCAGAGCGCCATCGTTTTGAACCGTTGCCGGTCGGTCGCGGCGCGCTTGGCCCGCATGGAACCGACGGTGATCAGCACAATGCCGAGGAGCATCATCGAACTGTGTTCCATCCCAAAAAACCGGATTTCGCGTTGCTGCATCGCCGCCTGAAAGTGGTCCAGAAAATACGCGACGAGCGGGCTGATGAAGTAGAGTCCAATGCCCAGGATCAACTGCACATGTGCAACGGTGGCGGTCCAGTGCCGTAGGGCATTGTCGCGGCGAGAGAAAGGTTGATGAGCTAGCCAACCCCGGTAGCCGCGCACGATGGCCAACAGCAGGCTGATTAGCACCAGCCAGCGCACGAATGAATGAAGCGTCAGTAAGATCGAATACACAGTGAATCAGGTATTTGCGTTAATGACTTTCTTCCGACCAATCCATTCTCCTACCAAAGGCGCTCCGCACCAGAACCAGATCGCCAGGATCGTGTCGCACACCGCACACCCCGCCGACGAAGCGGGACTGAACGGCACGATGGGCTCGGCATAGACATGATGCACAAGGTCCCAGCCCGTATGCAGTAACCAGCCGAGGCCGATGAAGCGGTAGCTTGTCAGCCCCCGGTAGGCCACCCAGGTCAGGATAGCACAAAACAGGAATTCCCAATAGCCTAGCCCATTGCTCAGGTACGCCGCTCCGGCCCCGGCGATCACGATGGCGTTGAACTGTTGTCGGGTCGGCTCGCGGAGGAGTGATGAAAGTGAGATGTACAGAAAAGCGATGCCTATGGCGGCCAGCGCATTCAGCAAGGTAAACTCAGGAACGGGATGCATGGAGAATCAGCTTGGTTCAGGATGCCGCAAAGCTCTCGCAGAGATGCCACTGGATGTTAGGACGGGTGAGGTCAAATCTAGGACGATTCTATCCTTTTCCGAAAGGCGAGGGGTGTGTAGCCGGCGTGTTTTTTGAAAAAGCGGCTGAAGTACGACGGGTCCTGCATCCCGATTTCGGCCGCGACTTCCTGGATGAAAAGGTCGGTCTGGTAGAGCAGCACCTTCGCTTCCAGCACTAGCGTCTCCTCGATCCACCGCGAGGGCGACTTGCCCGTCACCTTACGAATTGCTTTGTGGAGGTGATTGGGCGTCACGTGTAACTGTTCGGCGTAGGCGGTTACCCGATGTTCCGTGCGGATCTGGGCAAACAACAGGGCTTTGAAGCGGTTCGCCAAGTCCGTTGCTTGGGTCGGCTCCGGTCCGGCGGCGGCGCGGTAAAAGCGGTTCACTTCCCACAACACGGTGTGCACGTACGACTGGATCAGTTCCGGCTGCTGCACGCCCGATTCGGCATACAAAGCCAGTAAGCGCTCAAAAAGCTGGCGAACGTGCTGCGCCGTAGGCGCGTCCAGCGTGATCCGCGGGTTGCCCCAGACCTGCAGAAACTCAAACGCGCGCACCAATTCCCGTTTCCCGAACCTGCCCACCAGAAACACATCAGAGAAATTACATAGGTAGCCCCGGTTGAGGTCCACATTCGTGAAAGAAAACACTTGTCCGGCGGGCACCACCAAACACTCGCCCTTTACAATCCGGTGCGTCTCGCTCCCGATCGACATGATCGCCTCCCCTTCCGTCAGAAACATAAACGTATGGTTCAGGTGGCGAGTCGGCGGCACAGGCAGCTTCATCATCCGAATCATCTCTTCCACCCGCACCACAAAAAATCGCTGAAACGCCTCCTTCAGCAGCGCATCCAGCCTCGCCCCCGGTTGGATATACCGTTCCCGGAAGGTCGCGCCGCTGTGGGTATTGATTTTAGAGGAGGCCATGAGTCAAAGAAAGATCATATCAACTCAAACGGGTTGCAGTGATAAACTGGTGCACCGCTTCAATCTCTACCCAAATGCTTCGAAAGCGCCCTTCAAGCTTTTTGGTTTTTAGATGAACCCCAATTTCGAAACTAGTCTCAAGCCAGTTCTCTTCTTGCAACTTTTCCAGTTGGATGAACAGGGTTCGATCTTCGCTCTCTATACGCACGCCTCCTACCACATGAAGGTGCCGTGTTCGCTGGTGAGGGTGAGCTTCTTTTCGGGAGCGGCTTCCACGCGACCGACGATCCGGGCGTCGACGCCGAACGATCGGGAGATGGCGATGAGTTGCTCGGCGGTGGCGGCATCGGTGTAGAGTTCCATGCGGTGGCCCATGTTAAAGACCTGGTACATTTCGCGCCACGAGGTGCCGCTTTCCTGCTGGATGAGCTGGAACAGGGGCGGCACGGGGAAGAGGTGGTCTTTGATCACGTGGAGCTTTTCTACAAAGTGGAGCACCTTGGTCTGCGCGCCGCCGCTGCAGTGAACCATGCCGTGGATGCGAGGCCGGTGCGCGTCGAGGATGGCTTTGATGATCGGGGCGTAGGTGCGGGTCGGAGAGAGAACCAGTTGGCCCACGTCGACCGGTACGCCGTCCAGTGTTTCGGTGAGGTGGCGCGTGCCGGTGTAGACCAGCGAAGCGGGTACGGCCGGATCGAAACTTTCGGGATAGCGCGTGGCGTAGTCGGTGTGGAGCACGTCGTGGCGGGCGGAGGTAAGGCCGTTGCTGCCCATCCCGCCGTTGTACTGCGTTTCGTACGTGGCCTGCCCGAACGAGGCCAGCCCGACAATCACGTCGCCAGCGGCAATGCGGTCGTTGCTGATCACTTCGTCGCGCCGCAGCCGGGCCGTTACCGTACTGTCGACAATCACGGTGCGGACCAAGTCGCCCACGTCGGCGGTTTCGCCTCCGGTGCTCCAGATGCCCACGCCCAGGTCGCGGAGTTGGGCAAGGATCTCTTCCGTCCCGTTGATGAGCGCCGCCACCACTTCGCCGGGAATCAGGTTTTTGTTCCGCCCGATGGTCGACGACAGGAGAATGCGGTCGGTGACGCCCACGCAAAGCAGGTCGTCGAGGTTCATCACGATGGCGTCCTGTGCGATGCCTTTCCAGACCGACAGGTCGCCGGTTTCGCGCCAGTACAGGTAAGCCAGCGACGATTTGGTACCCGCGCCATCGGCGTGCATCACGGTACAATAGTCCGGGTCACCGGCCAGCAGATCGGGCACAATCTTGCAGAAAGCGCGGGGAAAAATTCCTTTGTCGACCGCACGGATGGCGGCATGGACGTCTTCTTTTGCGGCAGAAACACCGCGCTGGGCATAGCGTTCACTCATGGGAAACAGGCTCGTAGTGGTCGTTCGGGGTGCGCTTCGCTTACTTCCGTGCGTTGCAACACCGCACCAAAGCCGCAAAGTAGTCAGTTTCGGAGTGAGACGGGACTAAAATCTGGCTACTATCGCGAGAGCCGGGCATCCATGCATACGCTCAATCCACCCGTTCCACCCGCACCCCCGCGCGCAGGGTATTCTGAATTTCTGCCACCTGATCGGTGTGTTTGAGCAAGACGTCCAGTTCTTCCCGTGAAGCGTCGCCCTCAATCCGGGCTTTGTACACCAGGTTGGTTCCGGCGGCCCCCTCCTGCACAAATTCGCCGGAGGCCTCGACAGCTACGTGGGTGAGGGTGATGCCCCGCTTCTGGGCTTCCCGGTACAGGTCGTTGCAAAAGCACGTGGCCAGGGCCAGCATCAGCAGCTCGCCTCCGTTCACGGCCGAGCCGTAGCCGGTAGCTTTACCGGGAATCGGAATCGCCTGCACTTTTTCGTTGGTACGCACCACCACCGAGTGCGCATAGGCGCTGTTCTCAACGTTTGCCGAAATTTTCATGGAGGTATGGGAGACGGGAAGAGATCTCTCCAGGGAAATTACAGAAAATGAGCTATGTACGCATAACGCGTGAGTTGACTAATCGCTCACAGCTTTTGTTGATCGCACTAAAAAAGGGCGCGGATGAGAGCAAAGGTCGCTTGACCTTTCTTCTTATCCGGCCCCGGAAAACAGCTCTCTTCGAACTGCGTTGTTGTATACGGTTGCTACTCAGAAGGTAACAGTCATTACCCCTATTTTTTAGGCGGCATGCTGTGCGTTGCTGGAGCGCTCGTGAATGACCTTTTTCAGGTTCACGATCACTTTCTGCGCCCGGATCGAGTCGATGCGGTTCAGGTTGCGCACGGTGCGCTCTTTCTCTTCCGTCGTAATCGACTTGTGGTTCAGCAACAGCAGGATATCCGCTTTCTGACGTGCGCTGGCGGGTTTCAGCTTGGCCGACGATTCGTCAGTGCTCTGGCCTGCCGCCTCTTTTTCTGCCTGGGCATCTGCCGGCTTGGCCGTGCCGTTTGGCTGGTAGTTCGCTGTCGATTCGGCGGCGTGTCCGGTACCGGCTTCCGCCGTGGCGTAACGTTTTGCCGCAGGAACGGGGGCCGTTTCGGCACGCCGTTCGTCTTTCTGCGTGTGGCCATTCTGGTTGACCATGAAGTCCATCTCTTCGGCCGGAGTCGGTTCGTAGCCCGCCGCGCGGATGATCCACGCCAAAATGTTGCGGTAGGCCTTCCCGATGGCGCGGGTCTGGGCCATCGACGCGATGGCAAATTCCTGGTAGAAGCGCTTGCCGTTCTCCTTGTTGGAACAGATGGCGTAGCCCGTCCCTACCACCGACGCGCCGTTGGGCACGCCCGGCGTACCGTCGGCGTCGGGCTTCAGGTTCAGGAGTTTCACCTTTGCCTGGTACTTGATCTCCTGCTCGTCGCCGACGTTGAGCAGTTCTTCCACCACGGGCAGGATGCCCAGCCGCGCACCGGCGTACTGCCAGCCTTCCACGTTCACGTAGGCTTTGCCCTGGATGTTCATGAACAGTTTGTTCTCGGTGATGAACTTCTGCACGTCGTTGGCCAGGTGCAGGGTTTCGCTGGAGTTGGCGATGTCGTAGCGTTCTACGACCGCCGCTTTATTCATTTTGGGAGTTGACATGATTCGTTGAGGTTAGTGATGATGGATGATGATGAAGAAGGGGATCAGGCCGGATCGACCGCACCGCGCGAGGCGTTGGCCCCGGAGCGGCCGACCCGCCACGTTCCACTAGGCGACCAACAGGGGGTCTAATTCGGTTTCGGCTTTGGGCTTCTGCCCCAGCATCAACAAGTCGTTGATCACGATCTCGGTGCTGAAACGGCGGTTGCCCTGCGCATCCTCGTAGCTGCGGTAGACGATCTTCCCCTCTACCGCCACTTCACGGCCTTTGGTCAGGTACTGGGCCGCAATTTCGGCCAGGCGTCCCCAGGCGGTGATGCTATGCCACTGCGTCTCGGTGACCTTCTCGCCCTGGGCATTGCGGTAGACCTCGTCCGTGGCAAGCGAAAATTTGGCGAGCGTACGGGGAGCTGCCCCCGGGCTGCTGTTCAGTTGCTTGATTTCAGGATCTGCACCCAGTTTGCCGATCAACATCACACGATTTCTTAAAGCATTCATGGCACTTGTTGGTTTGTGTTAAACAATGGAACTGATGCAAAGGAAATAAATAGAGTAGGGTGTAATCGTATGGTAAACATGTACTTACGTTTATAAACGTGTACAAACGTTTAATTTTACTTAAACGTTTGTACACGGATAATTTTTAGCTACCTTGCCTCTGTACCCGTCCTTTACCGCTCATGTCAGAAACTGAAGAACGCCATTGCGAAGAGTGTGGCACCGTACTCCACGGACGCGCCGACCAGCGTTTTTGCTCGGACCAGTGTCGCACCAGCCACCATAATCGCCAGCGCACGGACGCGACCAACCTGGTGCGCCGCATCAACCGCATCCTCCTGAAAAACCGCCGCATTCTCGAAAAACTGAACCCCGAAGGCCGGGTGGTCAAGGTGACCGAAGAGGCGCTCCGCCGCCAGGGCTTCGACTTTAAGCACTTCACCAGCACGTACGTCACCCGCAAAAACGACACGTACTACTATTGTTACGACCAAGGCTACCTGCAACAGGAAGGCGGCATGTTTGTCCTTGTGGTCAACCGCGACTACAAGCAGGCTACCGCCGATGCAGGGTAAAAAGAGCGAGGCATCTGTCTATAGGAAATAACGCACATGTGTGTTACCCATACGTTGTACACCATTAAAATCAGATGAATAAAAACAGATTAAAAAACATCATTTTGCTGGGAACCGCTCTGATTTTAACGCTCTTATCAGTCGAATTTTTCGAAGGTTATATACTCGACGAACCAAAAAGATCAGATATAACAGGAAGGTACGAAGTCAAAACATGGGACTTTGGAGTTGAAAAAAACATCCTAGAATTAAAAGAAAATGGGACATACTCGCTAGATATACCAAAATTTGGTCTTTGCGAAATAGGTGAATATGAATATCACTATGAGCATAGTGGTTGCAGGTTGGGTTTTAAATGTGGGAGTAAAATACTTTGCGCAGGAATTGAAAATGGAATTTTCGGACATAAAATCAAATTCTTTACGAACTCAGATGGCGATGGAATACTCTTTGAAAAAACCAAATAAAACGTGTACAACAATGGATAAAAAACATACGGGCGACACGTTAAATGAAGATTATCACTTTCAACAAAAATCAGGTCACGGTCGACAAAAATTCGGTTCTAAAGCCGTACGTTTCTTAGCCGAGACCGTTGGGGTCAATTAAAAAATGGACTTCGAACACGACTATCAACTGAAAACTAAACCTAGTTTAGGAAAGCGATGCGTAGCAGGTCTTATTGACTACGGACTGATAATGTCGTATTTCTTTCTAATGATTTACTCGTTCGGAGAACCAAATGACGAAGGTGGCTACTCGGTAAATGGATGGCCAGGTTTTTCAATAACGGTGGTTTGGTTTATTCTGACTATTGGACTTGAGCAAATGACAGGTTCTACTTTAGGGAATAAAAGTCAAGGATTAAAAGTTGCACCTAAAACAGACCCTCGGAAATCATTGACTTTTGGTCAATCCTTAAAACGACACCTTCTTGACATGATTGACCTTTGGCCATTTGGACTTCTAGGAATTCTGACAATTAAAAATACCGAGTATAACCAACGACTTGGAGATCTTTGGGCAAAGACAGTTGTACTTGACAAAGCGGATTCAGAACAGGGATTAAAACAAAAAGAAATAAAAAACTAATGCCAACAAAGCATATAGCTTATGGCGGGTGAACAGCTGCCAGCAAGGTTTTCGCTCCGTAGCCAGGTATGGTTTCGGTGGATAGGAAATTGCTTCGAAACCGCCACAAGCCATATACAAACCGTTGCGATAGCATGATGAAGCCGCGAACACGGCTTGACCAGCCATTGAAATCTATACCTGCCACCTCTTGCACGCGCTTGTTTTCTAACGAGTGGCAACCTACACAAGGCTTCCGGCCGTCAGTCGGCGGCATGGTCTCCTACTCTATGCGGATGAAGCTGCCGCCGATGACTTGCAGGCGGCGGTCCAGCCACTTCCAGACGCGGAGGTAGCGGAACTGGCCGTCCATCGGCTGGCCGAAGACGGAAGCGCTGCCGTTCAGGTGGAAGGAAAGCACCGCCGTATCGCCCACAATCTCCACGTGCCGTTCACGCACCTCAAACGTATGGACGACCATCCCGCCGGAGCGGTGCGCGTCCAGGTCCATCGCCTTGGTGACGCGCTGACCGTCCGGGGTGTGGAAGATCAGCGCGTCGTGCAGCATCGGGTCCAGGGCCTCGGCATCGTTCCGCCTCATCGCCGCGATCAGCGCCTCTTCGGCGGCGACAACTTGTTTTTTTGTCAATTCCATCATCCGTTGGTCAGGGGCTTGCCGTTGCCGAAGAACGTGACTTCCAGCGCCGACTGTTTCAGAAGAATCAGGTCGCTCGTATCGCCCAGCACCTCGTCGATCAGCCCGAACTCCTGCGCCTCGATGGCATTCATGTACTTGTCGCGGATGAAAAATTCTTCCACCTCTCGCCACGACCGGCCGCAGTGCTTGCCGATCAGATGGAACAGTTGCGTCTGGATGCGCTCCTGTTCGCGGGTCGCAATGCGGACGTCTTCCGTGTAGCCTTTTGCGCCGCCGCCCGTCGGGTGCATGTGGATCGTGGCGTGGGGCAGGGCGTACCGCTTCCCTTTGCAGCCCGCCGCCAACAGGGCCGTACCCATGCTGGCCGAAAAACCCACCGACACGGTCGAGACGGGCGCGGCGATCATCTGCATGGCGTCGTAGATGGCGAGTCCGGCATAGACGCTGCCGCCGGGGCTGTGGATGTAGAGGTTGATCTGTTCCTTCTGGCTCTGGCTGTTCAGGTAGAGGAGCTGCGCCACGATGAGGTTCGCGACCTGGTCGTCGATGCCGCTGCCCAGGAAGATGACCCGCTCTTTCAGGAGCAGGCTGTAGATGTCGAAGGCGCGCTCGCCGCGGCTGCTGCTGTCGATCACCATCGGGACCAGATTGGCCTGGGGGGTAGTTGGGGTAAACATGATGTGAATGGGTTATAGCGTGAATAGAATGGTGTAGATGGACTGTCGGAGGTTTAGGTTTTCAAACTCTTCAGCCGACGGGCGGCCCCAGCCTCGGTGGTCCAGCCGACGGACGGCTCAGCGATGGAGCGGTTGACGTTGAAAAGGGCATGGTGGGCCCACTCCGCAGCCGAAAAGGGCACGGTGATGGGCAGCGACCCGGAAGGCCGTGCGTTGCTTTTGCTCAGTACAGGAGTATGGATTTAGTCGCGGGCAGTAAACCACCGGAGGACTTTCTGGCGGAACGAGGCGTGCTCCGGCCGTTGAAACAGCTGCTGGTGCACCGCTTCGATTTCGGCCTTGAGCTGGCGACGGCCGTACTGCCGCACGAGGTGGTAGGTCTTTTGTTGCCACCGCACCTTCTCGCGCAGGTCGTCGTCCAGCAGCAGCCGTGCTTCGAACAGGGCCGCCTCGCCCCCCTCCTGCCGCTGGTGCAGGTGCGCGTCGATGTGTCGGGTGTCAGTCGAAAAAGTCTTCATACTGCAGGGATTTTTCTTTGACAGTGTCTCTCACTTTCTCCAGGCATTTGTACTTCCGGACCGTGGCCGAGCGCACGCCCGCGTAGCCGAACTGCGTCGCGATCTCCCTCAGGGGCAGTTGGTCGTAATAAAATGCCCGGAGCAGTTCCATGCACTTCTGTCCGGCCGTTTCCAGAAAGCGCAACAGACGGGTCGACGAAGGTGCCGCCGCTTCTTCCCCTGTCCAGTCGTCCGTCAGGTCGAGCGACACGTGCTGCATTTCCTCCCGGTAGCGGTGCCCCCACAAATACTTCGCTATGCCGACCAGGTACGACTTGTCGCTGGCATGGAGCGTCAGGGTGCCGGCCACGCGCTTTTCGTAGTAGATCACGAGGGCATCCTGAAAGACGTCCTTAGCTTCGTCGAACGAGCCGCCCCGACGGCCCACATAGCGGGCCACCACCGGAAAGGCACGCTGGTAAAGATCCAGGAACAGCGCCTCGCGGACTGCTCCCTGGTCTTCCACAACGGGTTCCAAAACAAGATTCTCGGTCATGTGCGTCTTGCGTTTATCCCTAAGTGGAAAATACCAGGAAACTATCAACCGACCAGGCATATTTTTATTTTTATCCCCACATCCCCGGTTTCGGATGCTTGTCCCCTGCGTTGTATACTCGCTTTTCTGTCACACCGGATCAGCTTTTTTGACGTTCTGGCGTGCCGGGACGATGCCTCCGTTCACCAAAGGAGCCTTTCTCATTCCATTCAACCATTTTACGTTTCTGACCCGATCGCTCCCCTAACGTGACGAACGTAGAAGAGCGCGTGATTCAGCTTAAGCAAGTCCCAGTTCACGAGGATCTGTGGCACCAGATGTGCCCCCGTTTCGCTAAGTTGCTGCACTGGCTATGTTTGAAACTTTCACCGAATTTTACCTCACGTTAACTCACCACTTCCATGCGTTTCCTCTTTACTTTTTGTACGGCGTCGCTGGTGGCGCTTTTTACCGTTACTGCGCTGCGCGCGCAAGATGTGCCCTTCCACAAGGGCGTCAATTTGACCAACTGGTTTCAGGCCGAAAGCGCCCGGCAGGTGCAGTTTACCCGCTACACGCGGCAGGATTTTGAGCAGATTCAGCGCCTGGGCTGCGACGTGATTCGCCTGCCCATCAACCTCCATTATATGACCAGCGGCGCGCCCGACTACACTGTCGATCCGCTGTTTTACACTTTTCTTGATCAGGTAGTGGACTGGAGCGAGGAACTGAATCTGCACCTGATTCTGGACAACCACACGTTCGATCCGGCGGCCAATACCGATCCCAACGTGGGCGCAGTGCTGAAAAAGGTCTGGACGCAGGTGGCGGCCCACTACCAGGACAGCGAGGCGCATCTGTACTACGAAGTGCTGAACGAGCCGCACGGCATTGCCGACGCCACCTGGAACATGATTCAGCAAGAGGTCGTGGCGACCATCCGCACCGTCGACACCACGCACACGATCATCGTCGGCCCGGCCGAGTGGAACAGCTTTCATAACCTGGACGAGATGCCCGTTTACGAAGACGACAACCTGATCTATACCTTTCACTTTTACGACCCGTTTCTGTTCACCCACCAGGGGGCGACCTGGGGTTCTCCGTCGATGGTAGACCTGACCGGCATGCCCTTTCCCTACGATGCCGACCGGATGCCGCCGCTGCCGGCCTCGTTGCGAGGCACCTGGGTGGAAGGCGCTTACGGCAACTACGCGCAGGACGCTACCGTGGCGCAGGTCAAAAGCCTGCTCGACCTGGTGGTGCAGTTCCGCACCGAACGGCAGGTGCCGGTCTTTTGTGGCGAATTTGGCGTCTACATCCCCAACAGTCCCCCTGCCGACCGGGTACTTTGGTACGACACGGTCCGTTCGTACCTGGAGGCGCAGGGCATCGCCTGGACGATCTGGGATTACCACGGCGGCTTCGGATTGTTCGAGCCGGGAGGGAACGACCTCTTCGACCATGACCTGAACGTGCCGCTGCTCGAAGCGCTGGGCCTGACCGTCCCGCCGCAAACGCCCTACGAAGCGCAGCCCGACACCGTAGGGTTTATGATCTATTCTGACTACCTCGGCTCGTCCATTGTGGCGTCCAATTACAGCGAAGGCCCTATCGACTACTACACCGCCGAACAGCCCAACTACGGCGCCTATTCGCTTTCGTGGACCGGCGCATTGCAGTACAACGCCATCGGCTTCGATTTTTCCCCGAACAAAGACCTCTCGCAGTTGGTGGAAGAGGGTTATGCGCTGGACTTCCTGTTTCGCAGTACCGATCCCGATGTCAAGGTAGACCTGCGGTTTCTGGATACGAAAACCGACGATCCGAACGACCATCCCTGGCGGATGAACCTGACGCTCGACACCAGCCGGGCCGCCGCCGACCTGCGCTGGCATCACGTCCGCATCCCGCTGAGTCAATTCACCGAACAAGGCGCCTGGGACAACAACCAGTGGTACAACCCGGACGGCAAGTTCGACTGGGCCGCCATCGACCGGTTCGAGATCGTGTCGGAACAGGGCGCGCTGGGCGACGCCAAGCTGTGGTTCGATCAGGTGCAGATCAACAACCAGGACACCACGCAGGTGCTGGATACGACGGCACTGGTCACTTCGGTGCGGCAACTGGCCGGCAACCTGCCTCTGCGGTTTTACCCCAACCCCGCCCAGGACCACCTCACGTTGGTCAGCACGCAGCCGGGGCTTCAGGCAGTCGAGCTGCGCGATCCGCTGGGGCGGCTTGTGTGGCGCACTTCGTTCCACGACCGAGCGGAAATCGACCTGTCGCGCTGGACACCCGGCGTTTACTTTCTGCACGTGCAACACGAAAACGGGCAGTACCAGACCGGGCGAATTGTCAAACGCTAGTTCCTCTAGCGGTTCATCCTGACGCAAAGCAGGCGTGGCGCTTTGCGTCAGGATTTTCTGTAGCGTGACGGCCACAAGCCCTGCCATGTCGGCCGCATGCTGTAATTTGCTCGACAGTGTTCACTTCATGCTCCCTGCCGATGCTGTTTCGTCTGCTCACGCTCTGCCTGCTCACTTCCACCGCCTTCGCCCAGACCTACACCGACTACGACATCGCCTTCCCGAATGCCGCGCACCACGAAGCGCAGGTGTCGGTCACGATGCACGCGCTGCCGCCGGAAGTGCTGGAACTCAGGATGAGCCGGACCTCGCCGGGCCGCTACGCGCTGCACGAGTTTGCCAAAAACGTCTACGCCGTGAAGGCGGTCGATGGCCAAGGGAAGGACCTGGAGGTGACCCGCCCCAACCCGTACCAGTGGAACGTAGCGGGCCACGACGGCACCGTGACGGTGACCTACACCTTGTTTGCCAACTGGGGCGACGGTACTTACGCGCAGGTGGACGAAACGCACGCGCACCTCAACATTCCGGCGACGTTTATGTTCGCGCCGCCGTTGGCCCAGCGCCCGATCCGGGTCACGTTCCATCCGCGCCATGACCTGAACTGGAAGGTCGCGACGCAACTCAAACCCTTTAACGACACCACCTATTTCGCTCCGAACCTGGACTACTTTATGGACAGCCCCACCGAAATTTCGGACTACGACGTGCGGGAGTTTACGGAGAATGGCAAAACGCTGCGGTTTGTGCTCCACCACAACGGGACCGCCGCCGAGCTGGATCAGTACCTGACGGGCGTACAGAAAATCGTGCAACAGGAACGTGCCGTGTTCGGCGAGCTACCCGACTTCGATTTCGGGACCTATACCTTTCTGGCCTGTTACCTGCCCAACGTCGATGGCGACGGCATGGAGCACCGCAATTCGACGGTCCTGACCGACGTGGAGGGACTGGCCGAAGGCGGCATGGAAGGCAACATCGGGACCGTGTCGCACGAATTTTTTCACTGCTGGAACGTGGAACGCATCCGCCCGCTGTCGCTCCAGCCGTTCGACTACACCGAAGCCAACATGTCGGGCGAACTCTGGTTTGCCGAAGGGTTCACCAGTTATTACACCAACCTGATTCTCTGCCGGGCCGGTTTGATCTCGCCGGAAACCTACGTGAAACGCCTCGCCGACGGGCGCGGCCTGAATGCCGTGCTGACCGGCGTGGCCCGCGATTACTTCAACCCGATCGAGATGAGCTACCAAGCCCCGTTTGTCGATGCGGCCACGGCCGTCGACCCAAACAACCGGTCTAATACATTCATCTCCTACTACACCTACGGCAGCGTGCTGGGGCTGGCCCTCGACCTTTCTCTGCGTGAACGGGGCAACGGCCTGAACCTCGACGACTTTATGCGGCTGATGTGGCAGCGCTACGGCAAACCCGAGCTTCCCTACACCGTACGCGACCTTCAGGCGACGCTGGCAGACTACGCCGGAAACGAATTCAGCGATCGGTTTTTCGGGCAGTACGTTTTCGAGAGCCAGCTTCCCCCCTATGAGCAGCTACTGGCCGGGGTCGGGGTCGTGTTGCGCCCCGCCGCACCCGACCGGGCCGATCTGGGCGTGCGAGTTCGGGAGGGCACGGGTGTGTGGGTGCTCGACGGCAATCCGGAAAAAGGCGGCCCCGCGTACCAGGCCGGTCTGGAGAAGGACGATGTGATGCTGACCTTCGACGGAAAAAAACTCAAGAAATGGCTCACGTGGGACGACCTGTTGAAAAAATACCGTCCCGGCCAAACCGTCAGCATCCAGTACGAACGATACGGCCAGAAGAAAGAAACCACGCTTACGCTCCGGGCCAATCCCGATTACGAGACCGTCCTTTTCGAGCAGGCCGGTCGGCCCGTTACCGATGCCCTCCGGCAGAAGCGGCAGGCCTGGCTGGGTGCCCGGTAATTGCGATCGAAACTGCGCCTAAACACTTTACCCTAAGCGGGTTACAGAAAAAATTTACCCATTCTCGTAGGGCAAATTTCAAAATAATCCATACCTTTCGTCGGGGCTTCGCTTTTTCAACCACCCTGAACAGGCTCCCGCTCACTCTACTCTCCGGGAAGTTCTTCTCGTTCCCGTCTGTGCAGTCCGGACGGTAACACACCACCAGCGTGGTTCTTTTACACAACCGCGCCGGTCGGCGACAACAGATTCTTTTTCCTGCTGATCCACAAGCGATCTGTGCCTTCGTGTGCATGGACCTGAGCGCGCCTTTACTATCTCCATCCATAACCCGATTTCCTATGAGAAAGCCCTGTACCCGCCTGATTACGCAAAGCGCAATCGGCCTTCTGTTGCTTCTTTATCCAACTCTCACCTGGGGGCAGGCCCCGGCCCCGCCCTTTGCCGCGGGTCTGAAACACCCCATCGGCCTTACCCTCGATTCGCTGGGCCGCCTGTGGGTCGCCGAAAGCGGCACCGGCACTGACGACGGCCAGATTTCCATCATTATGCCCGACGGCTCGGTTCATCCCTTCCTGGGAGGCTTGCCTTCAGACACCAACGCCGTGGACGAAATTGTCGGCGCGTGGCGTGTCGCCTTTATGGAGGGCCAGGTGGTCATTGTCCAGGGCGAAGGGGTCGACGGCGATTCGCTTTCCGGCGCGCTGCTGATGGTCGACACCACCGGCTTCATGCCGGGCGAAGATTCGCTCACCCGCGCCGACATCGACAGCATTTTGCACATCTCAGCCTTTGTGCTCGACGAGGGGTATGCCGAGAGCAATCCGTTTGCGTTCGTGATGGATGCGGCCACGGGTAACCTACTCATCACCGACGCCGCCGCCAATGCAGTGCTTGTTTACGATCCGGCCGCCGATACCATGGGCGTCTTCGCGGAGTTTCCGCCGGTCCCCAACAACACGGGCGTAGGTCCCCCGATGGCCGACGCCGTCCCTACCCGCATCCTGGCGCACGAGGATCAGTTTCTGGTCGGCACGCTGACGGGCTTCCCGTTTTCTGACAGTGCGGCCAGCGTATACGCCGTAAGTGCAGAAGGGGCGGTCAGCATGCTGTACGACAGCCTGACTACCGTAGTCGACATGGCCATCGACCCGATGGACGGGCAACTGGTGGTGCTACAACGCTGGCGTTTTATGACTACGCCTCCGGGACCGTTGATGAATTCCGGCATGTTGCTGAAGCTGACGGCCGAGGGCATCGATACGCTGATGCAGGATTTGTTCTTCCCGAGCGGGTTGGCCATGGGCATGGACGGTACGGTCTACATCTCGTCCGATGTAGCGGGCACCGTTATCCGCGCTTCGGTGCTCACGTCGAACCGCCCGCTGCCGGCCGAAGCCGTCGGGTTTAACATCTATCCGAATCCATTCCAGGGAAGCACCGCCATCCGCTACCAGCTGGATCGTCCGCAGCCGGTGCGCATCGAAGTGTTCGATCCGACCGGCCGGCGGGTCGCCACGCTGCGCGACCAGACACAAGCCGCCGGAACCTACACCCAGCAGTGGTCAGGGCACAATGACCTCGGCCAGGAACTGCGCGCCGGCTACTACCTGATTCGCCTGCAGATCGGCGACCATGCCTGGACCAAAGCGACGATTAAACAGTAAAATAGGTCGCAGAATTAGACAGCGCCCTGTGGTACTTTCGCCGCAGGCGCGCTGTGCATTTTAGGCGGTAACGCATGGCGTCTCATTGCCGTAAGGATGGTACCTTTGCGCCGATGGCCACTTCCAAACTCACCGCGATCCTGGACGCCCGTTGCCCCCGTTGCCGGGTCGGCCCCATGTTTCAGTACCCCCTCCTGAAGGTTTCCAAGTTCTCCAAAATGCACAAGCACTGTCCGCACTGCGGCTTTCGCTTCGAGATCGAGCCGGATTTTTTCGCCGGGGCCATGTACGTCAGCTACGCCATGTCCGTAGGGCTGTTCATTACGGTGTTTGTCGTCATGCTGGTGGTGTTCAACGATCCGCCGCTGTGGGTGTACATCACGACGGTGGCCGTAGCCAACGTGTTTCTGATCCCGGTTTTTTTCCGCTACTCGCGCGTGCTGTACCTGCACCTGTTCGGCGGTGTGCGCTATCGGCCCGAATTGGCCGACCAGCCGCCGGTGGCCCCGCCTTCCTCGTCGCACTAATTTGCCCTGTACAGGTGCTTTCGCCACGGGAATACTGGCGGATGCGCCAACTCTTCGCGGCCTTTTCTTGTTACCCTTTAGATTGGGTAACTTGCAGAACTATTAACTTGAATTTGGTTTGATGATTACGCAAGAGGCTATCCTGGACGCCCTCCGCCACGTGGAGGAGCCCGATCTGAAGAAAGATCTGGTGACGCTCGGGATGGTGAAAGATATTGAAGTCAAAGACCGGGACGTTCATTTCACGGTCGTGCTGACCACCCCGGCCTGTCCGCTGAAAGAGCTGATTCGCATGCGGTGCGAGGAGGCCATTCACACCCACGTGGCCGACGATGTGCGGGTATTTATCAATATGGTGGCCGACGTAACGTCCACCCGCGTGGGCAAAACGCCGCTGCTTCCCGACGTGAAGAACATCATCTGCGTTGCGTCCGGCAAAGGTGGCGTCGGGAAATCGACCGTCGCGGCCAACCTGGCCCTGGCTTTGGCCCAGACGGGGGCGCGCGTGGGGCTGATAGACGCCGACATCTCGGGTCCGTCGATTCCGATCATGTTCGGTGCCGAAGACACCAACCCCGGCGTGGTGAACGAAGACGGTAAAAACTGGATCATCCCGATCCACCGGTTCGGCATCAAGCTGCTGTCGATCGGGTTTCTGGCACCGGCCGAAGCGCCGGTGGTCTGGCGCGGCCCGATGATGAGTTCGGCCCTGCGTCAGTTTCTGGGCGATGCCAAGTGGGGTGCCCTCGATTACTTGTTGATCGACATGCCGCCCGGAACAAGCGACGTCCACCTGACGTTGGTACAGAGCGTTCCGGTCACCGGTGCGGTCATCGTCACCACGCCGCAGAAAGTAGCCCTGGGCGATGCGGTCAAAGGCATGATGATGTTCCGCCAGAAGCAGGTTAACGTTCCGATCCTGGGGGTTGTCGAAAATATGGCGTATTTTACCCCCGCCGAGCTGCCCGACAACAAGTACTACATCTTTGGAAAAGGGGGCGGACGCTCCCTGGCCGAACAGTACAACGTGCCGTTTATTGGGGAGGTGCCGCTGGTGCAGACCATCCGCGAGAGCGGTGACGAAGGCACCCCGGCAGTACTGCGCGGCGCGGACGATCCGGCCGCGAAGGCGTTTCAGGAGGTAGCCGAAGCGCTGGCCCAACAGGTGGCCATCCGCAACGCTTCGATGGCGCAGACGCGCCCTGTAGAGATTAAATTATGATGACGATGGATTCCAATATGAACATAAAAGCCAAGGTGGAAATCGCCCTGAACGCTATCCGGCCTTATCTGGAAGCTGACGGCGGCGACGTGAAGGTGCTGGACGTAACGGACGAAGGGTTGGTAACACTCGAACTCCTGGGCAACTGTGGCTCGTGCCCCATGTCGGCCATGACGCTGAAAGCCGGCGTCGAAGACGCGATCAAGCGCGCGGTGCCCGAAGTGTCGGCCGTGGAAGCGGTCAACATGACAACCCCCGATGATCCGTGGGCGAAGATGCCCTTTGAATGATACATCCCGGCGCGCCTCTTTTTCTTTGGAGAAAGAGGCGCGTACCGTAGAATGCCCCCTCCCTTCTGCCGCTTCCTTTGTGCCCTCCTAACCTAAAATGACTTTTGTCATTGCACATCTCTAAGTATAAGCTATCTTTATAGCTAAAAAATCACATTATTGATTTAAGGCGACCTTCCTCTTCCCACCCCTCGGACCGTGTCCGGGCCCGAAAAGGCAAGAAGGCCGCTCATGGCATACCCCTCGGATACCAACCCCTGTGTACACGACAGGAAAGCACCCGGGCGTCAGCAGACTTTCTTGAAAATTATCTTTATTTTGTTCTCAAAGCTGCCTTATGAGTAGAAAAAAGATCAGGCTTCTGTTTATCCTTACCGGCGCCTTTCTCTGCGTCCAGGCGGTGGTGGCCTGGGGATACGAGGAGCCCTTTCCAGCGTTTGTGTATCCGCGCTTCAACTCCATCTGGCTTAAGGAAGATGGCAAAGCCACGTTAAAAACCTTTGATCTCTACGCATTTGCGCAGGGCGACTCGATTCCCATCGACCCGGGTGAGTTGTACGAAGATGTAGAAGGAAAGGCACGCCGCTCGATGGTCACGGCCTTTTCGTTCGAGCACTTTCCGCGCCCGGGGGAACCCGTTTCGCCGGCCTGGGAGGAAATGCGCGCGTACCTGTTCAACGGCGTGTCTCAGTTTACGGGCCGCCCGGACATCGACTCCCTGAAGCTGACCTGGAAATTCCTCATCGTTACTCCCGATTCCGGAACTGTTGAAAACGAAATCATCGAAAGCCGTGTCATCTCGTCGCACCCTTAATACCTTCGTTACGAACCTGGTTGATCGCTTTGCGTTCGATACCTACGGCATCGACGCCAAAAGCCAGGCCCTTTTCCGCATTTTCTACGCGTCGCTTTTCCTGGTGATCGGGGGGCTGCCGTCGTGGGTGTGGATTGGTGACAAACCCAGCGTGCTGTTTCAGCCCCCGCCCATCAGCCTGACCAACTTCGTGGCGTCCTCGTTTCCCCCGGCGGGCTTCTTCATTTCCCTTGAAATCATCGTCTGCCTGCTGTACGTGGCGCTGCTGTTCGGCTTCTACACCCGCATTACGTCGGTGCTGCTCGCCGTTTTTCTGACGATCGGCTTTAGCTTCGAGTTTTCGTTCGGCAAGATCGGCCACTTCGCCATGTTAATGATTCTGGTCCCACTGATGATGTCGTTCTCCAACTGGGGCACCCTATGGTCGATCGACGCGCGCTACCGACACGCCCAACCGAACCCGAACCGGGCGGCCTGGCCCATAGCGTTTATGGTGCTCTGTTTCGGCTTTGCCATGTTCAGCGCCAGCGTCCCGAAGATCATCGCCGGCTGGCTCGACCCCGCCACCCAGGCCGTACGCGGTTACATGCTCCGGTTCTATTACGTGCAGGGATCACGCGAGCTGCTGCTCCCTTACCTGGTCGATTTCACCAGCAAAGGCGTGTGGGAAGCGATGGACTGGATGGGCGTAGGGCTGGAATTGACGTTTCTGCTGGCCATTCTGCGTCGGCAACTGTTCCGGTTCTACCTGCTGGTGACCATCTCGTTTCACATTGCCAACCTGCTGATTTTCAACATCAACGACTTCTACCTGAACACCTATTTCTACGCGCTGTTTTTCAATTACACCCTGATTACAGAGCGGATGTCGCCGCTGGCTTCTCAGCGGCTGGGGTCGTTTTTCAACTACGTGAACCTGGCGCTGGTGGCCGGAGCGGCGGTGGTCTGGTACCGCTTCTTCACCTTGTCGCCTTTCTTTACAGCCCTGGAAGCACTCTCGCTGAACTTTGACGAAGCGACGCTGGTCCTGCTGTTTGCCATGCTGGCGCTGGCCCTGACCGATGCCGTCTTGTCGCTCAGGCAACGCCAACCCACCCCGGCGGTGGGCGCGCTGTAAATTTTCAGAAGTTTGGCTCGTCGGGGAAAGGCCCCTGTCTGTAGGCGTTGTGTCAACAGACGGGGGCTTTTCGTGTGCGGCCCGTTATGCCGTGGCGGGGCGCGGGGTGGCAGCCCTGGAGTTTCTCTGAAAAAAGTATCATATTTGATACCGTTCGTATCCGTGCTGCCTCATGTCTTCTTCTCTCCGTGCTTGCTCTGCTCTTTTTTTCGGGTTGTGTTGTTGGATGCTGCCGGCCCTCACCTTCGGTCAGTCTTACGTCGACAGTTTAACGCAGGCCCTACCCACCGCCCCCGATTCCAGCCGCGCGTTCATCTTGCGCGAGTTGTTCTGGGAAAATCTTTACCAGGATGCACCGCGCGCCATCACCTACGCCCAACAACTCCTCGACTTTGCGCAGCCTCGTCACGACACGTTCGAGGTAGCGCGGGCGCATCATCTGCTCGGCATGGGGCACTTTTACAATACGCGCCTCATCGACGCCAACCGGCATCTGCTGACCGCCCTGGACCTGCGCCAGCAGATTCATGACACGATGGGCATTTCTTATACCTACGGGGCGCTCGGCATGGTAAGTGACAACCTCAGCGACTACCCCACCGCGCTGGACTACTACTTTCAGGCGCTGGACGTGTTAGGCGACAAAGCCCAACCCGACGATTACGCGAAGACGTACACCAACCTCGGCATCATTTACAAAAAACAGGGCGACTTTCCCCTGGCCAAATCGTACCTCCAGAAGTCGATTGCGCTCCACGCAGACAATCACGATTCGGTAGGGGTAGCCACGGCGCAGGTCAACCTGGGCATTTTGTACAAAGACGAGGATCAACTCGACTCCGCCCTCTACTACCACACGCAGTCGCTGCAGTTTTTCGAAGCCCAAAACTTCACCCGGGGCGTTGCGATCTGCATTCATAACCTGGGCGTAGTCGACTGCAAACGGAAAGATTACGACGCGGCCCTCGCCAAATTCCGCCACTCCATGCAACTTGGCGAGGAGTTGCATAGCGACGAACTGCGGCTGAACAACCTCAACGAAATGGCGCGGACCTACCGTGACGCCGGAAAGTATGTGCACGCCATTCGGCACGCCGAACAGGGCTACGCGCTGGCCCAGCAGATGGGCATCAAGAAAGAAGGCCGCGAGTTGTGTGCGCTACTGGCCGAAGCGCACGCAGCCCTCGGCCACTATTCCCAGGCTTATCAGTACCAGGCGGCCCAGCTAGCGCTGCACGACAGCATTTTCAGCGAAGACAAGTCGCGCGAAATCGGGCGGCTGGAGGCCCGGTTCGAAGCCCAGGCCCAGGCCCGCACGCAGGCAGCCGAACGGACGCTCCTCGAAAAAGAAAAGGCCCTGCAAACTGCCGAACTGCAACGGCAGCGCACGCTTGCCTACAGCCTGGGAGCGGGGCTGGTGATGCTGATCGTGCTGGTGTACGTCCTTTTCCGCTACAGCCGCCGCCAACGGGGACAGAACGAGACGCTGATCCGGCAGCAACAGGCCATCCTGGAGAAAAATCAGCAACTGGAGCAGCAGCAGCACGAAATTGTCCGCCAGCGCGAAGCCCTGGCCGAAAGTAACGTCACGAAAGACAAGTTCCTGTCGATTCTGGCGCACGACATCCGGGGGCCGATCACCACCCTGACGTCGTTCACCAACCTGCTGGCGCAATACGCCGCATCCATGTCGCCCGACGAGTTGAACGAACTGAGCCTCGAAGCGCACCGCTCCACCCAGAACCTGCAAGCGCTGGTCGATAACCTCCTCAAGTGGGCGCAGTCGCAGTCCAACCGGATGACGTACCAGCGCCAGCCCTTTTTTCTGGAGCCGGTGCTGGCCACCAGCATCGAGCACCTGCGGAGCGTGGCGCACCAGAAGCAGATCACCGTGACGCTGCGCGACGACGGCGACGCCTGTGTGCTGGGCGATATTCCTTCGTTGCAGACGGTTTTTCGTAATCTGCTTTCCAACGCGCTGAAATTTACGCCACCGGGCGGGCAGGTAAACGTGACGGTGCAGACGACCGAGGCGGACGTGACCGTGGCGATACGCGACACGGGCGTCGGCATGAAACCGGAGGTGCTCGAAAAACTGTTTCGGATCGACGCGCGCCACTCGACCAAAGGCACCGCCAACGAAAAAGGCACCGGGCTGGGACTGGTGCTCTGCCAGGAGTTTGTCCGCAAAAACGGCGGGACGTTGCGCGTCGAAAGCCAACCCGGCGAAGGGACCGTCTTTTGTGTGGTGCTGCCCGCCGCTACAGTCCCCGCTCCGGCAGAATCCTGAAAGGAATCTTAGAAAAGAAAAGCGCTTTCGTCCTTTTTCCCCGGCACTCTCCTAACTTTGCGCCGGCAATGCCGCCTCACCTTATTTTCATGCCCATGCCGGATACTCAAACCGCTTCCGACGTATTTTATGTCATCGATTTCGACAGCACCGTCACCCGTGTGGAAGGCCTCGACGAACTGGCCGCCATCGCGCTGGAAGGCCAGCCCGACGCCGCGGAAAAAGTCGCTGCCGTGCGCCGCATCACCGACCAGGGAATGGACGGCTCCATGACGTTTTCGGAATCGTTACAGCAACGCCTGGCGCTGCTCAGCGCCCACCGCGACCACCTCACGCCGCTGGTGGCTTCGCTGCACGGCAAAATCTCCGAGTCGTTTCTGCGCAACAAAGCCTTCTTTGCGCAGCACGCCGAACACATCATCGTCATTTCCAGCGGTTTCCGCGAGTTTGTCGCTCCCATTGCCACGTCGTTGGGGGTGCGGCCCGAAAACATCTACGCCAACGAATTCACGTACGACGCCGAAGGCAACATTGTCGGGGTGGATCAGTCGAACGTGCTGTCGGAAAACAACGGCAAAGTGAAGCTGCTCAACCGCCTCCAGCTTCCAGGCAAAGTCTACGTCATTGGCGATGGCTACACCGACTACGAGATCAGGGCGGCCGGCCTGGCCGATAAATTTTACGCCTTTACCGAGAACGTACAGCGCGCCAATGTGCTCGAAAAAGCCGATCACATTGCGCCCAACCTCGAAGAATTTCTTTTTGTCAACAAACTTCCCATGAGCGTTTCTTATCCCAAACACCGCATTAAAGTTCTTCTGCTCGAAAACATCCACAAAAAAGCCAACGAGATTTTCCAGACGGAAGGCTACCAGCTCGAAGTCGTAAACGGCGGCCTGGACGAAGACGAACTGTGCGAGCGCATCCGCGACGTGCAGATTCTGGGCATCCGTTCGAAAACTCAGGTGACGGCCCGCGTGCTGGAACACGCCAACCGCCTGATGACCATCGGAGCGTTTTGCATCGGCACCAATCAGATCGACCTGGAGACGTGCAAAGAGAAAGGCGTCGCCGTGTTCAACGCACCGTACAGCAACACGCGTAGCGTGGTAGAGCTGGCCATCAGCGAGATGATTGCGCTGATCCGCGGCGTATTTCCGAAAAGCATGGCCATGCACCAGGGGCAGTGGGATAAATCGGCGAAGAACTCGAACGAGATTCGGGGCAAGAAACTCGGCATTATCGGCTACGGCAACATCGGCGCACAACTGTCGGTGCTGGCCGAAGCGATGGGGATGAAGGTCTATTTCTACGACATTGTGGACCGGCTGGCGCTCGGTAACGTGCAGAAGTGCGACACGCTGGAGGAACTGTTGCGGCAAGCCGACGTGGTGACGCTGCACATCGACGGCCGTCCGGAGAACAAGAACTTTTTCGGAGCCCACGAATTCGGGCAGATGAAAGACGGCGCCGTGTTCCTGAACCTGGCACGCGGCCCGGTCGTGCAGATTCCGGCACTGGTCGAGGCGCTCAAAAGCGGCAAGCTGCGCGGCGCCGGTGTGGACGTGTTCCCCGAAGAACCCAAAAACAACGACGAGCCGTTTGTCAGCGAACTAATCGGCCTGCATAACGTCATCCTGACGCCCCACGTGGGCGGCTCGACCGAAGAGGCCCAGTTCAACATCGCCGAGTTTGTGCCCGGCAAAATCATCGACTACATCAACTCGGGCAGCACGTTCATGAGCGTCAACTTCCCGAACCTGCAACTGCCGGCCTTCGGCGGGGCGCACCGCCTGTTGCACATCCACCGGAACACGCCGGGCGTAATCGCCAACATCAACCGCGTGTTGTCGGAGCACGGCACCAACATCGTCGGCCAGCACCTGAAAACCAACGAGACCATCGGCTACGTCATTACCGACGTCGACAAAGCGTACGACAAAGACGTGATCAAGGCCCTCAAGGAAATTCCGAATACCATCAAATTCCGGGTGCTGTACTAAGCGCCCCAAACACAAAAAAGCCGGAAGTTACCAAGTCTTCCGGCTTTTTTGTTTCTACGAGTCTGGACCGGCCTACGCCTTCACAAAAAGCGTTGCCACGGCCAGTACTTCTTCTTGCGTCAACGGCTCATCGAACGATTGGGTTACCACGTGCCGCGGAATGGTGGTCAGCGTGGTCACGTCGACGCCCCCCTGCATCACGTTTTCTTCCCCGTTGTAGACGGGCTGCGCCGCCGCCGGAAGTCCGTTCGGTTCGTTGCGGTTGATCCATCCCTGGAAGCCACGCAGGCGGCGCACTTCCGAAGCGTGGCGCGCTTCGACCGAGTGGATTTGCAAAGCCGTGGTCAGCACCACGTCGTTGTCGATCAGGTAACCGGCCTGGCCTTTGTAGGCACGAACGCCGGTGTCCTCAAACGCCTGCGACAGGGCCAGAAACTGATCGTAATTGCCAAACGGATTGAACGCCCCGCCCGCCGTAAAGTCGAACATCGGCTTGTCGACCGGGGTGGCTCCCAGGCCGCTGATGGCGACTTTCAGCAGATCGACGTGGGCTTTCTCGTGCTTGCTGATCTGCATGAAAATCGCTTCGGCCTTCGAACCGGCCGGGATGACGCCCGCGTCGAGGCCCATCGCATAGAACTCGTTTTCCAGGTACTCGAGCAGTAGCGCAAAGTTCAGGACTCCCGGCACGGTGGTGTGCGCGGCGCGGGCCGGCGTGCTGACCAGAGCGCCCAACCCCAACGGAACGGCTGCCATCGCCGCCTTTTGGGCCATATCGCCAAAAATCGTGAAGGCTTCCCGACGCGAGGTGGCTTTGGTCGCCGAGGGCTCTCCCTCAAAAAGCTGATCCAGTAAAGTGAATATATTCATGGTTGTAATGTCTTAAGGTGTTGCGGTGAGGATGGGTTACATAGTCGGAAGGTTGCTTCCGTTCAGTTTGGTCTTCAGGAACTTCGAAGCGGTGGCCAGTACCGTCTGCGGCGACTTGGCCACGTCGAGTCCTGTCAGCGGATCGACGATATCATCGCCCGCAAAGGCAGTGGCATCGTCCCCGAAAATGCTGCGAATAGCCGCCGCGTGGCGCGCCTCGACCGAAACGATTTTGCCCGCCAGCAACAGGTAATTCACGTCTTTGATCAGACGCCCCGCCCCGTTATAGGCAGAAACGCCGAGATCTTCGAAGGCCTTGGCCGTACCGAGCACGCTCATCCGATCGCTAAAGTCGATGCCGCTGAAGTCTACTTCCAGACCGGGAATGGCGTTGGTGCCCAGCGCCGCCTTGAAAAATTCGCGGTGGATGATTTCGTGTTCCTTCAGGTCCTCGAGGAGATCCCGCTCTTTGGACGTCATGCCGCCGAACGGCCGATCGATCACTTTGGTGTAAAAAGCGGCTTCCAGCTGTTCCAGGGCATAGGCGTAGTTCAGGATACCGACATCGCCGCTGCCCAGGTCGATGCCGCCCTCGCCGTTGTTGCCGGGCATGGGGGTGGGAAAATAGGGCTCGCAGCCGGACAGCATCAGCCCCGTAGCGGCTACGGTAGCTCCACTGTACAGCAGGAAATTGCGGCGTGAGTGATGGTTGCGCACGCCCTCTTGCTCAGGTTTTGTCGTGTGAGACATGGGAGTTGGGTTGGGTTAGGAAATAAACAGGTGAAAAAGCGTTTAGGTCGATTCTTGGTGAGCCCCCGCCCTTCCCAAGCCGAACCAGCGGTTTGAGAAAGCGGTCGGCATACCTACGAGATGCAGCAGGGTGCTGGATTTCAGCACGATGAAATATTTTTCATATCCCTTGTGCCCCTCCGCCATAGCCCGTACTTTTCGCCGCGTTGTTTACCTGAACCTTGGTTGCCTCCATGAAAAACTTCGCACTCCTGGCCCTGTTGCTCGCCTGCGGGTCCGCCTGCACACCCACCGAAACCACGTCCGACACCGAAACGCCGCTCGACTCGGCCCTGACCAGCATCACGCACGACGACCTGATGCGCCACCTGCGGGTGCTGGCGTCCGACTCGTTCGAAGGCCGGGGCGTCGCGACACCCGCCGAAACGCTGACGGTCGATTACCTGACCAACCAGTTCCGTCAGCTGGGCCTGAAGCCGGGCAATCCCGACGGCTCGTATGTACAAAAGGTGCCGCTGATGGGCTTTACGGCCGAAGATGTGAAAGCTTCGTTTCAGGGAAAGGGCAAAACGCTCACGTTTCAGTATCCTGACCAGTTCATGGGCGTCTCGCATCTGAACCAGGAAGACGTTGCCGTGCAGCATTCGGAAGTGGTGTTTGTGGGCTACGGCGTGGACGCCCCCGAATACGAGTGGGACGACTACAAGGGGATGGACATGACCGGCAAAACGCTGCTGATGCTGATCAACGACCCCGCGGTGCCGCTCGAAGGCGATACGTCTCAACTGGACAGCACGGTATTCCGTGGCAAGGCCATGACCTACTACGGCCGCTGGACCTACAAATACGAGATTGCGGCGGAGAAAGGAGCCGCGGCAGCCATCATCATCCACGAAACCGGCCCGGCCGGGTATCCTTACGAAGTCGTGAGTGGCAGTTGGGGCGGCGAGAACTTCGACGTGCAGAACGACCCGAACCCGAAAGTACAGGTCGAGGCGTGGGTGCCCTACGCGCAGGCGCAGGAACTGGTCGCGCTGGCCGGGCAAAACCTGGCGCAACTGAAACAAGCCGCCCTGAAGCGTGATTTTCAGCCGGTGCCCCTCGGCGTACAAGCCAACCTGAGCCTGCACAACAATTTACGCTTTGTGGATTCGCACAATGTGGTGGCGAAGCTGGAAGGCAGCGAACTGCCGGACGAGTACGTGATCTACACCGCGCACTGGGATCACCTGGGCCGCGACCCCGAACTGGAAGGCGACCAGATCTACAACGGCGCGCTCGACAACGCGACGGGTACCGCCGGACTGCTGGAACTCGCCGATGCCTACACCAAACTCCCCACCCCGCCGAAGCGCTCGGTGCTGTTTCTGGCCGTGACGGCCGAAGAGAAAGGGCTGTTGGGGTCGAAGTACTACGCCACACATCCGCTCTATCCGCTGAACAAGACCCTGGCCAACCTCAACATGGACGGCCTCAATCCGTGGGGACGTACGCGCGATCTGGTGATTGTAGGGCAGGGAAATTCCACGCTGGACGATACGCTGATGAAAGCCCTACAACAACAGGACCGCGTGGTGGTGCCGGAAGACAGCCCCGAGAAGGGCTACTTCTACCGCTCCGACCATTTCGAATTTGCGAAAGAGGGCGTGCCCGCCCTGTATACCGACAACGGCATCGACTACCGGGACCAGCCCGCCGACTACGGCCGCCAGCGTCAGGCGGCATACGTAGAGCAAGACTACCACAAACTGAGCGACGAAATCAAGCCCGACTGGAACTTCGCCGGAGGGGTAGAAGACCTGCAACTGCTCTTCCGGGTGGGCTACGACGTCGCCAACGGCACGACGTATCCGTCGTGGAAACCGGGTACCGAGTTCCGCGCGAAACGCGAGCAGATGCTGCGCCAACTGTGACCCAACTCGCCCCTGGCACCCGAAAGCCCTGACGCCCTAATTTGTTGAATTACAAGTACTTGAAAAGGCTTAAAAATATATTTCCCGTCCCCCGACATTTTGCTTGGCAGGGTCGTGCAGAACCCTATATTTGCGCCCGTTTTCACGGAACGTTTTTTTCGATTTGGCGTTAATCACTTGCACTAACCTTTCTTTAAAAACACAGCAAACCCCATCCAATGATCACCTCACCCAAACCTTCCACCACCCCGAAGAAGAAGACCAAGAAACGTGACATCACCCAGGTACTCGGCCCGGTCGATAGCCTGGAGTATTACGTGAAAGCCGACTGGTGGAAGGAAATTTTCAATGCCAACTACCTCCGTACGGACGGCGACGTGGTGGACGATCCGACCATCACGCAGGACGAGATCGATCAGTTTCTGAACGTGATCCACCCGGAGAACGAGGCCTTCATTCTGGACCTTTGCTGTGGCCAGGGGCGTCATAGCATGGAACTGGCACGCCGGGGCTTTACCAACGTGTTTGGGCTGGATCGCTCGCACTACCTGATCAACCGCGCCAAAAAACAGAGCAAGGCCGAAGGGCTGAATGTCAACTTCAAGGAAGGCGACGCCCGCAAGCTGCCCTACCGCACCGATACGTTCGACTACGTGATCATCCCCGGTAACAGTTTCGGGTATTTCGAGTCGCTCGACGACGACTATAAGGTGTTGAAAGAGGTAATGCGCATCCTGAAACCGCAGGGCAAGCTGCTGCTCGACCTGACCGACGGCGACTACATCCGTAAGAATTACGAGGCACGCAGCTGGGAGTGGATCGATAAAAACTACTTCGTGTGCCGGGAGCGCAGCCTGTCGAGCGACAGCGAACGGCTCGTGTCGCGTGAGGTGATTACCCATACGAAGAAAGGCGTCATTGCCGACCAGTTTTATGCTGAGCGCCTCTATACTCCGCAGAGCATTACGCAATTGCTGAAAAACAGCGGGTTTGCTTCGCCCGAAGTGCACAACGAAGTACTGACCGCTACGCAATCGCAACGCAACCAGGACCTGGGCATGATGGCCCGCCGCATTCTGGTAACGGGCGTGGCCGACAAAAAGTGGGCACCCAAGCGTTCCAAAACCAAGACGCAACGTTCGGTGATGGTCATGATGGGCGACCCGCGCATCCAGGATAAGGTAAAACCCGACGGCACGTTCGACGAAGACGATTTTCATACGATCAACGCCCTGAAAGAAGCCTTGGGCGAGAGCAAGGATTTTCAGTTCTCTTACTTCGACAACCACAAGCAAATGCTCCAGCAGCTGGCAACACGGAAAGAGAAGGAGAAGATCGACTTTGTCTTCAACCTGTGTGATGAAGGATTCAACAACGAAGCGACGAAGGAACTGCACGTGCCCGCCCTCCTCGAAATGCTGGAGATCCCGTACAGCGGTGGTAACCCGCAGTGCCTGGCCTACTGCTACGACAAGTCGCTGGTGCGCGGCGTAGCGCGTGAGCTGGACCTGCCCGTGCCCGAGGCGTTCGTGATCAAGCCGGAAGACACCACCTTCATCGACTTTCCGATTCAGTTTCCGGTGATCGTGAAGCCGAACCAGGGCGATTCCAGCATGGGCATCACGCAGAACAGCGTCTGCCACAACATCCTGGAACTGGAATCGGCCCTGATGTACGTCCGCGAAAAGATGGGCTACGAAACGTCGATTCTGGTGGAAGAGTACCTGACGGGCAAAGACATCAGCGTGGGCATCATCGGCAACCTGCCCGACAACTACACCGTTCTGCCGATCATCGAAGAAGACTACTCCGCCTTGCCGGAAGGTCTGCCGAAGATCTGTGGCTACGAAGCGAAGTGGGACCCCCAATCGCCCTACTGGAAGATCAAGTCCATTCCGGCCGAGCTGCCCGAAGAGACGAGCCGCTTCCTGGTGGCCAGTTGCCTGAAACTGTTCGGCCGCCTCGGCTGCCGCGACTACGCCCGTTTCGACTGGCGCCTCGACAGCAACGGCACACCGCGCCTCCTGGAAGCCAACCCGAACCCGGGCTGGTGTTGGGACGGGCACCTCGCCAAAATGGCGAAGCTGGCCGACATCTCCTACGCCGAGATGCTGCACCGCATCGTCCGCGCCGCCGAGTTGCGGATTTTCGGGGAGTGAGAAGGATTGCAAATTGGGTTCAGGTCTGGCGTTTTAGGTCTGACATCCTCAACACTTTTTGTCATCTCGAACGATAGTAAGAGATCTTCCAGCTTTTGAAAAGAGATTTCTCACTACACTCTATTACGTTCGAAATGACAACATAGAAGACCAAAAACGGCGACCTGATGCGGTCGCCGTTTTTGCTATATTTAGACTATGCAAGCACCTAACACAACTCCTTTAGACACAGCTATAGTGACCCTATTTGAAGATCTCCAACATTCTTTAGAAACGCTCGAAGCGTCAAATACACAGTATAATAGACGAGTTTATATAAGAGTATTTTTTGCTTTAGTTGAAGGATCAATTCATATGATAAAGCAGCTAACTTTCTCTCATGGGCATTATACTCAGAAGATTACAGTGCCAGAAGCTGTGATGTTAGTTGAAGCATCTTATGAGGTCAAAGAAAATGGAAGAATTAACTCAAGCGTTCAGTTTATAAAGCTTGCTGGCAACTTTAGATTCATGATACGTTGTGCAGAAAAAGTATTCGACATACAAACCTTATTCGACGCTAGCAGGTCAGAATGGAAAGAGTTTAGAGATTGCATAAAAGTGCGTCATAGAATCACTCATCCTAAAAAAAATAGAGATATGATTATCACGGATGAGGAGATCGAACAAATGAAGAAGATAGAAGGCTGGTACAAGAAAATCTTCACGGATTTATTCAATAAGATGGCTCCTTACGTAGTAAAATAAACTCATAAAAGTATTCGAAGCAAAACGGCGACCTAGAGGGGTCGCCGTTTTGCTTTTGTGCCTTCCTTTTCTCAATAGGCCCAAACAGACGTATCACGCCTAAGAAGACGGCTGGTTCTGCTCCGCGGTGCTCAGTGCGTAGATAGCAAACGAGGCCAGCCAGTGCTCGCCTTCGTAGGCCCCGTCGACGATGTTGGGCAGCGAGTGGCGGATGTGTTCGTACGCAATCGGCTTCAGGTGCGCGTAGTCCGGGAGCGTCTGCGCAATGCCCAACAGACACCACGCCCGACTGAAGTTCAGGCCGTCCAGGTGGACTAGCTTCCCGTCGGTGCGGTCCGACACTTTTCCCGGCTCCAGGGTGAAGTTCGGGTCGCTCAACTGCGGCAGGAATTGGCCGAGCCACGTCTGGAATTCTGCTTCCGGCAGGACGCGCCGCATCAGGTCGGCTTCTTCCAGGCAGGGTGACAGAAAATCATAACCGCTGGGTTCCCAGTTCAGCGGACAGCCCGCATCCGCACCGTAAAAGTCTTTTGCCCGTTGAGCGATCAGTTCCTGGAGGGCGGTCTGACCGGTTGCTTCCGCGTAATCCCACGCGAAGGTGAGTCCGAACGCCGTATTGGTGTGTTCTCCGACGCGGATGGGGTAATTCAACTTAGGCAGGAAATCGAGGTAACGCACCACCAGCAGATCGGCCAGCGGCTGCAAGTTCTTCGCCAGTTGTTGCGCCCAGGGCTCTTCCCAGCGTTTCAGTTCCTCTTCCAATTTCAGGAGCCATGCCCAGCCGTAGGTCCGCTCGTACGACTTGTTGACATCCTTCGTGAAGTACACCAGCTCCTGTTGGATATTGTCGGCAGAAAGGTTGGCCTGCAACTTCTCCCGGATCTCCTCCGCCCGGTCCAGGTTCGGAAACTGTTTCAGCAGATGGACCAGCATCCAGTGGCCGTGCACTGACGAATGCCAGTCGAAACAGCCGTAGAACGCCGGATGCACCACCGACGGCGGTTGCAGGTCGGCCTCGCTCTCCAGCGTCTCGCTCGGCTTGTTCGGAAACTCGTTTTGCATACACTTCAGCGGCAGGGCCACCAGCCGATTCGCTTCCGCGAGTGTCAGGTCGACGGGCGGAGCCTCGGCCGGCTGGGTCGTTTCCGACGCGGTAGCAGGCTTTTCGTGATCCACAGATTGGCAGGACAGGGTGAGAGACAGGAGCAGGAACAATTTCTTCATAGATGCACGACAATCTGCGGAAATTACTTCAAACTTGGCAACCAGTGGCCGCTTTTCAGGGCAAATCATGTCCAGATGAGTGTTCTTTCTCTTCCACCGCCAACCCAAAGGTCCGACCATCTACCCCAGTGCATCCCCCACTCTTCCCAGTTGATTTTGCAGAAATCCTTTCGGCTGCCCACTTTACTGCCTACCTTGTCGCGATTCGATGTATCGTTTGTACATTTCTGATCGTTACTGTTCGCAACGCTATGATCCGGAAATCCTGTTTTCTTTTTGTATTGCTCCCGCTGCTGTGGTCCTGCACCCGCCGCTCGCCCGAACGCGAACCGAGCGACACGACGACCACCGAGAGTGCCACGCCCGCTCCACCGCGCCAGACCGCGGTGCGCATCGACACGGTCAACGTGTTTCTGGAGGTGTCGGGTAGCATGAAAGGTTTCATGCCCAAGCAAAGCCGCGCCAACCGGTTTCAGGAAACGGTCGCCGACCTGTTGTCGGGCGTAGAAAATGCCGACCGGGTGCGCGTGCGAAACTATCGCCTGCTGGGCAGCACGGACCGTCCGATGTCGTACGAAACGGTGCAGAACGACCTTCTGAAATCGAATTTCAACTATACCACCACCAGCCCCTTGGCCGAACTGCTGAAAAACGTGGCCAATCAGGCCTTTAACACCAATACGGTCAACCTGATCATCTCCGACTTCATTTACGACTCGCCGCAAACGAGCCGCTCCAGCCTGGTGCGCACCGAGATGCGCGACATTTTCGCCGACGCCCGGCGGCAGGGACTGGCCGTCTCAATCCTGGGCTTCACGTCCGATTTCTACGGCAAGTACTTCCCCGCCCGGAAGGAGGGCCAGAAGGTGATTCAACTCGACGGCGAAGAGGTGCCCTACTACGTCTGGGTGATCGGTGCGCCGGCGCAGGTCCGCTACCTAGAAGGCGAACTGAAAAACAACCTGCGGCAGGAACCGAACACTGTCCACGTCGGCTTTGCCTACGAAACGCCTGATTTCTCGATCATTCCAGGATCGGCCCGGACGGGAAGCTGGTACTGCGCCGACCGCGGCGAGGCGTGCGCGACCATCACGCTCGACAAAGCCAAAACGCTGAAACAGGAGCAACCCGAGTTTACGATTGGCCTCGCTACCACAGACCTGCCCGGCGACCTGACCACCACGGATTACCTGAAGAAGAACCTACACCTCGATCCGCAGAACTGCGCCGCCGAACTGGTGGATGTGATGACGCGGGAGGACGTGATGCAAGGCGACGTCAATGCCCGCGACCGGGATCGCCTGCGTCAGTACGACCGGTTTGTGCGGTTGAAGGTGACGGACCTCTACGACGAAAAGAAGCCGGGCGTCATCACGCTCTCGCTGCCCAATGCCTCGCCCGCCTGGATCGAAGCCTGGACCACGCAAAATGACCAGACCATCGCGGAAGGCGGCCCGAAAACGTACCTCTTTAGTGACATGATTGCCGGACTGCACGAAGCCTACGGCGAGCGCGAAGAGGGCGAAGCGTTTCAACTGCAAACGCAGGTGGAGGTAGGGCGGTAGAAACTCTTGATCGGAGTATTAGTGTAAGTATGCTACAGCCTGTGAAACGCGTTATCCTTTACATCTTTCTATTTCAATTAGTCGGAATCCCAATTGGAATAGGGCAAAATTTACAACCGTTCTACGAGCAAATTGCTTTTGGCTATTACCGTAACGAGATTTTAGCGAAGAAGCCGGTCAATAAAAAAATTAGAATTTATACTCAGCTCGAAACAGAAAGAGGCAATCCGTTTGGTTATCCTGATCCTGAGTGCATTGAAAAGTTCGGATTGACCTTAAATGATAGTCTACTCCATTACCCTTCTCTTCATACTCAGTTGGCCTTAACAGATTTAAATGACCAACGATTTAAAATAAGAAAGCGTCCCGATGGAAAGTATCCGGCTGTCTTTGTTGGAAGAGCATATACGACAGATGATAGGTCAGTGATCGTTACCATCAGTCAAATTCATCGTTCCTATGGCGATATTTACTATATAATCCTTGATCCTCAAGGCAACATCATTGGCTGGTGTGAGACGGGATACGTGGTTTAAATAATGTTAATGGCTCATCGTCCACACCTGAATGCAGTGGCGGTAAAATTTCAATTCCCTAATGTCATCTCGAACGAAGTGAGAGATCTTTTAACACTACAGATACATGCCCTTTGATGCCAAAAGATTTCTCCCTACGGTCGAAATGACAGTAGTTATTAACTAGGACCTATAGTCTATGAAAAGTTTGTTTCGTTCGCTTTACGAGTTGATTGCCGGGAATCCGCAGCCGCCGGCCGATACCCCGCTGTACCGCGACATCATTTTTCCGGATGTGGGGGGCGTCACGCTGCTCATCACGCTCGGGCTGGTGTTGGTCTATTACTACGGCCTGAACCACTTCCTGCGGATTCACTGGTTCTCGCTCTGGTACCACTGGCTGCTGGTGCTGATGCTCAACGCCGTGATCGCCTACATCTACGCCACCTACTACTGCAACCTCAACGAGGCCACGCCCGATTCGTACATCTATTGGTTCGGCACGGCCAACGCCCTCTGGAGCGCCGTCTTCTTTTTGGCGTTCTCGTTCGCCGTCAAGTGGAAATCGTCCATGGCCAGTCGAACGCCTTTTTAGAGCAGGTGTTGAGGTGGCGAAGTCGTGGTGTGGCGATGTATCCACCTTTGGTCATCCTGAGCAGCGCGAAGGATCTTCTAACACTTCAAGTTCATTTCTCTACAGATGTAGAAAGATCCAGCACCGGCCGCCCGGCTTACGGGATGACAAAACCAGCGAAGGCCTTGCAGCCTGACCCAATTTGTAATCTGAAATCTGCCATTTGTAATCCTTCTTATGCCCAAACTCTTTCTTTTCGGAATCGGTGGAACCGGCTCGCGGGTGCTTCGGTCGCTCACGATGCTGATGGCTGCCGGCGTTCCCATCAAAAACTGCGACCGCATCGTCCCGATCCTGATCGATCCCGATTCGCAGAATGCCGACATGCTGCGGGCGGTCGAACTGCTGAAGACCTACAAACGACTCCACAAGAAACTGGGGCGTGACGCGGGCTTCTTCGGGAAGGAAGTCAGCACCTTGGCCGACATGGAAGCACGCGGCGAGGGGAAGATCAAGGATACGTTCATTTTCGACTTCGGCGGGATCAACCAGAGCTTCCGGGATTTTATTCATTTCCCCGATCTGGAGCCCGACACGCAGAGCCTGATGCAGTTGCTCTACACCGACGACAACCTGAACTCGCCGCTGACGGTGGGCTTCAAAGGCAGTCCGAACGTGGGCAGCGTGGTGCTGAACCAACTCAAGGCATCGCCCGAAATCCGGTTCTTTGCCGACAATTTTCAGACGGGCGACCGCATCTTTATCATCTCGTCGATTTTCGGGGGAACGGGCGCGGCGGGCTTTCCGCTGCTGCTAAAGAACCTGCGCGATCCGGATTCGGGCCTGCAAAATGCGGGGGCCATTGCCCAGGCGCTGGTCGGGGCCATCACGGTGCTGCCCTATTTCGCGCTCCAGACCGACGACGGCAGCCGCATCGACTCCAACACGTTCCTGACCAAGACGAAGGCGGCCCTCTCCTACTACCGGACCAACCTGAACGACCTGAACGCGCTCTACTACCTCGCCGACGTGTCGGACAAGCCGTACGAAAACCGGGAAGGCGGCGCGGCCCAGAAAAACGACGCGCACCTGGTGGAACTGCTGTCGGCGCTGTCGGTCGTGGATTTTATGGAGTACGATGCGGCTGAACTGACGGGCGGTTCCACGCGCTACCACGAGTACGGCCTCCGCGACGACCGTCCGGAAATTTTCCTGGATCACCTCTACGCGGATACAAAAGATAAGATCGCCCGGCCCCTGACGCAGTTCATGATGCTGGCGAAGTATTACCGCGAGCACCTAGAAGACGACAAAGGCAAGAACTATTACAAGGGCCTGAAGCTGGACCACGCGATGCGCAACGACTCGTTTTACCGCGACCTGGGCACGTTCCTGGACGGGTACTACACGTGGTTGAGCGAACTGGCGGGGAACCGCCGCGGCTTTGAGCCCTTCAACCTGGATACGGACGATTTCAACACACTGATCAACGGGAAGACCATCGCCACGGGGCTGTTCAAGAAGGGACTGACGCCGGGCTATTTCCAGATCGAACTGAACCGGGCCGAACAGAAGATGCAGGACGAGCCCGATCCGAACCGGAAGTTCATCAAGCTCTTCCACGAGGTGACCGGCAAAGCCTACGAGGAAAAAGTCCCGACGATTTAAGCGCAGAGCGCAGGGAGCATGGTGCAAAGGACACAGGGTTAAGATCCATTAGATTGTCATCTCGACCAGCGGGACCGGGCGGCCGGAGCCGAGATCTTCAAACATTTGAAACAAGATTTCTCCCGATGGTCGAGATGACAAAAAGTGGAGAATAATAAACCATGATCATCACCGGAGAGAAATTTGTTTTACGGCCATTTACGATGCAGGACGTCCCTGCCGTGGCGAAGTACGCCAACAACAAGGCGATTGCCGATAACCTGCGTGACGTGTTTCCGCATCCGTATTCCGAACAGGACGCCGAAGAGTTTATCCGGTACATGACCATCCAATCGGAGCCGATGACTCACTTTGCCATCGACATTGATGGGGAAGCGGTCGGTACCATCGGGATCTTTCTGAAGTCGGACGTCTACCGGAAAAACGCCGAAATCGGCTACTGGCTGGCGGAACCCTTCTGGGGAAAAGGCATCATAACCGAAGTGATCAAACTGATTGTGGCGTATGCCTTCGCAACCTTCGACCTCGTTCGGATCTACGCCGAACCCTTTGCTACGAACGTCGGCTCGATCCGCGCCCTCGAAAAAGCAGGATTCGTTCGGGAAGCGCTGCTCCGCCAAGCCGCCATCAAAAACGACGTCTTGCTCGATAGCACCATTTACGCGCGATTGAAGCCATGAAGATAGAATTTGTAAGAGGTTATGCGTTAGATCGCACATTCTGTCATCTCGAACGAAGTGAGAGATCTTGTTTCAAAAGCTGATAGATTTCTCCCGATGGTCGAAATGACAAAAGAGTATGAAGAGAAGATAGTGAACCCGTAACTCAAAACCTGTACTAATGGATTTCTTTCGAAAGCTCTTCAAGTCGAACACCCCGAACGAATCTGAGAACTACTTTTCAGAAGAAAAGCACGAATCCAAAAAGCACTTTCTGACTCAGGAAGAGGAGTATGTTGGGTACAACGTGGACATGTGGGTCAACAACGAAATTCCTGCCCTGGATGAGGAGATTGCGCACTTGATTTATCAAAAAGACCTGGACGAGAATACGATCCATACATTTCTAGGCTACAGACAAAATTCTGATTTAGGTCAGTCGAGTTGGACGGAAAAAGGGATGCTCAATTTCCCTGGGCCATTTTATACCAGTGAAACCGACACATGCGGAACAGGCATTTGCGAAGCGCCCCTTAATGTCCTAATAGATGAGCACTACATGGAGCATGTGATGATTCAACCTAGAACCAAGAACGAGTTGTGGCAAGTATGCAACGCCGGAGCGGTGGAAATTTATAGTGCTTATCACTGTGATGGCAATCAACATTGGACCGTGCAATTAGTCAGAGACTGGTGGAAGAATAAAGACGACCTCCTGGCTCATTTGAAACACCAAGAACTCATCAAACATAATTGTAACCAGGATAAGAGGTATGCACATTATCTCCAACACCAAGCAAAACTTGACCTTCGGAAGTACTGCTTTTTCTTGGAAAATGGGTTCTACCCCTCTCACGAAAAGCTTCCGGAACTTGATTGAAACATAAAATAAGCTAAGCTGATAGATTTCTCACTAGCGTTCGGAATGACATAGTAAAAACATGGACTTGAAACCTGAGACTGCGCGGCAGCCTGAAAGCCAATGTGCAATTTGAAATCTGCCATTTGTAATTCTGACCTCACCATTTCGCCACATCACACCTAAAATCCATTATGCCCAAAGTACTCCGGCCTCACGCGAAAGGCTCTGAAGATATCGAAGGGTGGAAACAGTCGGTTCAGATCGACGCTACCCACATCCAGGACATTGACGACCCGTCTGGCGGCAAGGCCCGCAAGGTCATCACCTCCATCCCCAGTCCGTTTGCGCGGATGCACCTGTTCGAGACGGCCTTCGAGTTTGTTACCCAGGACCGGACGGGCGATCTGCGGCAACGCACTATCTACCATACGCTCGTGTCGCAGTGCCTCGATCTGCTCGAGATCGTCTTCAACCTGCCCAAGTTCCGGCAGGCGGGCAAGAACCTCCAGTTCCATCGCTGGAACCTGGCGGGCGAAGTACAGAAATTAAAGGCACATCCGAAGCACCGGCTGCTGGGCGAAACCCTGGGCCTGTACCTGGGTTTGACCAACCCCAACCTGCGGAGTCATTTCTATGGCTTCGGTGACTTGTACCTACTGTACTACAACTACCGGGTGATTGGTGGGTCGTCGCCGTTTACGCTGTTTTTCGCCGCGCCCGACGTAGAACCGCTCGACCTGACTAGTGCGAAAGGCTACCGCTTTTTTGAGAAGCCCGTGGCACTGCCCGACCGGCCCGAGCCGTTTCAATTGTACCTCCACAAGTTGTTCCTCGCCTATCCGCCCCTGCGGGAGGAGAACTTCTGTCGGCAGATGGCCGAATACCTGGAGCGTTCGCTGAAGCAACGCCCCGACCTGGAACAGGAGGTAAATCGGATGCGGCTAGAAGGTGGCTACGACGCGAACCAGTTTCAGAAAGAATACGGTCCGCTGCTGGACAAAAGCAACAGCCCCGTGGTGGTGAAACAGGTGCCGCTGGCGGGCGAGAAGATCGGCACGACCAAACCCGAAGAGGTCAGCGACTTTGTGATTGCCGCGACCGTTCCGGCCGACGAACGGCCACCGCTGGTGCTGAAAGAGGGCCATTACCCTGGCTGGCGCTACGTGGCGGGCGAATGGAAACAGGAGACAAAAGTGCCGATCAAAGAAGGCAAGGCCTTATCGGATCGCGTGTTGCCCGGCCTGGCGGAGCCGTACCCGTACCTGGCGATCGGCGATTTCCTGGAAGATTACCTGCTGAAACTCCCGTACGAATTGAACTCGGCCCGTTTCAATACCGGCGAGGTGCAGTACGAAGCCGACACGGAGCGGCAGTTGCTGTTCAAGTTTCCGTACCTGCTGCCCATCAAGAAAGAATATTTCCGGTATTTCAAGCTGGAAGACCTGACGCGGCAGCTCAAGTTTTTCATTGAATACGGCGGCGTGCGGGTGCAACTGCGCATCCCGGTGAAGCGCGGCGAAATCGTGTTTGAACGGCGCTATTACGACAATCCACAGAACCCGAAAGACGCGTCCGGGCGGGAAATTCCCGAGAAGGGCAAGATCCTCACGGCGCAGATCGGCATGGGCGTGTTCCCGTTCTACAAGTACGAGGATCAGCGGCAGTACAACGACCTCTACAAGGTGATGCTGGTCGACCTCGACATTTCCGGGTACTACGCCTACCGGCCGTACGACCTCCAGTTTTACGTCGACAACCAGCCGATCACCGAGAGCGGCAGTGCCTGGGGGTTGAAGAAAACCGTACGGGTGGAGAAGGGCGAGGGCAACCCCGGCTCGACGTACTACGAGGTGTTCAACACGCATTTCGACTTTGCGGAACTGGTGCATCCCGAAGAAGGGAAGTTCGGTGATCCGGTGAAAGGCTTGATCATTCCCCGCTGGGAGCGGCTGACGCGCGGCACGAAGGAATACACGTTTGCCATCGACTTCGGCACGACGAACACCCACCTCGCCTGGACCGACAGCCCGACCAAACCGCCCCGGCCGTTCACCATTTCGGAAGAGGACTTGCAGGTCGTTCTCTTGAACCAACCGCTGCAAGACGCCAGCCAGCGCGCGGGCGACCGCTACGGCCCTGGCTCGTTCGGTGATGCGATCGAGCTGCATACGATCCAGACGCGCGAGTTTATTCCGTCGATCATCGACGGCAGTTCCTTCTTCCAGTTCCCGATTCGCACGGCCGTCTGCGAAGTCCGCGACTTCAGCAACCGTCCGACGGATTTGCTGGGCAACATCAACATCGGGTTTTCGGTCAACGCTGAGAACAAGATTCCGGCCCACACGCGCTACCACACCAACCTGAAATGGGAAACCGACCTGGGCCAGAAGGGCGTCGACCGCATCGACGTCTTTTTCCGGGAACTGCTGCGACTGATCCGCAACAAGGTGGCCCTGAACGACGGCATCGTGGGGCAGACGCGCATCGTCTGGTTCGCGCCACTGAGCCTCGACCACTTCTCGCGCAACCAGTTTGAAGACAAGTGGAAGACGCATTTCCAAAACATCTTCAAGACCGACCGCACGCCCATCTACCTGACGGAATCGGCCGCGCCGTACTACTACCTCAACGCGACGAGCCAGGTGGTGCCCGGCCGGGACGAGAACCTGCTGAACATCGACATCGGTGGCGGCACGACCGACCTGCTTTTCTTCGTGGAACAGCAACCGACGTACGGCTCGTCGTTTCGATTTGCGGGCGATGCGCTGTGGGGCGACGGCTTCAATACCATCTCGCAGAAAGACAATGGCTTTTTGCAGGCCTTCCGGCAGTCAATCGCGCGGATTCCGCGTTCGGAGCAGACCAGCAAGGTGATCAGCTACTTCGAAGAGGCGCTGAAGAATCCGGACTTCAACTCGGCCGACGTGGTCAACCTCCTGTTCACGTACGACCAGGTGAACGGCTACCAGTTCTCCGACGAACTGAACCGCGTCAAGCACCTGCGCCTCATCCTGCTGCTGCATTTCGCGGCCATCATGTACCACAGCGCGCAGATCATCCAGGCGCTGGGCATCAAATTGCCGCGTTACATCACGTTCAGCGGCAAGGGCAGTCTGTACCTGAACCGTCTGGCCGGAGGCAGCAACCTGGGCAGTCTGGAACGGTTGACGCGCCTGATGCTGAAAGCGGTAACCGGCGAAGAACCACCCGCCAATTTCCGGCTGGTGCAGACCCCGAATCCCAAAGAAGCGACGGCCAACGGCGGGGTGTACTACACGCCCAACGTCCACGGCTCTACGGAGACGCAAAACGTACGGCTGGTCGGCACCGGCGAAGGCCAGGAAGTGCAGGCCGCCGGAGTGCACTACAAGGATGTGGACGTGGCCCTACGCGATCAGGTGATCCAGAACGCCGAGCGCTTCTTCGCGCTGATGCTCGACACGCCCGAAATTACCCGCATGTTCAAGGACGAATTTGCCATCGAAGCCGATTTACCCGCCCTTCGCCAGAGCATCCAGAGCAAGCTGCGCGACAGCCTGAACAATGGCCTGAACCGGGCGATGGAACGGCGCGACGTCCGCGAAGACTTACTCAACGAGACCCTGTTCTTCTTCCCGATCAAACACACGCTGTATGAACTTTCCAAAGAGGTGTTCGCCCAGTACCATGCGCAGTAAACTCGTAGCGACAGAGAGGCCGTCCCCGCGATTCATTCCGTCATTACGGACGAGCTTTTGCGTCATGATGCTCACGGCTAGTGTGATTTCAGTACAACGAGCACAGGCACAGGATTCGGACGGGCGGCGGCAGATCTGGTGTGAAACGATTCGGTTTATCTATACCGACAACCAGCGGGCGGACTTGGTGCCGACCGTTTTCTGTGACGATTCTGTTTCGTTCGTGCGCAGCATCCAGGGCGACAGCTTAAGCGCCTTTTCGTTTTACCAGAGCATCGAGAAACCCGCGATCTACGCAGGGCTCAGCACCGAAATGGCAAAGAGAGAAAAGCTGATCCGGGAAATCACGGGCAAATTAAAAGCCCGCCGCACGGGCGCACGCGCCGCGAAAGTCGATAGTCTGGAACAGCAACTCATGGCCCTGGCACAAAGTGAACCGCAATTGGGCGAGGTGGTACAACAGCCTCAACCCGTATTGGACACGCCTGTTCAGGCCACCCAGACGCCCGCGGCGACTCCCACAGAAGCGCCCGACTATCTCTGGTGGTTGATCGCACTGAGCGTATGCGTTGTCGGGCTGGGCGTGGCCCTCTGGCAATTGCTACAAAAATTGAATGCACGCATCGACCGAAGGGCAAGTCGGGACGAAATGCAGCAACGTCTCTCTTACCTGGAGGAACGTCTCAAAAAGCTGGAATCGGCCAAACCGCCGACGCCGCCTTCCCCCTGGGAAACCGTGCGGCCGGAAGTAGAACGGCTGTTGGACAAGCGCCTGCGGGGTGGCAAGTCCGCCCCGGCTCCGCAACCCATGCCTGCGGCGCCCCCGGCTCAAGCGTCCCCGCCCCCGCAGCGCGAAATGGCTCCGGTCCCCACCGATCAAATCCGCTACGTGAAGAACCCGAACAACGGGGCGTTCCACGAAAGCAAATTCACCACGAACCGCCAGCGCGACAGCATCTTCACGATTCACCAGCGCCCCGACCGCACCACGTTTTGCGTAACGGAAGATCCGGAGGTGCAGCGCTACGCGATGGAGTACGGCTACAGCTTTTTTGAGGAGGCGTGCGACTACACGCAGCAAACGCCCAATCCCACGCGGATCGTCAACCTGGAGCGCGGCACACTGCAACGCGACGGCAGCGTCTGGAAAATTGAAAAGAAAGCCAAAATCGCGTTTGAGTAGCTGGGCTACTAACAATTATGTCATCTCGAACGCTAGCGGCCCCGCAACGGCGGACCGTGCCGCAGCGGTGAGAGATCTCGTTACAAATGATAGAAGATTTCTCACTAGCGTTCGAAATGACAAGAGGATGTAGGGTGAAAAGCAAGGGACCTGGGACTTTCGACCTGCAACGTTTGACCTATGCCCTCCGCCCAATTTGTCATTTGCAATCTGTAATTTTCAATCCTCCTAACCCCTTCCGCCCTTGCTATTCCTATTAGAACTTGGTGTTATTGGCCTGATCGTGGTGCTGCAAAGCGTCATCTTTGTGCGGAACCTGGGGCAAATCCGCAAGCTGGCCACCTTGTATCCGGAGCGGGACGCTCTCCGCATCCAGCGGGTGCTGATTCATCCAGCGAATGAACAGGACGCCGAGACGCCATCTCCCCTAACGGCAGAAGCGTTCGAAGTGGACCTGATTGCCGCACAGGACGTCTCCGATACGTTTGCGGAGATTGCGGAGGACACCAACACCTACCTCGAATACAACAAAGGCACCGCTGCCGATTTCAACATTCTGAAAGACATTTCAGAACGAAAGTCGGAGGCGGAGGAAAATGCGGTGCAGGCCAACATCGCGACTCCGCTATACGTGGGGTTGCTCGGTACGTTTCTGGGGGTGATCATCGGGCTGACCAGCATTCTGTTTACGGGGGTGGAAGAAGCCTCAATTCAGCGGTTCCTGGTCGGGGTGGTCATCGCGATGGTCGGCAGCTTTTTCGGCTTGCTGTTCACGATGTTCGGGAACCAGCGCCTCAAAACGGCCCGCCTGACCCGCGACCGGGCGCAGAACGATTACTATACCTTCCTGCAATCGCGGCTATTGCCCCGTTTGCAATCCGACATGACGACCGGGCTGATGGGCATCCGGCAGATCCTGGACGCCTTCAACCGCGACTTCCTGGGTCGGGTCAGCGACTTCCGGAACCTCTTTCACGACCTGGCCGACTACGTCAACCTGCAACAGCGCTTTATGCAGACGTTGGAACAGGTCGGGTACCACGAGATGGCCGAGGCCAACCTGAAGGTCTTCGACAAACTACAGGAGACCGAATCGCTCTTCCAGCGCTTCCACGATTACCAACGGTCGATGAACGACTCCCTGGAGCGCGGCAAGGTCGTCGCCGACCAGATGACGCAGATCATGGGGCGCCTCACGCAACTTGATCACCTCGGCGAGTACCTCCAGCGCAACGACGAACTCCTCCGCAAGCAACTCGGCTACCTCAGCGCCCACCAGGACAAGATGCAGAGCATCACCGACGCCATCCAACAGCACTTCGACGAGGCCAGCCACGACATCGCGAAGGTGGTGGAACGGCGTATCGGCCTGATGAAGAAGGAAGAACAGGACGCCGGCGAGATGTTGCGCCAGCACTTCTCCCGCCTCAACCAGGAAAACGTCTACGAAAAAATGATCGCCTATCTCCAGCCGTTTCAGGGCATGAAGGAGGAAATCACGGCCCTCCGCAGCGACTGGGAAAAGACGCATCGCCTCCTCTTGAACCGGATGCTGGAAGACAGCACCACGCAAAAGCACATCCTGGAACAACTCGAACAGTTCAACGTGAACTTCAACAAGAGCTGGTGGCAACGCATGCGCGAACGGATGTAGCGTCAATGCCTTTTACCTGTTACCTCAGGCTGATGTGTGCTTATATGGAAGAGACAAAATGAGACAGGTTATGGGTTTAAGAATCATAACAATTCCAGGTATTTCCCTCTGAAGTAATTATTCCTATTGCTTCGACAAACTCGTCAAAGGACTCCGCTATCTTCATCCACCTGTTGTCTTGTTCAGCGTCTCCACCCCATCGCAGTATCATAACAGTAGGACTTTCAGCACTTCCACGATAATCGAGTACAAAAGGAGAATCTGAACCCCTCCCAAGGTCCGCAATAGGTATTGATTTCTCTACGTCAATATCACCGGGTTTAACAGTCGAATCAGCTTTCCCAAGAAACATGCATCCTGATTCATCAAACCATTCCGCTTTCGGCCATTTTTTCATGCCATTTACTTCGCGCTCCATCAACTCAAAATCATATACTTCAAAATCGGCAGCATACGACTCATATTCATCAAATCTCCCCTTTAGATGCTCCGGCAAGTCAAGTACCTGTTGGATGCCAGTTTTATCATCAGGAGCCCTCCAATGGCCATTTCGAAGCATGACCACAAGTTTTTCAGGGAGTTTCAATCCGTTGATGATATATTTTTCTTCAAGCATGACACGATCTTATGACTAATTCTACTATCTCAGTCGTCCCACGTCTCCCGCACACGAACCCACATTAGCCGGGGGACGCCTACCATGATTTTCTCAAGATAGAACGCATCCATTTCTCAACTGCCATGAAGCTTTTTCCGGAACAGCTGTTTCACCTCTATAATCGGGGAAACAACCGCCAGCCGATTTTCTTTGAGGGAGAAAATTTATCGCTACTTCCTGAGCAAAATGCGGAAGCACCTACGCCCTCATGCGGAATTTCTGGCGTATTGCCTGATGCCGAATCACTTTCATTTTTTGGTCTTTTTTCCACAGGAGTCTGACACGGAGCAATTTAGTCAGGGTATGCGCATCATCTTAGGTTCGTACGTGACAGCGATCAATCGGTGTTACGGCCGCACAGGCTCTCTTTTCACACAAAACACCCATTCCAAACCACTGGAACAATCGGATCAGCACTACCCGCAACTCTGCTTCTATTACATCCACCACAACCCCCTCCGCGCCAAACTCGTGTCACAACCCGAAGATGGGCCTTACTCGTCCTTACCGGATTACCTTGGCATCCGCCGAGGCACCTTCTGCAATCAAACCCTCGCCCGGCAACTTCTCGATTTGCCCTCCGACCCACACCAACTCGCTCAGGAAGCGCGAACGCAACTCGACCCGGAGATCACTGATAAACTCTTTTAGAAACGAGAAAATGTGAAATGACCTCCCACGGCTGAATTCGGATGGTTGCGCGCCGTGGGACGGCTGGGGTGGGAGTTAGGGCCGATACGCTGCCTACGCCAGCGGGCGGATCACCTTAACACCCCTCTTTCAAGCGATCCGACCGCTACCTTCCTTACTTCCCTCCCCCTTTCATCCCATTTTTACGCTTTTGAAAAAGCAAAGCAGTAATTTCACCTCTGATGCAACCGAGTAAAGACTTTTTCTGGCCCAGCTATGTCGATCTGATGACGGCGCTGTTTGTGGTGATGCTCTCGCTGTTTGTGCTCAGCTTCAAGCTGTTTAAGGACCGGGAAGGCGAGCTGTTAGTGATGGCACAGCAGTACCAGAAGTTGCAGGAAATCGAGCGGTCGTTGCAGGGACTGGAAGGAGAATATTTCGTGTACGACGAAGACAATAAGCGCCATGAACTGAAAGTACCGGTGCAGTTTGCCTCGTGGGAGTCGACCATCGATGCGCGCTACCACGAGCCGCTACGGCAGGCAGGACTGCGGCTGAAGAACCTCATCAAAAATATTCGGAACGACGAGAACGTTAATTATTTGATCATCATCGAAGGGATGGCCGCCCGCGACCGCGACGATGCCGCCCTGAACCGCGATCCTGACTTCATCCAACGAACCTACGACCTCAGCTACCAACGGGCGCTGGCGCTGCGCAACCTCTGGCGGCAACAGGGCATCACGTTCGAAGAGGGCAACCTGGAGGTGATCATTGCCGGGAGTGGCGTGTTCGGGACGGGGCGGTACACGGGCGCGCAGGAGGGGCAAAACAAACGGTTCTTGATTCAGATTATTCCGAAAATTGGGGAGCTTGAAAACTAAGGCATTTCTGAGCGTAATGGCCGTTCTGCTGGCGGCCTGTCACACCGATTTCACCGACATTCCGCATACGGTGACGGCGGTGCGGGGCGGCGATACGCTGGTGTTGAAAAACGGTGTAGCGGTGAGCTTAATCGGCGTGGAAGGCAACGCGGAGAGTCAGTCGTTTCTGGAAGAACACGTCCTGAACCAGAAGGTGCAGGTCCGGTTCGACCGGAGCAACTATCCGGAAGTCGATGAGGGAACGGAGTTGGTGTGGGGCTACGCGACGACGCTGCGGGGCGAAGCGCTGAACGGGGAACTGTTGCGCCGGGGCCTGACGCCGCTCGACGAACTGTACCTGACCGACAGCCTGAATGCCTTCCGGCGCTACGCCCAGTCGGGTGGGCTGGTCCCGGAATACGCCCTGCCGGAAGAGTCGGAGGCGGCTGATCCCGAAGCCCCGTTGGAAGCCCGCCCGCCCGTGCGCCGCTCCGATGAGTCGGTTGCGGAGGCGCTCCCCGACGAAGAAGTGAAGCCCCGCCTCAATTCGTTTGCCGATCTGGTTGAGTACGCCGAACAGTGCGTCTTTGTGGTGCTGCGACGCAATGCGCAGGGACGCGTCGACGGGCAGGGTACCGGGTTTTTCATCGGGGAAGGGCTGGCGGTGAGCAACTACCACGTGTTCGAGGGCAGCAACGACTGGTACATCCGCGCACACGACGGACGGCGCTATCCGGTCACCGAGATTCTAAAGCAAAGTAGGGAGTTCGATTTCGTGGTGTTCCGCGTCGCCACGAAGACCTATCCGTTCCTGGACCTGGCCAAGGCAACGCCTCGCAAGGGCACCGACATTTTTGTACTGGGTAACCCGCGTGGTCTGGAAAGCACGGTGACGCGGGGCGTGGTGTCGGCCATTCGAAAGAAAACCTACTCGGACGCCATGTTGCAGATCGACGCGGCCATTTCGCCGGGGAGTAGCGGCAGTCCGGTTATGAACCTGCAGGGAGAGGTCGTCGGCATTGCCACCTCTCAGCTCCGCGACTGTGAGAACTGCAACTTCGCGATGAACATCAATCTAGTGAAGAAGTAATGAGCATGAGCAGAATAAAAGCCTGCAAGGCAAAGAAGATAAAAGAGGAGCGATAATAACTTCTTGAATTTAACAGGTCTATATCAAAGCGAACTGGCAGGAATTTGTGATGAAGCAGCAAATGGCTCTACTGGCTTATGCATTCATTAGGCATTTTAAAAGCATGTTTAGGAACCACCGCAAAGAAAGCGTCAAGGCGTTTATCGCCCATATAATGCGCCTGAACAAAACTCAAAAAAGCGAAGAAGTGGCGGAATGGATTGCAGATGCAGAGGAGTTAGTAGAGTATAATGAGTGGGGAGTCGCCCTCGAGAATCTGCTCGTGAACCTTTACGAGATTTCGTTTCCTTTCGACGAAGAAGCCTGCCAATCGGCCAAAATAGCCCTATGCAAAATTGGTGTAGACTACTCCTCCTGGCGCTTTATCGAGGAAATGGTTCGGTAGTCTTCTCCGAAAGTCTGAACTGGTCGCGATGACAGGCAGAATGTGCTTCACGCAATCTGAAATCTGTCATGTGCAATTTGCCATCTGACTTCACGCCTCCCCTTCTTCGTCTAAAAGCTCATCGGTGGCGGCTTCGACCTGGCGGAGGCGGATGCGGCAAAAGTCGATCAGGGTACGGGCGCGTTTTACCTTTTCCAGCAGGTCGTCGATGCGGGTCACGTCGCCTTCCAGGTCTTCCAAAAGGGTTTCCAGCTCCTGCTGGGCTGCTTCAAATGTCAAAGGTTCTTCCATTCGTTTTCTGTGGTTTCGTCTACCGTGATGCTGGTGAGCGTGCCGTTCGCCAGCCAGGTTTTCAGGAGTTGTCCGGGAGGCACGTCCGCCGCCTCCCGCACGATGGTGCCGTTGGCGGTCGTCAGGGAATAGCCGCGACGCAGCAACTGCTCGGGATCGGCCGCCGCGACACGCAAGTGCGCCCGCTCTAGCTGGTGATCGGCTTCGCGCAGTCGTTGCCGCACCGCGTAACGCAAGGTTTCGGTCTGTTGGTGTAGCGTATGTTGCGCGTGCTCCAGCCGACGCGCCACCACATGCTGTAGCTCCTGTTGCAGGGTCGTGATTTCTTCTTCGAACGCCGCCGCCCGCATTAGTAGGAAGTAAGCCACTTCGCGCGGTACGGCGCACCGCGTATGCGCGACCAGATCCAGCGCCGAGATATCGACTTCATGGCCGATCCCCGTCAGAACGGGCAACGGACAGCCCGCCACCTGCGTCGCCAGCGAAAACTCATCGAAACAGGCCAAGTCGAGTTGCGCGCCTCCGCCCCGGATGATCACCAACGCATCGAACCGGTCGGCCTGAGCGGAAACGGTGGTGATGGCCTCGGCGATGCTGGCCGGTGCGCCCTGCCCCTGCATCAGCGCGGGAAACAGTTCGATCCGAAAGGCATAGCCCGCCGCGTTGCGTTGCAACAAGGTCCGGAAGTCGCGGAAGCCCTCGGCGGTCGCCGACGAGATCACGGCGATGCGCTGGGGTACCGTGCACAGCGTACGCGCTTTGTTGAGCTGCGTCCACCCTTCCCGCTCCAGTCGCGCAAAGGTCTCTTGACGCCGCTGCATCGCCTCGCCCAGGGTGTAGGCCGGATCAACATCGTGTACTGTTAGCGAAAGACCGTATTGGGCGTGGTAGCGGACGCTCACCTGCATCAGCACCTGCTGCCCCGCCTGCAAAGCACTGCCCGTTGCCTGCGCAAAACGCGACGCCACTGCGCCATACTGGTTCCGCCAGAGGCAGGCCCGCAGTTGCGCCCCTTCGTCGGCGAGGTCGAGGTAACAGTGGCCGCTGTGCGCGTTGACTTTCAGGGAAGCGATTTCGGCCGTGACCCAGTACCGCTCGGCAAAGGCTTCGCTGATGACGTCCTCCAACTGGGCAGTCAGGTCCGCCAGGCGTAAGGGGGTAATGAGGGCAGAAGGTACGGGGGGCATCATCACGCAAGTTACGTTAATCTTCGATTAACCTTAAAGCACCCTGAGAGGTTCGCAGCCCTACAAAAAACCCCGGATAGTCCACTGGGGGTACTTCCGGGGCCTTTAACCACTTAAACCAAAAACTAAAAACGATGGGTACTCTTGCTTTTATATCGTTATAACACCCTGATTATCAATAATGTTTACTCAGGATCAACTTTTTACATGCGCGAAATAAAACGCACGATCATCACGATCAGGGCAAACAGGAACATGATGATCGAGATCTTGTTGATGCCGTGCATCATACGCAGGTTGAAATTGGGCTTATGGTTCGGATCGGGCTTACGGAACACCCGGAAAAAATAGCCGAACAAATCGCCCAGCGCGAAGTAATCTTTTATGGTGTTGCGTTCGCGCGAACGCTGTCTTTCAGGAGCCTGCACTTTCTCGTTTTCCATAGTGTCATCATAACATCCTCAGGCGAGGATAGTTCTCGATTTTTCAAAAAAAGAAGCAGGGTTTAGTTGAGAAAAGACGAACGCATTCTCTGTTACTCCACCGCGTCGGGTTCGCGCCAGTGGCCGTCTTCGCGGATCAAGCCGATCAGTTCGTCGACAGCCTGTTCAGCAGGAACGGCTTTCTTGATGACGTTCTGTCCGCGGTAGAGCGCAATCTTTCCCTTTCCGACTCCGACGTAGCCGTAATCGGCGTCGGCCATTTCGCCGGGACCGTTCACGATGCAACCCATGATGCCGATCTTGACGCCCTTCAGGTGGTCGGTGCGCTTGCGGATCATCGCCGTGGTTTCCTGGAGGTCGAACAGCGTGCGCCCACACGACGGACACGAGATGTATTCCGTTTTCGACATGCGGGTGCGGGCTGCCTGCAAAACGCCGAAACTCGTGGCATTGTACAATTTGATCCGCTCCAGCAGCTCAGGCTTGGCCAGCGTGGGCAGCAAGTCCGTACTGAGCATGACGCCGTCGCCCATCCCGTCGATTAAAAGTCCACCGAAGTCAGTAGCGGCATCGAGTTGCAGGTGCGCTTCGTCGCGGTCGGTGTACTGCCTTTGAAGGACGACCGGCACCGTGACTTTCTCATTCAACAGCGTCACGAACAGGCGACGCAGGGCGGGCATGGCGTGGGCGTTTTCCGTGTATGCCATCAGCACCACCGTCGTATCGTGGCGCAGCGCCTCGGCCCATTGCGGTGTCCAGGCGTCGTCGCGCAAACGAACGAAGTTCAGGTGCGGATGGCGCTTCGTGTTCGGCTGGAGAAATGCTTCACCTTCGAACAGTGGGTATTTGTTTTGCTGGTCGTCGACCTGTAGCCAGGCCGCGTGGTTGAGAATTTCGCGGGTGCCGTTGGCGAGCATGAAGGGCGCGGGCCGGTCGCCGGAATAGAGGTAATCCGCCCCCTGGTCGTTCATTTTCCACTTGTCGAGCACCGGCAGGTAAAAGTGGCCGATGGCTTTCAGGTCTTCCATCTGGAGATCGTCCACCCGGCTGATGTCGGCAATGACGCGCGGTACGTTCATCGTCCCGGCCGCTCCGCCGAAGTTGACTACCTCGCGGGTCTGCCGCCGGTGGTACTGGTACGGATCGATGGGATACGCCTCGATGGGCGCAATGGGCGCATGGCCCGCCCGATTTGTGTAACGGTCGATCAGAGCCTGCGCGACTGGTGCTTCGAATTCGGGTTCTTCCGTCAGGGACACGCGCACCGTATCCCCGAGACCATCTTCCAGCAACGTGCCGATCCCCACCGCCGACTTGATCCGCCCGTCTTCGCCTTCGCCTGCTTCCGTCACACCGAGGTGCAGCGGATACGGTTGCAGGCCTTCTTCGTCCAGTTTCTGGACCAGCAGGCGGTAGGCTTCTACCATCACCTGCGTGTTGCTGGCCTTCATCGACAGCACAATTTCGTAGTAGCCCAGGTCTTCGCAGATGCGCAGAAACTCCAGTGCCGATTCCACCATGCCGAGGGGCGTATCGCCGTAGCGACTCAGGATGCGGTCCGACAGCGAACCGTGGTTCGTGCCGATGCGCATGGCCGTGCCGTATTCCTTGCAGATCTTGACCAGCGGCGTGAAGCGCTCGCGGATGCGGTCCAGTTCGGCTTCGTAAGTCGCGTCGGTGTAATCGATGGTCTGGAAGCGTTTTTTGTCGGCATAATTGCCGGGATTGACGCGCACTTTCTCCACGATCCGGGCGGCCAGTTCGGCGGCATTGGGCGTAAAGTGAATGTCGGCCACAAGCGGCGTCCGGTAGCCCCTGTGGTGCAGTTCCTTGCGGATCGCTTCCAGGTTCTGCGCCTCTTTCAGGCTGGGCGCCGTGATGCGCACGTACTCGCACCCCGCCTCGATCATCCGGATGCTTTGTTCTACCGAGCCGATCGTATCCATCGTATCGACGGTCGTCATCGACTGCACCCGAATGGGATGATCGCCCCCCAGCGGGACATCGCCGATGAAGACTTCACGGGCGCGGCGGCGTTCGTAGCGCGTCAGGCTGGGACAATACAGGGGAGAGAGCGTGGGCGTGGAAAGATTCATAAACTGGTTTTTGGGTTCACGAAGGAACGGAATGCGTTAGAGCTGATGAATTTGGTCCTGGGATAAACCGGTCAGAGAAGCGATCTGCTCCAGGGGCAGACCAGCCTGTTTCATGGTACGGGCAATCTCGATCCGCCCCTTTTGTTTTCCTTCCTCAAGACCTTCTTGTCTACCCTCTTGTCTACCCTCTTGTCTACCCTCCTGTAGTCCCTTTTCGAGACCCTCTTGGCGGGCTTGCTCCATTTCCAGCTTTCGGGTTTCCATGATGCTGTAGTTATCACGGTAGATTTTCAAACTTTCATCGTAAGCTCTCATGTCTTCGGAATTTAACTTGGCAATTTCGGCTTCCTGAAACACCCGCTCAAAAATGCGTTCCTGCAACTTGACCGGCCGTTCCTGGAATTTAGGCAGATTCTTCAGTAGAAACAGCCATTTGTCAAACTGTGTTTCCAGTTCTTCCTCTTTCTTCTGAAAATTGGGCATCTCCAGGTAGATGAACGTCAGCTTGTCGTAAAAGACTTCGTGCGTTTCGACGTCCATCAATCGCACCTCGCGTCGGTAGCGCTGGTCGCCCCGCGAATCGGGAAAGCTGAAATTCAGGATGCCGATGGTGTAGATCGCTTTCAGTGCATAATTCCAGTCGCGCCCACGGATGGCCTGTTCCTGAATCGGGAAGGTCGCGTAGAAGAGGCTCCGGTCTTTGAAGTAGAACTGCAGGACATTCTGCACTTCGATGATGAATTTCTCACCCCGCTCGTTTTCACAATACAGATCGAACACCGCTTTCCGGTCCGATTCCGATTTTCCCTGGCTTTCAGAATTGAGATAGGTCAGGTCCTGGATGTGCTCGCGGCCGCCCAGTGTCTGGTTCAGAAAATCGATCAACAGATCTTTGTTGAACTCAGAGCCAAAGAGCTTCTTAAACCCAAAATCGGTAAACGGATTGATGTATTTCTCCTGGAAAGTCGCCATAGCGAATCGTCCTGTTCTGACACAAAGCTGACTAAACAGGGTGGCGTTCGTCCACTTTGTGATTGTTTACTTCTTTGCTTAGCTCAACTACATGGCAGGCTTGATCCGGCTGTGTATCAAGCCTAGGCTATCATTCATGTATGTAAACGATGTCTGAGATGGTTCCGGCATATTGCATTATGTGTCCATGGTGCTTACTGTCCAGAACTCCTCTGACCGTAATGGTTTTGTTCGTCAGTTTTTCAAATTCATCCTCAGTCATCACAGGTATAAAGTTTTTTCTGAAATCCAGCCAAAAGGCTTCTTTGTGATCCCTTGTCCATACAGCCCACCTTGACCTGTAAAGGGCACACTCTTCGAATCCTGTGACGAGTACCCCCGTGACTTCTACCTGCTGACCGTGCCATTCATTACGCCTATCCAGCAATTCGTCCAAGTCAGCTTTGATGTACGTTTCCGTGTCAGCCGCATCAATGGCGTATTCTCTTGGCTTCTCACAAGCGAGCATTAACGAAACCACCAGCACCAGTGATAAGACATCTTTGATCTTCTCCATGAGATGGAATCAACTAACCTCCGTCTGCGCAGAAAAACTTACCTTTTTCCTCAAATCACGTACAAAGCTAACCGAAAATGTTGGCGTTCGACCGTTTGTGGAAGTGGGCTTGATGCTCTGTCCTGAATCGGCTACTTTACCCGAATCAACTTCCGAAACGACATGAAAACGCTTCTCTATCCCCTTTTCTTTCTACTGGCATTCACGGCACAAGGGTGCAGTTCCGACTCCCGTTCTGACTGGAACGACGATTCGGAGGAGACGGGCGGTGGCGACACGTCCGTAGCACTGCTCACCTCCAATGCGCATGTTGCGCGGCCCAAGGCCGATATGGTGCGAACGCGATTAAAGCTCCGGGCGGGCGTGCTGAACCTGTCGGGCGGTGCGAAAGACCTGGTGAACGGCGAGTTTGTCGTGCGTCGGAAAGAGTGGGAGCCGGAAGTGAACTACCGCGAAGAGGGCGGCATTGGCTACCTCGACATCACTCAACCGGGCAGCGACAACAACATCAAGCTGGGCAAAGGCGAAAAGAACGTCTGGAACCTGCAATTGAACGACCGCACGCCGATGAACCTCGACATTGAGCTACCGGCGGGCACGGCCGATCTGGAACTCGGCTCGCTCAACCTGAACGAAATTGAAATGGACGCCGGAGCCGGCGATTTCGAGATCGACCTACGCGGCTCCTCGGCGCGGGAACTGGAAATCAACGCGGGTGTGGGCGAAGTAACCATCGACCTCTCGGGCGACTGGGACCACGATTTCAACGCCGACATTAACGGCGGTATCGGGCAGGTTACCCTTATTTTGCCCCGTAACGTGGGAGTGCGGGTCCACGCCAGCGGCTTGGGCAGCATCGACGCCGACGGCTTCGAGAAAGACGGCGGCAACTACGTCAACGACCTGTACGGACACGCGAAGCACAACCTGCGCATCGACATCAGCGGTGGGCTCGGCAGCATCGAGTTACGGTTGGCCGACTAGCACACTCCCCTTTTTATCTTCACGAAGCGGTAAAGATTCCTTTTCTTTACCGCTTTTTGGTATGCCCTCCCCACTCGCTAACTTGCCCGGGCCATTCACGTAACCAATTACAAACAATCGCAACGCTTATGCAACGAAATCCAGACGCCGAGGGAACCAAATTCCTCGCTGATGTTCACCACTATTACGATAAAGCCGCGGCCTGTACCGACCTGCCCTCCGGCATGCTGCAGCAAATCCGCTTCTGCAACAGTGTTTTCAAAGTAAAATTTCCCGTCGAGATCGACGGCAAGGTCCAGACCATCGAGGGCATCCGGGTGCAGCACAGCAACCACAAAATGCCAACGAAGGGCGGCATCCGCTACAGCCGCTTTGTGTCGGAAGACGAGGTAAAAGCACTCGCTACGCTCATGACGTTCAAATGCGCGGTGGTCAACGTACCGTTCGGAGGCGCGAAGGGCGGTGTCAAGATCAGCCCCAGCAAGTACTCGGAACGGACGCTCGAAAAGATCACGCGGCGGTACGCCAGCGAGCTGATCAAGAAAAACCTGATTGGCCCGGCCAGTGACGTGCCTGCCCCCGACTACGGTACCGGACAGCGCGAAATGGCCTGGATTGCCGATACGTACATGACGTTCAAATACGGCGACACCAACGCCCAGGGCTGCGTAACGGGAAAACCCGTCGGGCTGGGTGGCATTCGCGGACGGACCGAAGCCACGGGCCTAGGCGTTTTTTTCGGCATTCGTGAAGCGCTCGAACAAACCGAACTCACCAAAAACCTGGGGCTTTCGCCCGGCCTGGCCGGAAAACGCATCATCGTTCAGGGCTTCGGGAACGTAGGCTACCACGCCGTCAAATTCCTGCAGGAGTCGGGGGCCATCGTCGTTGGCATTGCCGAACAGGACGGCGCGCTGTACAACCCGGACGGCATCGACGTGGAGGCGGTGCTGGCGCATCGCAAGCAGAACAAGTGGTCGATCACGAATTTCGAAGGTGCGCAGACTATCAAAGACTCGGGCTCGGTGCTGGAGAAACCGTGCGACATCCTGATTCCGGCAGCGCTCGAAAACCAGATTCACGCGGAGAATGCCGATCGGATTCAGGCCAAGATCATCGCCGAGGGGGCAAATGGCCCGGTCACTCAGGAGGCAGAGAAGATTCTACTGGAGAAAGGCAAGCTGATTCTGCCCGACCTCTATCTCAACGCCGGCGGGGTGACGGTCTCGTATTTCGAATGGCTGAAAAACATTTCGAACGTACGGTTCGGTCGCCTGCAACGCCGCGCCGAAGAGGCACACTTCCGGGGGCTGGTCGACTTTGTGGAGCGCAGCACCAAACATAGCCTATCGGCTCAGGAGAAGAAGTTTCTGACGCAAGGCTCGGACGAGTTGGCGTTGGTACGCTCCGGGCTGGAAGACACCATGATCGAGGCTTTTCACGAGATTTTGGGCGTGATGCAACAGAACAAAAAGGTCACGGACCTACGGACGGCAGCGTTTGTCAACGCCATCGAAAAAATCGGACTCAGCTACGAAAACATGGGCATTTTCCCATGATCTGACGCAAGCTTTACGCCTGTCATTCCGAAGGCTTTTTTAGCCCTGCGTACTACACGCGTTACCCCGGGCAAAAGATCCTTCGGGATGACATTTTTCTTTTACCGCGCTTCCTCACCCACGCATGCAGATCCTCAAAATCAAGGAGACGTGCTTGTACGTGAAAAACCTGGACGCCACAGAGGCGTTCTACCACGGCAAGCTGGGCTTTCCGGTCATCAACCGCACGGACGACAGTCACATCTTTTTCCGCGTTGGGGCCTCGGTCCTGTTGTGCTTCGTGGCCGAAAAATCGCGCCAGCAGCAATCGCCCCCGCCGCATGGGGGAGAAGGCGCGCTTCACCTGGCGTTCGAAGTGGTACCGGAAGTCTACGACGACACCCGCCGCCACGTGCAGTCGCTCGGCATCCCGATTGTGGAAGACAGCGTCTGGAAAAACGGCAAACGCTCCTTCTACTTTCACGATCCTGAGGGGCACGTACTGGAAATCATCGAGGAAGGCACCTGGGAACAGGGGTGAAAGCAGGTGGTGATGTTGTGATGGAGCGGTGTGGCGCCGAGATGTTGCAGTTGCTACACCTCAACTTCGCCACTTCAATACACCACCACATCGCGACCTGTTTCCTTGACAATGCCGGGGGATTCCGCCAACTTGACGGCCCCTTGCTCAAAACCCTTGTCCCATGAAAAAGCTCGGATTGGCGGCCGACCACGGCGGCTATGAACTGAAAGAAGCTTTGAAAAAATGGTTATCGGCAACGTACGAAATCCAGGATTTCGGGGCGGATCACTACGATGCGGCGGACGATTATCCCGATTTTGTGATTCCGCTTTCGCGGGCCGTAGCGGCGGGCGAAGTTGAGCGGGGCATTGCCGTTTGCGGCAGCGGCGTAGGGGCGACCATGGTGGCGAACCGCGTGCCGGGCGTCCGGGCCTGCCTGATCACTGAAACCTATTCGGCCCACCAGGGCGTAGAACATGATGCACTGAATGTGCTGTGTTTAGGCGGTCGGGTGACGGGCATCGAACTGGCGCGCGAAATCGTTGCGGCATACCTCCGGGCCGAGTACTCTGGCGAAGCACGCCACGAACGCCGCCTGTCGAAAATGAAATCATTGGAGCGGCCCTGACCGCTCATATTTTTAATCCTACCTGATGGAATCTACCAATTCTGCCTCCGGCACCTACGATTTTGGCGTCATCGGCCTCGGCGTTATGGGCCATAGCCTCATTCTGAACATCGGCGACCACGGCTTCTCGGTGGTGGGCTACGATACTGACAGCGCCAAGGCGCAATCGCTCACCGACGAAACGGGCGATCAGCCCATTCGCGGCACGGCCTCGCTCGAAGAGTTTGTCGATCTGCTGGAAAAGCCCCGTCGCATCCTGATGATGGTCCCGGCCGGCGGACCGGTCGACGCGGTGATCAAAGCGATCAGTCCGCTGCTGGACGAAGGCGATCTGCTGCTCGATGGCGGCAATTCTCATTTTCCCGACACCGAGCGCCGTGCCAAAGAGCTGGCCGCGAAGAAACTTCGCTTCTTCGGGATGGGTGTTTCCGGAGGGCAAGAGGGTGCCCGACGCGGGCCGAGCATTATGCCCGGGGGCGACAAGGAAGCCTACGAGCGGGTCAGGCCCGTGCTGGAAGCCATTGCCGCCAAGGTCAAAGACGAGCCCTGCGTGGCCTACATGGGGTCCGGGGCGGCCGGTCATTACGTAAAAATGGTGCATAACGGCATCGAGTACAGCATCATGCAGTTGATTTCCGAGGCCTACGACCTGATGCAACGGGGGCTGGGCCTGCGGCCGGAAGAGCTGCACGAGGTGTTTAAAGCGTGGGACGACGACGAGTTGCAATCGTTCCTGATCGAGATCACCGCCGCCATTTTTGACCAACGCCTGGAAGATCAGCCCGATAGCTATCTGGTCGATTTCATTCTGGATAGCGCCAAGCAGAAAGGCACCGGCAAGTGGACCTCGCAAAGTGCGCTGGACCTCGGCGTCCCGACACCCAACATCGATGTGGCCGTCACGATGCGCTACCTCTCGGCTCTGAAACCGCAACGGATGGAAGCCAGCGAGACGCTGCTGGGCCCGCCCTCGCAATTTGAGGAGGACCGTGACAGCGTAATCGGGGAGATTCGCAATGCGCTTTCGTTCGCCTTTATTGTCACCTTTGCGCAGGGCATGGCGTTGCTGCGGGCGGCCTCTGACGAGTACAATTACGGCACCGATCTGGCGTCGGTCGCCCGCATCTGGCGGGGCGGTTGCATTATCCGTGCGCGCCTGCTGGAAGACATCTCGGCGGCTTACACCCACCAGCCCGACCTGCCGAACCTGATGATGGACGACCACCTGGCGAAGTTGCTGAGTCAGGAACAGGTCGATGCCCGGAACGTGGTGGCGCGGGCGGCCTATTACGGCATTCCGGTGCCGGGCCTCTCGGTGGCGCTGGCGTATTACGACGCTTACCGCAGCGCACGCCTGCCGTCGAACCTGATTCAGGCACAACGCGACTATTTCGGTGCTCATACCTACGAACGTACCGACCTGGAAGGGACCTTCCACACCGAGTGGGGAGACTAAGCTGACGCGCCATGTCATCAAGAAACCAGCGGGCGGCAGTAGCACAAGAAACGCTGACCATTTTTGAGGAAGGCGCTTACACCAACGCACTCAGGCAACGGGTGTCCGTCGCCGCGTCGTTGGCAGCGGCTGTGCAAGGCACGCGCGCATTGACGCCCGACGCGTTTGACCACCTGACGTGGGACACAACCGAAACGTACACGACGGAGCTGCGTGTCACCAACGAAACCACCTTACAGGCCGCCTACCGGTTGGTAGTGGAAGAAGAATTGCCCGAGGTTGCCTGTCTGAATTTCGCCTCGGCCAAAAATCCGGGCGGTGGCTTTCTGAACGGAAGTCAGGCCCAGGAAGAAAGCCTGGCGCGCGCGTCGGGACTGTACCTGTGCCAAACAGCGCATGGCCCGATGTACGCGTTCCACCGTCGCTTTGCCTCGTGTCTGTACACCGATCGGATGATCTACTCACCACGGGTGCCGGTGATTCGAGACGACAGCGACCAACTGTTGCCGCGCCCTTACCTGCTGAGCATCATTACGGCTCCGGCCGTAAACAAAGGCGGTTTGCTTCAGAACCATGATGACGACGGCCTCCGGCAGGTCGAGGCGGTGATGCTGGAGCGGACCCGAAAAGTGCTCCGCCTGGCGTTGGCACAGGGACACCGAATCCTGATTCTGGGCGCCTGGGGTTGTGGCGTCTTTCGGAACGACCCCGTGGCCGTAGCCGGCTACTTTGCGCGCGTCTTACAGGAGGCGCCCATTAAAAATCAATTTAAAAAGGTGGTTTTTGCGGTTTTAGATACCTCAAAAGCACAGACCACCGTAAGAGCGTTTGAAGAGGCTTTTGCCTGACCAGTTTTCCCAACCGAAAATTCCTGCTTTTCTATGCAATCAGCTCATAAACCTGGCCCTACCATCGTGGTTATTTTTGGCGGAAGCGGTGACCTGAACCGTCGGAAGCTTACGCCCGCCCTCTATCACCTGATGCTGGAAGGGTGGATTCCCGACGAGTTTGCCGTGATTGGCCTGGGGCGCACGGACTACTCCGATGCGGCCTTTCGTGACGAACTCCGCGACGCCGTCAACGAGTTTTCGCGCACCGGCCCGCCCCAAGATCAGCAGTGGGAACAGTTTGCGGCCAAGGTCTTTTACCAGGTCGCCAACATCAACGACGTAGATTCCTATCGTGTGCTGAACGATCGCCTCAACGCGCTGGACGAGCAGTGGGGCACCAAGGCCAACCGACTGTTCTACTTCTCGGTGGCGCCACGGTTTATCGAACCCATCGCGCGTTACCTGGGGGCTGCCCAAATCTGCGAAGACGTAAAGCGTTCGCGCATCATCGTCGAGAAGCCCTTCGGACATGACCTCGAAAGCGCACGCGAACTCAACAAGATCCTGCTTAACATCTTTGACGAGTCGCAGATCTACCGCATCGACCATTATCTGGGCAAAGAGATCGTGCAGAACATCCTGGCATTTCGGTTTGCCAATGCGCTGTTCGAACCCCTCTGGAATCGTAATTACATCGACCACGTGCAGATTACCGTGTCCGAGACCGTGGGCGTAGAAGACCGGGGCGGCTATTACGATACGGCCGGGGCACTGCGAGACATGGTGCAGAACCACCTGCTGCAACTGCTCTGTACGGTCGCCATGGAACCGCCCGTTTCGCTGGAGCCCGACGAAGTGCGCGACCGCCGCAGCGATGTTCTGCGTGCCATCCGGCCGTTTCAGGGCGACGACGTACGCCACAACGTAGTACGGGGACAGTACGGCCCCAACAACGGTCAGGTCGGCTATCGTCAGGAAGAGGGCATCGACCCGCACTCCAACACCGAGACCTACGTCGCCATCAAGTTTTTTGTAGACAACTGGCGCTGGCAGGGGGTGCCCTTTTATTTGCGCACAGGCAAGCACATGCCCGAAAAAGCTTCGGTCATCACGTTGCAGTTCCGCCCGGTGCCGCACCATGCGTTTCCGCCCGAGGCCACCGAAAGCTGGCACGACAACCGCCTGATCATCAACATTCAGCCCGAAATGAGCATTTCGCTTCGCTTTCAATCGAAGCAACCCGGACTAAAGATGTCGCTGACGCCCGTCGACATGAAGTTCGACTATGACTACACGTACGACAACTCTCCGACACCGGAAGCGTACGAAACCCTACTGCTGGACGCCATGACCGGCAACGCCGCCCTGTTTATGCGGGCCGACCAGGTGGAAGAGGCCTGGAAACTGATGATGCCGATCCTGAAAGCGTGGGAAGAAAACTCCATGCCTTCGTTCCCCAATTACCCGGCGGGCACCTGGGGGCCCGAAGCGGCCGAAACGCTGATTACCCGCGACGGCCGCCACTGGTTTACGCCCAATGTCCGCTCTCTTTATCCGAAAACCCAAGCTGTACCCAGCGAAACCGCTGCAAGTTCATGATTATCCGATCCTTTGAAACTCCTCAGGAAGTGGCGCGAGCCACCGCCGATCTATTTGTTGAAAAAGCGCAAAAAGCCGTAGAAGCCCGAGGCCGCTTTAGCGTCTGCCTTTCGGGCGGCAACACCGCCAAAGCCATTCACGACCATCTGGTGAACCGCACGGACATTCCGTGGGAACACACCTACGTTTTTTGGGGGGACGAACGGACCGTACCCCGCGACCATCCGGACAGCAATGTGGGGGCGGGCTTTTCGACCCTTCTCGACAAAGTTCCGGTACCGGCCGACCACATCTTTGCGATAGACGGCGGACTGGAGCCTCAGGAAGCCGCCCGTACCTACGAGCTGGCCTTAGCGGAGTACTTCGAGGGCAGGCCTCCGGTGTTTGACCTGGTGCTGTTGGGTATTGGTGAAGATGGGCATACGGCTTCGCTGTTTCCGGGCACACACGCCATTCGCGAAGAAGAGCGCTGGGTAGTAGCCCCTTACATCCCCTCTAAAGACATGTACCGCATTACGTTGACGGCGCCACTCATTAACCAGGCACGCCTGGTGGTGATTGCAGGGTATGGCGAAAACAAAGCCAAAGCGATTTATGAAGTGCTGCTGGGCAAGCACCAGCCCGATCAGTATCCTGCTCAACTCATTCGCCCCGACGGCGGGAAATTGTACTGGTTGCTCGACAGCGCGGCGGCCAGTGCCCTACCGGCCGGTTTCGCGCAGACCGCATGATAAAAGAAAAGGCTTGCCAAACGCATCGCATTTGGCAAGCCTTGCATATATGAATAGATGGATTGCTAGCGCAGCATGATGGTGGCCGACTGACCACGCGTGTTGGTCACGACCGCTTCGTTGTCGCAGGCACCGTCGCCGTAATCGATGGTCAGCGAACGGTCGACCAGCCCACCCTCACGGGTAAAAGTCGCGATGCCGCTCACCGGAAACCGGCAGGCCCGTTTGATGATGATCGCCTCCTCGATTTCGGTGGTATGCACAATGCCACGTGCACTGACTCCTGAAGCATTTCCGGTGATTCCGAACACATCGTCTCCCCAGGCCTGGGTGCTGTTCCCTTCCAACCATTCGCGCTGATGCGTGGAAGTGTGGGAAAACTGCCGCCCGTCGGGTCGGGTAATGGTGCCCTGTACTGAAACTTCGTACCACAGGTTCCCCGCCTCGTTTTCGCCTTTGTTGATCACCCGCTTTGTTCCCTCCACGTGGAAATCGTTTACGTAATAGTCGTCCAGCGTAATGGTAACGGTGGTGCCGGCCGTCTGATACGTACCTTCATAGGTAGCGATAATTTTCCCACGGCGGTACCGGTCATCTTTGCAAAGGCAGTTCTCGGTACCGAAATCGATTGTGATAACGCCGCCCTCTTCGTTCGATTGGTGGGTCAGCGTCACGCAGTTGGTGGCCGCGATGATACTTCCTTCCGGGGGACTGGCTGGGGTGCCCACCATCCGGTACGAATCGATGCTTCCTTTGGCACCTTCGTCGGTAATGCTGGTCAGCTCTTCAAAATATTGATCGGCCAGCGCGTTTTCTTCGGCAATTTCCTGTTCGGCGGTGTCGTCGTCTACTTTGTTGACTTCTTCGCGTTGGCAACCTCCGAGCAAGAGACTACTCGCCAACAGCGAAACGGGGATCCAAACCAAATGCTTCATAACTACACAAATTTGATAATCGCCAAAAGTAGAAAAGACCTCGACTACATATTGTTACATTTTTAACAAAAAGTAGCACCCCCTCTTCTGGCTTAAAAAAGTGCATTCGGAAAAACTAGAACATTCACAATCAACTGGTTAATTCCAGGCCGATTCCTGCCTACGGTATCTGCAGAATCCTATTGATACCTATTCCCTACAGCTAATTCGGTAATTGATCGGATAATCATACAAACCTGTACCAAATTTGCGACCGGCTGTGGTGCAGAGGAGCAGCTCGGCAAAGCCTCTTTTCTGGTGGGCAATTACTCGTCTACCTGCTCTGCGACGTGGTAATTTCTGTCCTTTTTCTTGACGGCGCTCATGCCAATGCTGGTCTTGATACCGCTCAGCAACGCTTTCCAGCAGTAATTCACGAACGATTTGTTTTTGTCGCGCTCCATGTAGACTTCCCCGGGGTGCAACGGCCCAAAAGGCACGCGCGGATTTCGAGAGCGTAGCACAAAAGCATTGGCAAAAAAGGAGGCGATCTCAACCCCGAGTTTGTTGGTGTCGCCGGTCCGTTTGTTGGCCAGCGATATTTTGAGATCGTTGTACCGGAAATGCATGTCGCCTTCGGCAAATTCGCGATTGCCTTTGATGTCGAAATCGACTTGCTCGGCCACGCCGCTTTCGATCACCACAAAGGCGACCGGTTCGAGCAGCGGATTCAGTTTGGACAGGCTCAGGGAGGTCATACGCCCCCGGAGTGTAAAGGGATCGGTCGGATCGTCCAGACGGCAACGCAGCGTGCCGATCAGGTGACCCTGGTCCATAACCAGCATGTCGATCCGCGCTTCGATCACCGGATGCTGCTGAATGCGTTCCGGGTCGTTGGTTACGTTGAACAGGCGAATGTTTCCCCGCGTAAAATCGATGCGGCCGGGCTTTTGGCCCTCGGGGGCTAGCTCCTCGTACGTAAGGTGGGCCTCGGAAAGCCGTACGGTATCGAACGCCACGGTTGCCCGGATGCGTTGCAGCATTTCGCGCGGCATGGGTTTGTAATGCTCGTCGCGCGGCATGGATTTATCCCGAAAATCGGTCAGAGCCAGCCCTTTGACATGCACGTCCGACGCACGAATGCTCCCATCGTCCAGCCACGTATCGAACTGAAACCGGTCTACTTCCATCCGGTCGGCTTTCCAGCGGACGTAGTCTTTCTGGTTATCGACCTGCTGGGCAAACGTAGGCTGATCGGCAAATGGTGCACTTTCTACCTGATGAAGCCAGATTTTCTGCTCGGCCGTGGAAAATCCGATCTCTCCCGCCTGAAAAAAGCGCAGGCTGTCTTCGCGCCGATAGTTTTCGAGCTTCATCCGCACATCGTCGGCGTAGAACGGACGGGTATCGCGGTAACTGGCCGAGTCGAGCCGGAACCCTTGTATCTGCCCGGAGAGACGTTCCAGCCGAATGGGGTTGTCTTTGCCACGCCGCAACCGTTGGTACGAAATATCGCCCCGCATAAAATGGATACGCTCCACAGAAACATCCCGGAACGTGCTGCGAATCAACTCGTACGGATCGACTTCCTTCGCCGGTTTCGTTTTTTTGGGCGGGGCGTAGTCGTCAATCCGGATGCGGGGTCCGCGCAGCAAGATGGAACGCAATTGCAGGCTGGCCCCTTCCACCATTTGTGCCGGATCGATGCCTTCCAAGCTGATGGTCGGGCAGTCGACGTGGAAGAAACGCATGGGCTTTTTCGCCCCTAGTGTGGCCGGTCGTGACCGGGGCGGGCGCGGTGCCAGATGGACGTCGCCCAGTTCGACTTTCTCTTCGTTGGCGATGAAGCGAATCGACCCTGCCTGCAACACATGCAAGCTATCGGGCAGCTTCCAGGTATACTGCTGGAGTTGTACGTTCAAGTTGTTGGAAAGCAATCCCAACAGGCTCTGTGAGCGGAGCCGCTGGTCGTCCAGGTCGAAGTTGCGAAGCGATAGATCGACCGACGCCGACGAAAACTCGTTGGAACGGCCATCGGCCTCCTGCTGGCTGACCACCAGTTTGCCTTTCTCGACGCGCACTTGTTGTACGTGTACCTCGCGCAGCGACCGGGGCATGGTAGGTGCCCGCTGGCGCTCAATGCTGCGCACTTTCTTTTTGCGTTCCGTCGCGGCAGGCAGCCATGCAATCTCGATGGTGGGTTCTGCCAGCGTCAGTCCGGTTACGTACAACTTATTGTCTTCGTACAATCGCTTCAGGTCTACCTGCGACATGCGGATCTGCGGCATTTGCACGCGGTACAACCGCCGGACGTCCTCCCCGTAGCTCTCTTGTGCGGCCGGAAAAAGCTGTACTTCTGAAGCGACGATTTCGGAGCGTCCGGTAGAGAGCACCAATTGGCCCGCCTTCACCTGATGCAGACTGTCGGGCAAAAAGAGCGTATAGTCCCGAATTAGGACGTCGATGTCGTCGGCGTAGAACAGACGATCACTCTGATCGGCCTGGGCATCCAGGTAAAAACGTGTCATTTCGGCCGAAACCTCGTGCTGAAACAAGATGTTGGTCTCCCCTTCTTTCTGCACCTGGAACGTAAGCTCCCCGTTTAAGAGTCGCATCTTATTGACTTCGATGGACCACAGGTAGTCGGAAATCAGCGAATACAGATCGAGGCGCTCGTGGTCTTGCGTCCGGTTTTTGTTCATGCCCGCAAAGCGCGTCAGCTCCAGGTGCGGGTCCGTCACTTCGATGTCGCCAATGCGCAGGCGGCGCTGGAAATAGGCCCGCCGAATGTCCGCCCCTCGCACGCGGACCTCTGGCACCAACACATCGAACGTCGCGTTCTGTTGTCGTCGCTCCAGACGATGCGACAGACTGCCCCCATCGGTCGGAAAGATGCGAATGTCGCGTGCATAGACTTCAGAGCGGAGTGTCGAAATGCCGACCTGCGCCGCCCTGAACTGGTGAATGTTGTCCGAAAGGCGGAGGGAGTAATCGGCCAGCCGAAACTCCAGATCGTCCGCATAAAATACCCGGTCGTCGCGGTACAGCGTCGTCGAATCCAGGCGGAAGTGAAATAGGTCGAACGAGACCTGCCCGGCCGACAACGTATCGTTTTGCGTGCCCCAATAGCGCGCCAGTTGCACCGTGCCCCGCCGCAGCCGCAGCGTATCGACTTCTACGAGATTGACCTCTTCGGCAATGAGCGTGTACAAACGCGGCGAGGCGTCGACGGTATCGATGCGCGTAGGTCCATGGCGGCTCAGGTCGGCACTCGCCTGCGCCACGCTCAGCAAGGCCATGGTCAGTTCGCCCGCGTGGTAGAGGCGATGCAGATCCACCGAATTCATGTGTACTTCCGGCACCTGAATCCGGTACAGCTCTGTGGTTTCGCGGAACGGTCCGCGTATTGAGGGTAGCGGGCGTACCGACACACGCTGCGCCTGAATTTCGGACGTGATGGTCGAGACTTTTACGCTTTCGGCCCGCACCTGGTGCCGCTTGTCCGACAGCCCCAGCAGGAAATTGTTAAGCGTCAGTTCAAAGTCCTGAGCATTGAAAATCAGGCTGGTGTCCCGACTGGCCGTCGCGTCGATCCGGAAATGTCGCAACGCCAGGGTCAGGTTGTCGACCTGAAGGCGGGGCAGGCTATCGGGATGTGCAAGGTTGTCGCGGTACAGTTCGAACTTCCCCTCGCCAATCGAAAGGGTGTCGATCGTGAGCGACTGCAGGTAGTTGGCTACCAACGGATACAGCTCGAACGACAGCGAATCGAGCGACTGTTCGGGCATTGCCGGGGCGTCGGAAGTCGTGGGGCGGTAGCACCGGATGGTGGGCGTACGCCAGTGTACGTGGTCAATGTTGACAACCCGTTTGAAGTAGGCCTGGTCCAGATTTTTCAGTTGCAACTCAAACTGGGGAACCGTCACGTACAGCCGCATGCGGGGATCGATCTGCCCCGCGGCGGCGGGGGGATCGGCCGCCAGGTGAAAGTTCTCTACCCGGACCACGCCGGTTTGCTTGCTGATGCTTACCTCACCGGCGTGCATCCGGTGCAGGTTGTCGGCCAGTTCCAGCCCGAAATTGCGCAGCCGGAACTCGATATCGTCCGAGTAGAAGATCCGTGAGGGGTTGAACAACGCCGCTGAATCGATGCGGAAATTCTTGAGCGCAATGGTCAGTTCCTCCGCTTTCGAGAGCTGCTCAGCCAGCGTGTCGCCCGTAAACAGGCCAAAATCGCCGTTTACCAGTTCGAGCCGGTCGACTTGCAGGCGTTGGATGGTTTCGGGTACCAATTCGTAGAGCGTACGGATCAGGTTGTCGTGCGAAGGGTTCGCGCGCTGCGGCACCCCGATGACATTTACCTCCGGACCTTTGACCAGAACCTGCTTAAAGCTGATGATGCGGTGTTGGTAATATTGATACGCGCGGAGGTTGTTCAACTCCAGCGTAGGAATATGCACCTCGTACAGCGATGCATCCTGCCGGGCCGAGTCGGGCAGATGGTCCACCACGGCCGTGTCCGGGTACAAATGAAACTGGCTGATGGTCAGGCTACGGGCCGACAGGTTGATGCGTAGGGCATCGAAATCGATGGCGTAATAGCCGCCGCTTTGCGCGGCCACCGAGCGCTGCAGATACGTTTTCAGCAGAGGCGTTGCGTAGTAGTACAGCAGTACCTGCACCAGCACCACGATGGATAGCAGGCTGAGCAAAAAGATCCACCCTATTCGGCGACGTACCTTACGCTTCTTCGGCGTAGCCTCCTTCATTGAGTTCTGATAAAAAGCCAATTATACAGATTTCAACACACATAAATCGTGCATTCGTGCCTTGTTTCTTAGCACTTGCTAGGAATACCCGAAACTTTCTGCGAAACCGAGACGGCCCTGCCCGCCAGGCGGGCTTTTCGCCCGCAGGTTTGGAACTCAACGGTGTTTCGCCTATTTTCATCGCTTTTCTGCACCGCTTGGGCGGCACTTTGTATCCAACTGACCACCACCAACTTTCACCTCTTTTGTCTGCACCGACCTTTACCACACGTTCTTCTTCCTGGAAAAATGACCTGATTGCTGGCTTTAGTGTTTCGCTCGTTGCCCTTCCCTTAGGACTGGGCATTGCCCTGGCGTCGGGAGCGCCACCGATGGCGGGGCTGATTCCGGCCGTGATCGGCGGCTTGCTAACCACTTTTTTTCGGGGCCACCCCATCAGCATCAGCGGTCCCGGCAACGGGCTGATCGTCGTAACCCTGGCCGGAGTACAAGCGCTGGGCGACGACGCCGTTCACGGTTTCCGGTACGTGCTGGCGGCCTTTATCGTGGCTGGCGTCTTGCAGGTGCTGCTGGGTGCGCTGCGGCTGGGCAAGTTCGGCGATTCGTTTCCAGCCTCGGTGGTGCAAGGCATGCTGGCTGCCATCGGCATTATGATCATCAGCAAACAGGTGCACGTCTCGTTGGGCCAGCAATCGGGCGCTGCCTCTTCGCTGGGTACGCTGATCGAAATTCCGTCTAGCCTGGCCGACCTGAATCCTTACACCACGCTGATTGCCGTCGCCGGGTTGGCCATCCTGATCTTACACCCTAAAGTGCGTAATTCGGTCGTTCGGTTCATTCCGTCGCCCATGTGGGTCTTGCTGTTTGCGGTCCCGCTAGGCTTTTTGTTCAACTTCTTTTGGGCGCGCCACATCACCTGGGGGCACTATCAATTTAAAGTAGGGCCCGAACTCCTTATTCAGCTACCCGACGATCTGCTGCAGAGTTTTCTGTTGCCCGATTTCGGTAAAGTCGATCAGCCGGCGTTTTGGTGGGTGGTGCTGTCCGTCACGCTGGTTTCTTCGCTGGAGTCGCTGCTGAGTTGCAAAGCCATCGAGCGCCTGGACCCGTACCGGCGCAAGACGCACTACAACCGGGAGTTGATCGGCATTGGGGTTTCTACCGTGCTGTCTGGCCTGCTCGGCGGCTTGCCCGTCAGCACGGTGATTGCACGCAGTTCGGTCAACATCAACCACGGGGCGGCCACGCGCTGGGCGAATTTTTTTCACGGAGCCTTCCTGCTGGTGTTCGTCCTGTTGCTGGGTGGCCTCATCCAGAAAGTACCGCTGGCTGCGCTTGCCGCCATTCTGATTTTTACGGGCTACAAACTGACCGCTCCTAAAGTATTTGCCGAACAGAGCCAGAAAGGTTGGGAGCAGCTGCTGGTTTTTGTCATTACCATTCTGGCGACGTTGCTGCTGGGTCTAATCGGGGGCATCGGCGTCGGCATTGCGTTTACGCTGTTGGTGCACGGACTTCGGTCAAACTTGCCGTACCAGACGTTTTTCCGGTACCTGTCCTCCCCGTCCATTCGGGTGGTGGCCGAACAGGAAGCGGCCCTGCACGTTAAGATAAAGGGGATCATCAACTTCTTCAACCTGATTGGCCTGCAAAAACAGTTGCGGAAGCTGCCGTTAGGCCAGGAAGTAGTCGCGGATTTCTCGCATGCCCGCCTGATCGACTATACGGTGTTGGAGACGGTCCATCAATTTGCGGAAGACTACACGCGGCAAGGCGGCTCGTTCGACATTACGGGGCTGAGCATCCATCGCACGTCTTCGAGCCATCCGTTTGCGTTGCATGTGCTGGAGACCCACCCGCCCCGCCGGCTGACGCACCGCCAGCAGAAACTGAAGCAGGCCGCGGCCGTGCGGGCCTGGGGATTCGATCCTGAACGCAACTGGCACGTAACGTCGCTGCGCAGCTTTGCGTTCTTCAGCACCCGTCCGCTGGAATTCAATCGTAATCGATTGGCGGGGACTTACCCGACGTTGGATACACGCTGGGAAGTGAGCGATGTGACGTTTGCAGAGGGCGCGCTGTTGGCCAAAGAGGAGTACCACGCGACCCTTCAGGTAGTGCACGTTCCGGTACGGATGCCCGCGTTTCGGCTGGAGCGGGAAGGGCTGGTGGACAGGTTACGCGCCTGGACGGGACAACGCGACATTGATTTCACGGAGTTCCCTACATTTTCGTCGCTTTATTACCTCCATGGACAAAACGAAGAAGCCCTGCGACGGTTCTTCACGCCGACCCTCATCCGTTTTCTGGAGCAGAACGACCGCTATTACTTGGAAAGCAACGGCCGGGCGCTTCTTATTTTCAAACAAGTACGCCTGTCTAGTCCCAAAGAAATCATGAAGATGCTTCACTTCAGCGAACGGCTGGCGCACATCATCTGCGCGCGCACTGCGCAACAGGTCCGGTTGCAGCCCACACCTTCTGAAGGGTAATCAGGCGCCGGCCGAAAGCGCGCCGACCTGCACCACCCGCTGCTCGCTGATGGAGGTTTTAGGTGCGGTCAACAGGGCGCGCTTGATTCGCTTTTTCCGGCGAATCACGTTTTTAACCTTGCCCAGGTAATGCTCTACTTCCATCTGCAACCACTCGGTACGTTTGGGAGCACGCGCTTTTCCGTTGAACTTCAGCGGATAATCCAGGTTGCGGAGCATAGGCTCGGTCATCCACTCAAAAATCTCGATCTGGCGCGGCTGCAATTGCTCTTCCCAGGCGTTGATGCGATCCTTTTCGGGTGCTTTGCCCACCAAAGCATGCTGGCGACTGTTGTACACGGTCGTTTGCAACCCGTTGCCGGTCAGCATGTTCGGATGAAACTCCAGGTTGATTTCCGCACACAGTTTGCGGAGCGTCATCTCCGGATCGCACACCAGATCTTCGTAACGCAGGGTGGTGAAGCGGCCCGATGCTTTCAGTGCCTGTTCGGCCGTAAACCCTTGCGCCAGGCGCTGCGTCCACAGGTCGGCCGCGCCTTTGATGGTATTGGGGCCCCAATCGAGGGGGAGCACCGAAGCGGCGATGGCCCGCCCATCGCGCACAATGTGAATGAAACGCGCCTCGGGTAAGTAATGTAATAATTCCCGGGTGAGCGAAATGTTATCGGGACTGTGGTCGATCCAGACCGTGGCGTGTGCATTGCGGGCTACCTGCCAGGCGTACTGACGGGCCAGTTCGACCAGAAGTCCGCCGATGGAACGCGTTCGACACGCCTCCAGAAGTGCTTCTTTATCGGCCACCAAATTCCACAGGCGGAACCGGAAGTTGGTAGGTAAAAAGTCCAGAATACGCCGGCACTCGTCCGGTTGCAGCGTATCCGGATAATCAAACCAATTAAAAAGGTAGTTTTTGAATTGCGACTCCGGCGTTGCCTGGTAGTTGGGATGAGCCGACAGCATGCTCCCCAACATAGTAGTTCCACTACGCTCGCACCCACCAATGAATATCGGTTGCATAAGCAAAAATTAAAATGATCCGGCCACAAGAAGCCTTATTGCAAAGGCGATCGGTGTTTTTGGTTGTTACTAGTCGACATCTTCTCCCTGCGAATGTCAACGCCTGTGCGGTGGATGCCGAAGCTTAGGCTCGCATGAGCAATACGAGAGTAGCTCCGGTTATGGTTGCAATTATAAGTTTACTTTTAATAAGCTAGCAAAAATAGCTAGAATTCTCTAAAAAAAGTTCAATATCGAACCTTCTTTATAGGTTTTTTTGCGATATGTGGCCCAATATAACCAAAAAAACGAAAGGCCTAGGGAAAGCTGGAAAATGTGATGAAAGGTTCTAGAGGAGTACAAAATGCTTGCAAATGCCCCGCCCAAAATGATATCATTGCAATATCATTTTAATTACACCCTTAGCCTCGTAAAATCCATGGAAAAAATACACACTCCTCTGTCTGGGTACCTGATGTTCGTGGGCGTGCTGCTGTTGTTAGTCGGTAGCTTGTTTAGCCTGTTTGCGTTGCATAGCATTGGGCTGGGTGCTTCCTTGCTGGTGCTGACCGCTTTTTTGAGCTTTGGTTTTATCATCGTCAATCCCAACGGTTCGAAGGTCCTGATTCTCTTCGGCGACTACCAGGGTACCGTCAAGAAAAACGGCTTTTTCTGGGTCAATCCGCTGCTTCTGAAGCAATCAGTGTCGTTGCGCGCCCGCAATTTCGACAGCGAACGGTTGAAGGTGAACGACCTGCACGGCAACCCCATCATGATTTCGGTCATTCTGGTGTGGCAGGTAAAGGATACCTACAAGGCGAGTTTTGAAGTAGACAACTATACCAACTTCGTCAAAGTACAGACCGACGCGGCGGTGCGTAAACTTGCGGGCTCGTATCCGTACGACAACTTTGAAGACGGTCAGGCTGAGATTACCCTCCGTTCGGGCGTTAACGAAGTGAACGAAGCGCTGGAGCGCGAACTGGAAGAGCGTCTGTCGATGGCGGGCATCCACGTGATCGAAGCGCGCATCGGCTATCTGGCCTATGCCGAGGAGATTGCCAACGCCATGTTGCGCCGCCAGCAGGCCACAGCCATTGTCGCGGCGCGGCACAAAATTGTAGAAGGGGCCGTAGGCATGGTGGAGATGGCGCTCAGCGAATTATCGAAGAAGGAGCTGGTCGACCTGGACGAAGAGCGCAAAGCCGCGATGGTCTCTAACCTGATGGTCGTGCTCTGCTCCGACAAAGACGCGACGCCGGTCGTCAACACCGGCACGTTACACCAGTAGATTTATCACGACCACACCACGGCATGGCCAAGAAAAAAGCCTTTGTATTGCGACTGAGCCCCGAAATGATGGAAGCAGTGGAGCACTGGGCGGCCGACGAGTTTCGCAGTACAAACGGACAGTTGGAATGGATCGTAGACCGCGCCCTTCGGGAGGCGGGCCGCAAATACAAGAAAGCGGACCCGCCTTCTTCCGGTGCTTCGCCCGACACCTCCAATTCCGGCTCGTAAGCTACCTTGCTCCCTGAATGACAACAATCCGATGTGTTTAATCCTTTTTGCCTGGCAGGTTCATCCCCATTATCCGCTGATCCTGGCCGCCAACCGCGACGAGTTTTACGGACGCCCTACAGCCCCCGCTCAGTTCTGGCCGGGGGAGTCGCTGCTGGCCGGGCGCGATTTGCAGGCGGGAGGCACCTGGCTGGGCATAACGCCGCAGGGACGCTGGGCGGCGGTGACCAACTACCGCGATCCGGTTCGAGAACAAAGCGGCGCACGCTCGCGGGGCGAACTGCCTACTAACTTCCTGCGCGGGGCGCACCAGCCCGAAGCGTACCTGCAAGCGATTGACCGGCACGCCGACGATTACAGCGGATTTAACCTGTTGGTCGGCACAGCCGACGAAGTGTGGTATTACTCGAACATCGAAAAAGAGGTGCGGGCGGTGCCCCCGGGCGTGCACGGCCTCAGCAACCACCTGCTCAACACCCCCTGGCCGAAAGTCACGTTGGGAAAAACGCTGCTGAAAGAGCATCTGGATAGGGCGGTTACGCCCGCGCCCGATGCGCTGCTGGCGCTGCTGCAAAACGCCGACCGCCCCGGCGATACTGCCCTCCCCAGCACGGGGGTCAGCCTCGAATGGGAACGTGCCTTGAGCACTATGTTTATCGCAACGCCCACGTATGGCACGCGGTGCTCGACCGTGGTGCTGCAGCAGTCCGAACAAGTGCAGTTTGTGGAACGGCGGTACGGCCCTCAGGAAACGACGCCCGAGGAACAACGCTTTGCTGTGCCGCGCAGGCCCGTGCCGCGCACATAACCGCCAGCGGCCGCTAGCGCCGCGGCGGTGGCAAAGGCGTCAGGACCGTATCGGTCACGATGGTCGGATGGAATTCGGGATGGGGCGGCGCTTCCGACTGGTAACTCCGCCGCTGCCAACGATCCAGCCCGTAGAAGCCCAGGGCCACAACCAGCAACAGGCCGATCATGGCCGTAAATTTGAAGATGCGCTGCCGTTGCGCCGCACGTGCGTATTCGTGCGACAACGCGTGGAAATTGCGGTGTTGCCGAATGCGCCCACTGGTGAGCTGCTCTTTCCTGATTTTGATCTGGTGGCGGGTCATCGCTCAAAAAAACGTTTCAACTTCGTTAGCGTGCGGTACACACGCATCTTGGCGGCACTTTCGCCGATGTCCATAATGTACGCGATTTCCTGAAACGATTTTTCTTCAAAAAACCGCAGTTGCAAAATCAGCACCTCGTCTTCGGCAAGGCGCTCCAGGTAGCCCGCCAGCTGCTGTAGTTTTTCTTCCGTATCGGCCGTTTCTTCGTCGGGAAGCCACTTGGCCAACGACGACACTTCTAGGCTGAAGACCTGCGCCTGCCCGCTTTTCCGGTAATGTTTCTTGATTTCGTTGCCCGCAATGCGGTACAGCCACGCCAAAAAAGGAATGCCGCGGTACTCGTAACGGCCCAGGTTCAGCATCGCTTTCAGAAAGGTCTGCGACGTCAGGTCGGCCGCCAGGTCCTCGTCGCTGGTCCGGCGGTAGAGGTAGTTGAAGATGGTTTCGTAGTGCCGGTTGTAGAGCACTTCGAACCGGGCCGGGTTGCGCTTGGCTTCCGCAATCAGCTGCGCCTCTCCGGGAAGCGTCGCCTCCTGAAACTGGAAAGTACGTGGCAGGGTCAAAATCATCTTGTTCACAGTTACGCTAGCTTTAATCCGGTCTTCTTCGAAAAGTCACAACCCGGCGCATAAAGTTTCAAGATACACAAAATCTTCGGGGCGATTCTCCTGCTGGTAAGGCCTCGCTTCACGTCGTCTTTTTACAAGATGGACGGCCCAGTGGCCCTCTACCTTTGGTGCATCTTTTAACCCCGTTATGCCCATTTCCATGAAACGCATTTTTTCTTTTCCCTTACTGCTGCTGGCCCTGCTGGCGGCCTGTACAGAAAAACCTGACCCCACTCCGCAGACCTCGGTAACCGCTAACGCCGGTGCAGACCAGACGGCTGCCCAAGGCACGACCGTTACGCTGGACGGACGCGCTTCCAAAGACAGCGAAAACCGCACCCTCACGTACCTGTGGTCTTTCACGAAGAAACCGGCAGGCAGCGTGGCCACCTTAACGAACCCCACCACGGCGCAACCCACGTTCGTAGGCGACTTGCCCGGCGAATACGAAGCGGAGCTGACCGTCACCAATCCCGACAACCAGGCCGCCAAAGACAAAGTAGTCGTAACGGTGACTGACGCCAGCACCGCCCCTACCGAACTGGAAGGCACGTACGAGACCGACCTGCACCTGGTGGATCGCGTGTCTGACCCGAATCTGCCCGATTATTTTATGAAAGGCGACGTATTGATGCAGGCCAAACTAACGATCGACCCGGGCGTGACGATTCAGGTGGTGGCCGACAAGTACCTCAGCATCGAAGAGAACGGTTCGCTGGTGGCCAACGGAACGGCCGACAAAAAAATCGTCTTTGTGGGGAAAGAGGCAACCGCCGGTTCGTGGCGGGGCATCACCGTGAAATCAGCAAGCGCCCTCAACAGCCTCGACTACGCCGAGATCCGCCACGCCGGGGGCAAAAACATCCCGGGCATTGGGTCAACGCTTCCGGCCTCGCTGGCGCTGTACCCGTTCGGCTCCCCTTCGCTGAGCCTTAAAAATACGCTGATCACGGACGGCAAAGGCTACGGCATGCTGGTCTTTCAGAACACAACGCTTGCGGCCTTTGAAAAGAACCAGTTCCGCAACCTGGCCGGCACAAGCCTGTACCTGACCATCAACCAGCTGGGCAAGCTCGACGCGGCTTCCAGCTTCACGGGAGGCAACGGCTTCGACGGTATTGAGATTTTCGGGAATATGGAAGAAGGCCAGGAAGAGGCCGTATGGCCGGCCTTCAGCGACGGTTCCAAGTACCTGATCAGCGAAGACCTGAACGTCAAAAGCGGGTTGCGCATCGAGCCGGGCGCTACGTTCGAGTTCAAAGCCGACAAGATGCTGCTCGTGGACGACAACGGCTACCTGATTGCCAAAGGCACGGCCGACAAGCACATTACCTTCTCGGGGCGCAACAAAACGGCAGGTTTCTGGCGCGGCATTCTGGTGCGGTCAACCAGCTCTCTGAACGAACTGAACTACGTCGATCTGGAATACGCCGGCGGCAAAAACTTTCCGGGCATCGGCTCCGACTACCCGACGGCGCTTTCGCTATACAACTTCACGAAGAGCCACCTGAAGCTAGCGCACACCACCATTGCGCACAGCGGCGGTTATGGCATGTTTATCCCGCTGGGTAGCGTGTTGGAACAGTTCGAAGCCAACACGATTCACCACAGCGCCAAATCGGCACTGCTGACGGATGCGCAGAACGTGGGCATGCTGGACGCGGCCTCGCAATTCAAGGGCAGCAACGGCTACGATGGCGTGGAGATTTACGCCTCGAAGGCCAATGAAGAAAATGCGGCGGATGCTACCTGGCCCGCCTTTACCGACGGCGCTTCGTACCTGGTGACCGGTGACGTGATCATCAACAAGGCCGTGACCATTCAGCCGGGCGCCGTCTTCGAATTCGCGGCCGACCGTTACCTGGAAATCACGCCCGAAGGCTCGCTGGTCGCCAAAGGAACGGCGGCCCAGCAGATCGTCTTTACCGGAAAAAACCGCACCAAAGGCTACTGGCGTGGCATTCTGGTTCGCTCGTCGAGCCCCTTGAACGAACTGACCCACGCCGAAGTCTCGTACGGAGGTTCGAAAAATTTCCCGGGTTTCGGGTCAGATCTGCTGGCCAACATCGGCTTGTACGGCTTCGCGCAGGCCCAACTGAAAGTGTCGAACAGCAAGATCAGCGACAGCAAAGGCTGGGGCATCATTGTGCAGCAGAACTGCACGTTGACCAGCGACGCCACCGTTACGTTCGCCAACAACACCAGCGGCAGCATCCAAGAGTAATCTATCTCGTCTCGTGCATCCTTCCCTGAACATTTGGGGAAGGATGCTTAAACCTTCGCCCGTTTTCGGCTTCTATCCAGTTCCTGTAGGTTATGAAACGGTTCCTCTTTTTTGTTTGCTGGCTGCTGGCGTTCTCCGGAAAGGCCCAGCCCGACGACGCCCACCGGCCCGACGGGACCTTCGCACTCGCCGACACGGTGACGGCCCTGCGCACTCGCGAAGCCGGAGTGGTTCCGCCCGATACGCTGGCCGAACCGCGCCAGACCGCCTTTTCCCCGGCACTGTTGCAACTGTATCCCAACCCGGCTACCCACGAACTGACCCTCAGCGGAGGCTTTACGGCTGGCGGAACCGTACGGCTGCGGCTCATCGGTCCGTCGGGCAAGGTCGTACGCGAAACCACCCAAACCGCCGACGGCAACGCACTCCGGGTGCCGATCGCCGCCTTGCCCCGCGGCCTCTACTTTGTGGAAGTGTGGGACGAGCAGAACTACTATACCCGAAAGTTCACGAAAGAGTAGCGCGGGACCGACCCCACCCCGCAGAGTTTAGGACGAACTCGTTGGCAACAGATTCCGTAAGGAAAAGAAAAACGAGTACATGAAATCTTTCTTCTTTTATATTTTCCTTTCTCTTTTTCTACTTACCGGCTGCCATTCGGAGACCTCGCGCGACGACGTGCAGAAACAGACGGCCAAAGCGCGTAAAGCCCTGCAAAACGTCCGGGAAGAACTGGAGGACGCCCTTGAAACACAGGCCGATTATCTGGAAGACCGGCACGCCTATGGCATTCAAGTGCTGCAGGACAGCATCAAATCCATCAACGCTAAAATCGATCAATTGAAAGAGGCCAACGCCGGAGGCACCTCGACCGGCCAGCAGGACGTCAATGCCGCCATTACCAAACTCGAACAGGCCCGTGTGCGCGTCGACGATCAACTCACGGAAGTGCGCCGCCGGAAACCCGAGGATTACGACCGCCTCCAGCGTCGGATGGAAAAGTCGCTCAAGGAACTGGAAGAGGCCCTCGACGAGCTACAGAGCGACCTGCCCACGGTCGCGCAGCAAGACTGAGCCGCCCGCTAGGGAGCTACAATGACCGCGCCCCCTTCTGGCAGGAGCGAGAGCTTGAAACGACCGTTGCTGCCTACTTTTTTGGTGGCAAAACCGGCGGTGCGGCCTTTCTCATCATACAAAAGTTGTACTTCCCGACCGGCCAGCATGGGCAACGATACCGTCAGTTGCTTGGCGCGTTTTTCGCCGTTCACGGCGACCACGTACCACCGCATTCCCTTGCGGCGGGCCATGACGCAATGCTGGCCCGGATAGCCCTCGACAAACACGGTTTCGTCCCACACGGTGGGGACCTCCCGCAGGAAATCCAGCACGTAATCCGGCTGCTCGTCCAGGTTGTTGGGCGTGATGCCGAAGTGTTGCACCGGCGAGCTGTAAAGCACTGCCGTTGCCATTTCGAAGGCGTCGGTGGTGCGCCGAATCGATCCGCCCTGTTGGTCGCGGGTCAGGCGCTTGTTAAAAAACACCGGCGCAAAATCCATGGCCGCTACGGTGTTGCGGGTAAAGGGCAGAATGGTGGCGTGGTAGGCGTGCAGGTCGGAGGCTCGCTGTTGAAAAATCAGGTTTTCGGACGCCAGCACCGCTTCGGCGGTGACAAAATTGGGGTACATCCGCTCCCACCCCCGGGGCAGGGTGCAGCCGTGAAACGTAATGGTCAGTCCGTAGGCATTGGCATCGGCCAGAATGTCCTCGTACAGTTGCAGCGTCGGCTGTTTGTCGCCCCCGAAAAAGTCGACTTTGAGTCCCTTCACCCCGATGCGCTGTAGCCAGGCCATCTCCTTTTTGCGGGCCAGGGCAGTGTTCATGCAATCCTGCGGCGTTTGAGGCGCATCGTTCCAATAGCCGTTGGAATTGTACCAGAGCAGCACCCCCACGTTTTTGGAAGCGGCATAGGCCACCAGCGCCTCCATGCGGTCGCGCCCGATGTTCCGGTCCCACCAGTTGTCGATGAGCACGTACTCGAACCGGAGGTCGGCGGCCAGGTCGATGAATTTTACCTGATCGTCGTAGTTGATGCTGTTGTCCTGCCAGACGATCCAGCTCCAGGTGGCACGCCCCATTTCGTACGAACGTGTTGCCTCGTAGCGCGGTGTTACCACGTCGAAGGCCACGGTCGTTTCCACAATGGGTTGGAGCGTCTCGCCGACGGTAAGGGTGCGCCACGGGGTGTGGGCCGGCATGGCCATCGCCGCAGAGGTGCCACCGATGCCGTTGTTTTCGCCGGGCTGCGGAAACCTGAGGGGGTAAAATCCCTCGCGGGTGCCCTCGCCCAGGCGCGACCCGACGTACCGACTGTCTACGCCCGTCTCGGAAATCAGCACCCAGCCGTGGTCGCCCACCTTGAAAAGCGCCGGGAACGTGTAGCCCACGCCGTATTTGGAGGGCGTGCCCACGGGCTCGTCGTATGTGTATTCTTCTTCGTAACTGGGCTTGGTTTTTTCCCAGCCCGTCATGGGAGGGGCCTGTGGCGTGAGGAACGTCGTAGTGCCAGCGGGCAGGTCAAAACCGGTCGCTTCTTCTTCCACCAGCACGTTGGTGACCCGGGCTTTGGTGGTGAGCCGATAGGCAAAAGCGACATCGTGGTTGCTCACCCGGAACACCAGGTGCAGGGTATCCTGCGCAGGATTGATCAACTGGTAGACCAGTTCGTTGGCTTCGTAATCGACCCGACTCACCTTGGCCTTGGTCAGCGTGTAGGTCTCGCGCAGCGGAGTCGTGTGGTGCCCCACCGGTTGCAACGCGCTGGTAAAGTCGCCGATCGACGTTTTGAGTCCCAGTGGCGACGCCTCCACAAAAGTAATCTCACGGTACTGTACCGTATAAGAAGGACGGCCGCCCTCCGTCGTGATGGTCACGTTCAACAGACCGTCGGGGCTGGTTACCGCCACAGGCGACTGGGCAACTGCGGGGCTCACCACCCAACTGAACAGACTGATGCACCAAGCGATGCGTAGGGGTTGATTTCTCAAAACAGAGCGCATAGGTAGGGATAAAGTCAAGGGACAATGGCGGAGCAAATTGGCTATTTTTTGACGTCCAGAAACGCCTGCATCAGGTCGTCTTGCGGTGGCGCGGCGGTCGGATGCGCGGCGATAAATTCGGAGGGCGTCATCTGGTACTGTTCTTTGAAGCACTTCCGGAAGTATTTCAGGTCGGCAAAATCGAGTGCGTAGGCAATTTCTGTGATCGTCCCTTGCCCCTGCAACATCAGTTGCGCGGCCCGTTTTACTTTAATTTTGCGGATAAACAACTGCGTAGAGACGCCCGCAATGCTTTTAATTTTCCGGTAGAGCGAGGTTTGGCTCATGCCCATTTCCCGGCATAGTTCCGGCACTTCGAACGTCCCCTTCTCCAGCATGCCCAGGATGGCGGCTTCTACCTGCAACACAAAATCTTCTTCCCGCGAACCCTGCCGCGTGGCCGGGTCCATCAGTTCGTTGACACCGTACTTAAGCTCCAGCAACTTCCTCTTGTTCAGGATGTTTTTGACCCGCGCCAGCAGCAGCTCGGAGTGGAAAGGTTTGGTGATGTAGTCGTCGACGCCGATTTCGAATCCGTCGATTTTGGCCTGGTTGGAATTTTTCGCGGTCAGCAGAATGATCGGGATGTGGCTCGTCGCCATGTTTTCCTTCAGCGCCTTGCTGAGTGCAATCCCGTCCATTTCCGGCATCATCATGTCCGAGATGATCAGGTCCGGAATGTGGTGCGTGGCTTTTTCCAGGGCTTCTTTGCCATTTTCGGCCGTAATCACCCGAAATTCTCCTTTGAACAGCGAATGCACGTAGGTCAGAATGTCTTGGTTGTCGTCCACCACCAGCATCACCTGATCGTTGACTGCCGACTCGTCGGCCGCCAGCTGCTGCTCAGAATCGGCCCAGCGGGGCGCCTCCTGCGTCTCCGCATCTGTCACCACAAACCGGACGTGCGGTTTCTCCAGCAGGTGGTCTTTGCCCAGCGGCAGCTGCACCCGAAACTGCGTCCCCTTGCCGGCCTGGCTCCTGACGGTGATGGTGCCGCCGTGCAGCTCCACCAGGCTTTTGCACAACGCCAGCCCGATGCCGGTGCCGCCCGCCCCAACGGAGTTACTCGCCTGGTAAAAAGGCGAAAAGATGTTTTTGACTTCGGTGGCCTCGATGCCGACGCCATCGTCCTTTACCTCGATCACGAGTTGCTCCTGGTGTTGCGCGATGCCGAAATGGATGGCTTTCCCTTCGCCGGTAAACTTGATGGCATTCGACAGCAGGTTGCTCAGGATGATCTGCATCTTCTCCAGGTCGACCCAGGCATGCAGCTCGCTTTCGCAATAAAACCCAAACTTGATGCGCTTTTCTTTGGCCAGGTACGCAAACCGCTCGGCCTCTTCCTGGGCCAGAATGGTCAGGTTGTGCCGCCCCACGTTCAGAATGGTTTTGTTCATTTCCAGCTTCCGGAATTCCAGCATGCGTTCGATGAACTTGAGCAGAATGCGGGTGTTCTTCTGGATCAGTTGCAGGTATTGTCGCTGGTCGGGGTCTTCGATGGTGCGGGCCAGGTCGTTGACCGGTCCCTGTATGAGCGTAAGCGGGGTTTTGAGTTCGTGCGAAAAGTTCGTGTAGAACCGCAGCTTTTCCTGCATCACGTGGTGCTCTTTCTCGCGCAACTCTTTTTCGAACGCCAGTTTCTGTTTCAGGATGATCCGGCTGTGCATAAACCGGTTGAACCACCAGATCAGCAGGGCCAACACCAGCGCATACAGCCCGTAGGCCTGCCACGTGCGCCAGAAAGGCGGGGCAATGGCAATCGCCAGCTGTCGGGTAAGGGTGTCGGTCTGCAGGTTTTTCACCTGAAAAGTGTAGTGGCCCGGGGGCACGTTCCGGTAGGTGGTGGCGGCATCGTTGGCCCCGTACTGCCATTCGGTTTCGTAGCCCTCAAGTCGGTAGGCCACTTCGTTCTGCTTGGAGACATTAAAGCCCGGGATGGAAAAACCGATGGAGAAGATGTTGTCTTTGTGATCGAGCATGACCCGGTCGGTCAGAAAGATGCTTTTCCCGGCTGGAAACACATCGGAGTTTACGGCGTTGGCGGTTTTGTTGAGGATCTTCAGTTCGTTGAATACCACGTTCCGCGTAACCTCGGTCTGAAACAGTTGTTCTGGGTAGAAGAGGTTCATGCCGTTGATGCCACCGACCACAACAAAGCCCGCGTCGGCCCGGAAAATGGACCCGTAGTTGGCGTGGCCGGTCTGGAAATTCCCGTTGCTGCTGAACGGAAAGACGCGTCGCTGCACGGGATCAAACGCAATGACTTCGGTGTTGGTCGTGATCCAGAGGTTGCCCAGCGCATCTTTGGTTACGCCCGAAATGGCGCTTTCGTTGATGCGCTTCACATCTGCAAAATGGGTGTAGGTCAGCGTCTGCGTGTCGAAGGCCAGCAGGCCGTGGTGGCGGGTGCCCAGCCAGAGCGTGGAGCCGTCCCGGTAAATGTCGAAGATCACCTCCTTGGCAAATTCGTCGTGCTGCGCCCAGTGGTGGTTGGTGAAGCTGCCGCGCCGCTCGTCGTAGTGCAACAACCCCTGCCCGTAGGTGCCCAGCCACAGTTGCTGATCGCGGGTGGAAGTAATGGCGCGGATGTCCAGCCCGGCCGACCCGACCACCTGCACCAGCCGGCCGGTCTCCTCCTCGAATGTGTAGAGTCCGTCCTGGTTGGTGCCCACGTAGACCTTGCCGGACGGAGTTTCGAAAAAGGCGCGGATGTCGTTGACTTGCAGTTGTGTATGCTCGCTCCCGACCCGAAACGTACTGAGCCGGTCGGAACGGCGGTCGTACAGATAGACGCCGTTGGCGTACGTCCCGATCCAGACCCGCGACCGGCTGTCTTCCATCAAACACAGAATGGCTTTGTCCTGCAGGTCGGGCAGAAAATGGCGGTCCACCACGCCCGTTTTCGGGTCCAGCCGGTTGATGCCTTTGCCGTCGGTCCCGACCCAGATGGTTCCGTCGCCGACTTCGCACATGCCCCACACGTTCTGGTAGCTCAGCGACGCCGGATTGTAGAATTGATAAGTCAGGAAACGCACCAGCTCGCCCTCGGGGTTGAATACGTTGACGCCGCCGTTGTGCGTGCCCAGCCAGAACAAGCCTTCGTCGTCCTGAAAAATTTTGCTGATGGTTCGGTGCGAAATACCATCGTCGCCGAACGAAGGCGCAAAGTGCTCCGAAGGGCGGTAGGTCCCTTCGGGCTGTTGCCGAAAGGCGTAGACGCCGTGCTGCCGGGAGCCGACCCAAAGCTGGTCGGTGTTGTCCAGGCAGATGCTCAGGTAGTCGTCCGGGGGCAGCGCATCGGTTAGCACCGGGCGAAAGGCTCCCGCTCCCGTCGGGCTGGGGTCGCTCCGAAACACGCCCGCGTTGGAGCCGAGCCAGACCCGCGCTTCGGCATCGACGTAGAGGTCGAAAACCTTCAAACGCTCCTGTCCGCAGATTTCCTGCGCACTGAGGTAGCGCACCCGCTCTGTCGCCAGGTCTATGGACAAAAGCCCCCGCTCGCTCACCACCGCCCACAGCGTGTTTTGGGCGATGCTCATGTGCAACACCCCCAGGCCGTTCATGTTCTGTTGGCTGACCGGATCGAACAGCGGAAGCAGCCGCGCCTGTCCGTCGCGTACCTGCCAGATGCCGCCCTCGTACCGCCCGAAGTACAGCGTGCCGTCCGGCGCCCGGGCCATGGAAGTGACGCCACCCACCAGCTGCTCCGGCATAAAGCGGCGGATGCAGTCGGTCTGGTAGCTGTACATCCCCACCCCATTGTCCGTCATGGTCCAGATGTTGTTCTGTTCGTCCACAAACAGCTTCCAGACGTAGTTGTTAGGCAGGGTGTTCGTGTCCTCGCGGTCCTTCAGAAACGGCTGAAACTTGGTGCCCTGGTAACGGAAAAGTCCCTCTTCGGTACCGACCCAGATCTGCCCCAGGCTGTCTTGTACAATGTCGGTGACGATGTTGTTGGTCAGTCCGTTCGCTTCGTTGAGGCGATGAAATTTATACTGGGTGAACAGGTGAGGCGCGGTCTGTCCCCTCACGCCCGCCGACAGCAGGAGGCTCAGGAGAAACAACAGGTTGGTCAGCGTACGCACAAGCATAAGGTGGAGGGTCAAAACGTCATCGTGCCACTACAAAAATCCCTGGTACAGGTTCCCCCGGCGCCCGGAACAATCGCCTACCTAAGTTAGTCGTTTCTCTCGTTTCTAACGCCAGGGACTTCAGGCAACGGCTTTGGGCGGACCCAGCGGCCTCACCGTACCGCGGTCCCGACGGGGATGGTCACTACGGCTTTCTCCAGGTAGGGCGCGGTAAAGGTAAGCTGAATTGTGCCTTGCTGCCCCGTAGCGCGAACGTAGGCCAGCAGCTTTCCGTCGACGCACCGCAATTGGTTGGAATTGAAGTTTTCGTTGGCGAAGGCCGTACCGCTTTCCAGGCCCAGCAATTGCCCCGGACCCGCAACCTCGCACGTAATCCGGTTATCGGCCAGCGAGGCCAGGCGACCAGCCTCGTCTTGTACTTCGACCTGCACCAGCACCACGTCGTCGGCGTGCGCCGGGGCGTCGCCTTCACGAGAAGCCACGAGCCGCGTCGGCCGTCCTGAGGTGACCACCTCGTCTGTAGCGATGGGCTTGCCCGCCCGGTAGGCCACCACGCTGAGCGTGCCGGGCGCGAAAGGGATGTCCCACGCGATGATGGCGGTCTGCGGATCTTGCGGTTTGCGCGCGCCTACGACCGTGCCGTTGAGCAGCAGTTCGGCTTCGTCGCCGTTGGTGTAGGCCACCACCCGAATCAGGGTGTCGTCCGGGTAGTTCCACAGGTGTGGCGCATCGATCGAGAGGTACGACTTTCGCCGCTGGGGCACCGGATACGTGCCCACGTAGACCATGGGTTGGTCGGACCACAGGGCCTGGCGAAAATACCCCCTGGGCTTGATCTGGTTAGCCTGACTGACCATGCCGGTCACAAATCCCCGCGAAGGCCAGGGCCCCGCCTCGCCCAGGTAGTCGAACCCGGTCCAGATGAACTGTCCGAAGATGAAGTCATGGTTTTTGACCGCCTGCCAGGCCTGCAGGTCGTGGCGGGTTTCGCTCCCGTACAGCACCCGCTTCGGATAGCGCTGGTGGTCCAGTTCGTAGCGACTTTCGGTATAGTTGTACCCGACCACATCCAACGCGGCCGGATACGCCGTTTCGTTCGACATCACCGCGCCTGCCAGGGCAGCCGTGACGGGCCGCGTCGTATCGATGGAACGGACCACCGCGGCCAGTTCCTGCGCGATGGTGCCCAGTCGTTCGGCCGGAGGCTGATCGGGCAAATATCCGGTGGTGTGCTGCTGGCCGATGCCGACCGAGTCCAGAATCGGATGGCTGTACGGGTCGTTGGGATAATCGACTTCGTTGCCGATGGACCACAGAATAACGGAAGGATGGTTACGATCCCGGTACACCATCGCCGCCAGGTCTTGCTTGCCCCACGCCTCGAAGTTCTCCGCGATGCCCTGGAAGCCCGGTTTCCCGACATTCCACCCTTTGATCCACTTCTTTTTCGGGTATTCCCATTCGTCGAACGCTTCGTCCATCACCAGCATGCCCAGTTCGTCGCACAGGTCGTACAGGTCGGTGGCCTGCGGATTATGGCTCATCCGAATGCTGTTCACCCCGATTTCTTTTAGTTTCAAGAGGCGCGCCTTCCACACTTCGCGCGGCACCGCCGCTCCCAGCACACCCGCATCGTGGTGCAGGCAGACGCCCTTGATCTTCATCCATTCGTCGTTGAGGGCAAAGCCGCGGTCGGCGTCGAACGTCAGCGACCGGAACCCGACCGGCACTTCGCTCTGGTCGGTAACGGCACCGTGTGCGGAGAGGGTCGTGCGGAGGGAGTAGAGGTAAGGAGCCTCCAGCTTCCAGCGTTTCACCCGCGCCACCTTGAGCGTCTGGCTCGTTTCGGCCGCCGCTCCCGGCGCGACTTTCTGCCGCGTTTCGGTCACCGCCACTACGTTTCCGTCCTGGTCGAGCAATTCGTGCTTTACCTGCACGGTGGTTGCCTGCTCCGTCTCGTTCTGGAAGCGCGCCTGCGCCTGAAGGCGGGCCGACGGGCCTTTTCCCAGCGTAGCGGCATAGTGCACACCCCAAAGTGCCAGATGAAGCGGATCGGCGGTGACCAGATGCACTTCGCGGTAGAGGCCCGAGCCCGTGTACCAGCGCGAATCGGCATCGTCGCTGTGGTCGACCTTGACGGCTACTGTGTTGCCCCCCCCGGGTTGAACGTAGGGCGTAATGTCGTAGAGAAACGAGACGTAGCCGTTGGGCCGTTTGCCCACCCACTGGCCGTTCACCCACACTTCGCTGTTTTTGTAGACGCCTTCAAAATAGAGGTAATACCGTTTGGCGTTTTTGGTGACCGGCAGGTCGAGGGAAGTGCGGTACCAGCCAATGCCGCCCGGCAGGTAGCCGGTGCAGCTGGCGTTGTCGGGGCTGGCAAATTGCGCCACGGACCAGTCGTGCGGCACCCTGACCGCCTCCCAACCGCTATAATCGAGGTCGGGCTTTTCTCCGTTCGGCACATCGCCCAGGTGAAAAAACCACTGGTGCAGGGAAGTCGACGTCCCAAAATCCTGGGCGTGCAGGCCACGGGTGGTCAGAAGGAAGAGGAAACAAAGCAGGACAGAGCGAAGCATCATCATAGAAAAAGTGATCAAACGTTGGAGGTGAAGAAACATCAGGCCGTTGTCAGCGAAGTGTGCCCACCAGGCTCGTGACCGAGCGCGGCAGAAGAATAAGGGGTTGGCGAGCGTCGTACCCGTCGGCGGGGTGCAGGCTTTGGGTTGCGTCGGTGATGTAGGGCCGCACCCGTTGCACGTCCGCGTTTTTGAAGTCCAGCGTCAGGCTCAGCGTGTCGGCACCGGGATTGATCACCACGGTCACCGACTGTTGTTGCTCGGGATGCACGAACGAAGACACGAGGACCGCCCCGTCGCTGCTGCTGGCCGCCACCCGAACCGCGCCGGGACGCACAAACCGACTGTAATTGCCCATGGCCCAGAGCATTTTGCTTTCGTGGTAGCTCCCGCCTTCCTTGGTTTTGGAAACGTACAGAAGGCCGTCTTTATAATCGTAGGGCGAAATGGCCAGCCACCAGTGCCAGGCCGACGCCTGCGCCATCACCAGATCGTTGTGCATCACCCGCGCCAGGTAGAGCGCCGCGGGCATGCCCAGGTCGCGTCCGTTTCCGTCAATCTCGCCTGCGTTGTCGCCCAGAATGCAGTATTCGGACATCCAGTAGTGCAATGGTGTGGCCGATGCCTCGATGGCCCGGGCCACTTGCTGCCGCATGGAAGCGGCCTGACCGGCGGGCGAGGTCGTGAAGTAGCTGTGTGCCGAAATGGTAGGGCTAACGTGCGAAAGGTCGCCGATGTAGTCGTCGGAGCCGGGGCTGAAGAAGGCGGCGATCTGTTCTCCGCGCTGGGGTTTGTCGTCCGTTTCGTAGAGGTAGTTGATTTTGCCGGCCTCCGCGACGTCGATCTTGACCGATTCGCCGGCCTGTTCCAGATGCCGGTTCAGGGTACGGACCAGTTGGGCAATCTCGGCATTGGTGTACGGACTTCCCTCCTGCCCGCCGTCTTTCCAGTCCCACTGCGGCTCGTTGACCGGGCTCAGGTATTGAAAGTCGATGCCCGTTTGCTGCCGGACGCCCTGTACGACGGTGGTCAGGTACGCGGCGAAGTCCTCGTAGCGGTCGGGGGCCAGGTTGGAAAGACCGTCAGACGAATACGCTTTGCGATTGCGGGTCATCGTCACGTGCGGGCTGTTGGCAAAGGCCAGAAATTGCTCGACGCCGCGCTGCTGCGCAGCCTGCAAAAACCACTGCTGCCCGGCCTGTCGGCTCCAGTCGTATGTCCCGTCCGGCTGCAGGAACGACGCGGCCCGACGCCACTCGTCACCGATGCCGCTCTCCGCCCCCTGTTCGGCACTGCCCGCCCCGATGTTGAACCGCCACAACGACAACCCGATGCCCTGCGGCTGTCCCTGCGCGTTGGTATCCAGGCTGAACAGCCGGTCGGCGAGAAGGGTTTTGGTCGCCTCGGGCCATTGCCCTACAAACTGGCAGGCCCAGGCATCGGAAGCGCCAAAGTTTTCGAGCGTCTGGTAGGTTTGGGCGGCATCGACGGTAACGGTGATTTCGCGAGCGCCGGAGCGCTCGGTCGGGGTCTGGTCGGGCGGAGGCTGGCAGCTTGCCAGCGCCAGGGCCAGACCACAACCGATGAGGGACAAAAGGAAGTTGGTGTGCATGGCGTGAGGTGCTGTGCGCAGGCGAGTACGCACCAAGCATTTCGTTACGAAAAAAGTGGAAGAAGTACCCGGGGAGGCCCTGATGTGCCCCCCGGGCATCACTCAAACAACATTGCATTGCTCTTCCAGCATGCGAAAAAGCGCCCGCGTTCGTCGGGCGAACGCTTTTCAGTCGCGGTCGGCTAGTAGCCGGGATTCTGCTCCAACTGATTGTTAGTCGCCTGAATTTCGGCCCGGGGAATCGGCAGCCAGTAGTGCTTTTCGGAGAAGCTTCGGCCTTCCAACGCTACTTTCCGCTGGAACGACAGACTCCCGTTATCCGACTTGGTAATTTCGATGCCGTAGGCAGGCACGTTTTCGGTAGTTTCGGCAATCTTCCAGCGACGCACGTCGTAGAAGCGGTGCTCTTCGAAGGCCAGTTCGATCCGCCGTTCGTGCCGGATGCGCTCCCGCATTTCTTCTTTCGACAGCCCTGCGGGCAAGGCCGGCATTTCGACGCCCGGACGGGTGCGGATGGCGTTCACGGCTTCGTAGACGCTGGCGTCGGGGCCTACGGCTTCGTTTTGCGCTTCGGCATAGCTCAGCAGAATTTCCGCATACCGGAAGTAAATCCAGTCCTGCGTCCCGGCAATGCCCCAGGGGTTCTGGATCGGCAGGTTCGGGTCGACAAATTTCCGCAGGTAGTAGCCGGTTTTCGACGTGTTCCAGTTCGACGGGCCGTCTTTGCTGTCGCGGCCGCCCGGCAGGAAGGTTTCCACCTGACGGTTGCGGTAAGGCGCGCCGTTGTAGAGGATGGTTTCGTAGAACCGCGGATCGCGGTTGGCGTACGGATCGTCGCTCATCGTCGGGTCGCTCCAGTCGAACGGCGTGCCGTCCATCATCTCGTAGTCGTCGACCAGATTTTGCAGCGGAACGTTACCCCCCCAGCCGTCGTAGCCGTTCGGGCCGTTGGCAATTTCCAGTGCGGTGTGCAGCGCGTTCAGATTATAGTAACGGGCGAAGATGACCTCCTCGTTGTTGCGGACGTCCAGAAACAGGTTGCCGTACCCGGCCTGATAGAGCGTGTAGATCCCGAGGTTCATTACGTCCTGGGCGGCCTGCGCGGCCTTCTGCCACTTGGCCGGCTCGTCCGTGCCGCCGGTGTAAAGCGGGCTGGCCGCATACAACAGCAGGCGAGAGCGCAGCGCCAGGGCCGCGCCTTTGGTGGCCCGCCCTACCTCCCAGCTTCCGTCGTTCGCGACGGGAAGCACGGCGGCCGCCTCTTCGAGTTGCCCCACGGCGTAGGTGATGCCCTCTTCGATGGAAGAGCGCACAAACAGTTCGGGCGAGGAGAAATCGTCGCCCAGCTCCGTTACCTGATCGCCGACCAACACCACTTCGCCGTAGTTCCGGATCAGGTCCTGGTACCGAAACGCACGGATAAATTTCAGCTCGGCCGTCAGCAGCGCTTTGTGGCCCGCGCTCATCTCCACTTCGCCGATGTGGGCCAGGGCGTAGTTGCACTCCCGGATGCTCCGGTAACTACGGCCCCACAGGGTCCCGGCAATGCCTGTGTTTTCCGGGGCCAGTTGGCCTTGCTGGACCAGCCAGGTATTATCGTCGTTGTTGTAGATCGACTCGTCGGTCAGCGAACTCCACAGGGCGTATTCGAACCCACGACCAAAGCCGGGCACGTTGCCGTCGCCTTCTTTGTTGGCGAGCCGTACGCCCAGATAGCGGTTGATCACAAACGCTTCGAACAGAACCGAATCGGACAGAATGGACGCATCGGACACCCGGTCGGTCGGCACCACGTCGAGGAAATCTTCCTGGCAGGACGAGACCATCCCCAGGAAGGTGCCCAGCAGGGTAATCAGGGTAAGGGGGAATGTATATTTTTTCATGTTCGGGGAAGTCGGAATTTAGAAACTGACGTTGACGCCCAGGTTGAGAATCCGCTGTTGGGGATAGAATTGCCCGCTGGTGCTGTTGCCTTCCGGATCGTAGTCTTTTACCGGCGTGATGGTGAAGAGGTTAAAGGCACTGGCGTACACCCGCAACGACGAGATTTTGAGCGGCGTAAGCACCGTGGTCGGGACGTTATAGCCCAACTGCACGGTTTTCAGGCGCAGGAACGACGCGTTGTTCAGCCAGAAATCGTTCTGATACAACCCTCCGCTCACGGCCGACGAGGCACGTTCGTCTACCCGCGGATACGTACCATCCGGGTTGGAGGGGCTCCAGCGGTTGTCGGCCCAGCTGCTGTAATAGTTGCCGATGGTACCGGATTCGGGCAGCACGTACTGACTCACCATGCCCTGCCCGGCGAAGACGGCCGAAAGGTCGAAGTTTTTCCAGCCGGCGTTCAGGGTCAGGCCGTAAGTCAGCAGCGGAATGTTGCCGTACTTGGAACGCACCTGGTCGTCGGCGTTGATTTCTCCGTCGCCGTTGTAATCTTCGTAGATCAGGTCGCCCACCTTGGCCCCCGGCACGTGCGGATACCGGCTCAGGTCGTCTTCCGTGCGGAAAATGCCGATTGTGCGGTACAGCAGGTACGTGTTGAGTGGCTGGCCCGTCTGCCGCTGGTAATCCAGGGCGCCGGCCGCCTCGTCGATGAATACGATTTCGCTCTTGGCATAGGTCCCGTTGGCCGTAATGCCGAAACTAACCGGGCCGGTGTGCTGGTAGCCCAGCGTTGCCTCCACGCCGTTGCTGTTCACCTTCCCGATGTTCTCGGACGGCACCAGCGGGACGTACGACGCACTGCCGTCGTTGTAAGGGTTTACGATTCCCGAAACACCGGGAATGGAAGCGTTGCGCGTGGTCAGGATGTCCGAGCGTTTCTGCTGGAAGTAGACCAGTTCCAACGTAAAGTTTTTGAGGAATACCGCGTTCAAACCTATGTCCGTCTTTTGGGCTACTTCCCAGGTGATGTCCGGGTTGCCCAGTTTGATCAGGTCGATGCCCGTGTGGACGTCCGAGCCGATCACGTAACGGTTCGCAAACTGGTAGTTGTCGTAGTACTGAAACAGCCCGACGTTGTCGTTCCCGAGCTGACCGTACGAGGCGCGTAGTTTCAGGTTGTTGATGAACGGAAGGCTGTTCTGGAACCAGGACTCTTCCGAAATGCGCCAACCTGCCGACACCGAGGGGAAAAAGCCGTACTGCTTGCCCTTCGGGAAGGTCGACGAGCCATCGACGCGCATTTGCACTTCGGCCAGGTATTTCTCGCTGAAGTTGTAGGCAATCCGGCTGATGTAGCTCTTGCGGGTGTAATGGTAGCTGCTGCCCCAGTTGTCGTAGTCGGTGGCGGCAGCGCCCCCCTGCGACAGTTCCGGCGTTTGCGTCGTAGGGAAGTGAATGCGGGACGCCCCGAAGGTCGATTCCCGCCGCTCGCTCTGTTCGTACCCCACAAAGGCGTTGACGTTGTGGCTACCCAGTTGCCGGTTGAAGTTCAGTTTGATGTTGGCGACCGTCTGGTTCTGCGAGTTGAACTCTTCCGACAGGGTGGCCTTCTGGTCGCTGCCCCCCACGATGGTCGGGTTGTAGGCACCGGTTCCGGACGCGTAGGTATACACGACGTAAGGCGTACTGAACGCTTTGGTTTTGTTGACGAGCTGATCGACCGAGTAGAAGCCGTCGACCGATAGTCCTTCCACAAACGGCAACGTATAGCTGGCCTTCAGAATGCCGTTGAACACGTACCGCGGGTTCTGGTTCGTGCCGCTTATGTCGGTCGCCAGCAACACGGGGTTGCTGTTTTCGATGCCCGACGAAGGCAGCCCGTTGGGATACACAGCCGCCACAGTGGGGTAAGCCCGGTAGATGGAACGGAAAATGTCGCCCGCACTGGCAATGGGGTACTGGCGATCTTCTTTGCGACCCGAGAGCGACAGCCCCACGTTCAGGTTGGGCGTAATGTTGGCGTCCAGGTTCGAGCGAACGCTGTACTGGTTGTACTTCGTCGCGCCGTTTTTGTAAAGTCCGTCTTGAAATAGCTTGCCCAGCGAAACAAAATACCGGATGTTTTCCGAGCCTCCGTTGACCGAAAGGTTGTGCTGATTTTGCAACGCCACCTGCTTGAGGGTCGCGTCCTGCCAGTTAGTATTGGGGTAATTGAGCGGATCAGCACCGGACGCAAACTGCTGAATGGCGTTCTCGTCGTACACCTGATTCATGCCCCCGTCGGGGTTGTTGTAATAGGCGATCTCGTTGCGAATCTGCGCGTAGGTCGCGGCATCGGCCATTTTGGGCAGGCGCGTCGGCGACGAAAAGCCCTGGTTGAAGCTGTAGCTGATCACCGGCTTGCCGGCCGTTCCTTTTTTGGTCGTCACCAGAATAACCCCGTTGGCCGCACGCGAACCGTAAATGGCGGCGGAGGCGTCTTTCAGAATGGTAATGCTCTCGATATCGTTGGGATTCAGGCGCTCCAGCCCGCCGATCTGGCCCGGCACGCCGTCGACCACCACCAGCACGTCGTTATTGCCCGTCGTCGCCAATCCCCGGATCGTGTAGCTCGAACCATCGTACCCCGGCTCTCCGCCGCGGTTGTTGGCAATGATGCCGGAAAAACGTCCCGCCAACGCGTTGGACAGGTTGGGTTGCGGGCTTTTCACGATTTCTTTCCCCTCTACTTCGGCGATCGAGCCGGTCAGGGTGGCCTTTTTCTGCGTGCCGTACCCTACGACCACGACCTCCTCGAGGGCCTTTATGTCTGAGGCCAGCGTTACGTTGATCGTAGTCTGCGAACCCACCGGCACTTCCTGCGTGGTGTAGCCCACAAACGAAAACACCAGAATGGCATCTTGCGGGTTAGGGATGGTAAGGGTATAGTTCCCCGATACGTCGGTAATGGTCCCTACGGACGTTCCCTTCGCCAGAACAGAGACGCCGGGAATTCCCTCTCCGGTGTCGTCAATCACGGTCCCCTGCAGGGTCGCGCTTTGCCCGAAAGCGGGCAGGGCGACGCCGATCAGGAGCATCCACATCAGGCAAAACAGCGCCTGAGTACGTACATGTTTTTGCATAGGTTGAGTTGTTATAAATAGAAGGGTTGTGCTACAGTGCATGCCACTGCACGACAGGTTCGGGCAGGCGCGAGGCGCAGAATTTCCGCAGTAGGGTACGCCTGTGTCCGGACCAGCACATGCAACGGAGAAAAGCCCTCCGCTACCCACAGCATTGGCGTGGTTCAGGGCTGGTCTGAAAAGGATATCTGGCTGACAAAGGGCGCGCGCGCGGCACGTAAAAACGGTCGTACGCGACAGGAAAAATTGCGGCAGCGAGGGGCGTAAGCGTCGTGAGGCTTCATGGGTGTAAGAAGTAGTAGATTGTCAGAAAGCGCTCTTCCCACCCCACAGAGGGCAGAGACAGAGCATGGCTCAAACCTCCGGCTTCCGACCCAAAAGCCCGGGGGGACTATCGGTAAAAAAGAGGGGAATGGCTCGCCAGAACGCCTGTATACGCCCTTTTCAGTAGATATTTGTCCTTCACCTTCAGGCTCCTCGCCATTGCATCGCCCTGCCCAATCTCAGGAACCGGCTAAAAAAACGAGCGCGTGATGTACAAGCAAAAAAAAGACGCAACCCGCGCTACGTGCGAATTGCGTCTTTATGCTGTGGAGTCGCAGGGACTTGAACCTCTATATCCTTTTTTTACGATGATTTACATAAAAATAGGCCTAACTTAGCCAAAAAGGCTATTTCTTTAATATTGTGATACACGATCTTTGTAAAGCCTATTGAATGCTGTCCGAACTGTGGGGACCACCTAACTGATCTCATTTCTGAAGGATGATATTTTTTACCATAGAGCCTTGATCCGTAATTAACACTACTCCGTAAACCCCCGAGGATAAAGATGACAAATCTACCATCAAGCGCTGGGATCGCTGATTAGGGTTTACCCAATAATCGTCCACTACTTGACCGAGTGAGTTGATTACCCTTACTTGAAACAACGGCAATTCTGGATCTGCCCATTGCAGAGTAAACCATCCTCGGGTGGGATTAGGATAGAGCATGATACCTGCTCTATCCCAGGATGGTGCAGCAGTTACTGTCTCGAATTCCACCGGAGGCGCCTTAGTAAAATCAGCAAACACACTGTCGGTGAGGGTATGAAATACGATGTTAGTCCGTACTGGCTCGTTGAAATCGAAGTAAATGTCCGCCTCATTTTCGATGCGCGTCATTTCCGGAAGCGTATCGTAAGGGTGAATGGAGAAGCTCACAAAGCCATGACTGCCCGGCTCGTTGCGTGTGGAGTCCGGCAGGTCGATGCCCGCAAAGGTCCAGGTCAGCACCGGTCGTCCCTTCCCGGAGATGTCCAGGCGGTACGGGTGTGAAGCGGCCCCTTGCTGAAACGTCGCCAGGTCCAGGCCCGCCTCGAGCGTATCGACCACAACGACCCGATAAGCCGTATCGGTACCCGTGTTCTGGAAGCGGATTTTGTAATTCAGCGCTACGTCCGGTCGTACATAGTGTTGCTCGAAACGACCAATGGGTAGGGCCAGCTTATCGTTTGGATCGAACGAATCAATGATGGGCAGGCAGTCGATTGACACTTCCTCTGGTTCATCATCGGGTGGGAGTTGGGCTACGTACCCGACACTGATTTTACCCTCGCTGTTCGTACCGCAGCCTTCCAGCGTCACGTTCGTTTGCTGTTGGTACGGATGTCCCGCTCGCTGATCTGCTTCCAGACGCACGGTCTGTCCGTTGACCGGTACCCGAAATACTAGGCTGTCATCGCCCTGCAATTTCAGCTTTGCCTGATATACCAACTGGGCGTCCAGGTAGAGGCGGTAGTTGCTACTGTCTTGCATGGCTTGCCCCTGGTTGTGGATCACAAAGCGGACAAAGCCGTTGTCTTGACATTTCCCCTTCAGTACCAGATCCGACTGATCCCAATTGGGGGCCGTCTCACGGGGATTGAGCGGGAAGATTCGCGCTTCCGTACATTGAGTCAAGCCCCGGATAGAATCAATGCCGCATACGACGGAATCAGTAATCTGAATGGTGCCCGATTGCCGCGGGTCCAGGCTGCCCAGGTCAAATACATACACATTTCCTTCTTCCACCGAACTCCAGGGAATGGTGCTAGAAATAGGCACCACGTAGTCAGGGTACTTGACTTTCACCTGTACTGGGCTAGCCGGTGCCGCCCCTTCGTTGGCATACCTGACGGTAGTGGTACTGCGGAAGCATCGGCGTCGGCGGTCGGAGGAGATGGTAGTGGTGAGGTGATGAAATGCATTCAACTTCGTTACGAAGTCAAATCCACTTGTATCAGTCGCAGTCTTATTTAACTGAACAGTATACGAAGTTGGAGAACAGAAAGATTGCTTATTAAATCCTGGAGTTTGGGTATAGAGTGGACGAATCGCATACGTACCTGTATCCACCTGTACAGAATAGCTTCCAGTTGTATCAGAAAAGCTATAATATGGTCCTGGCTCTACTACTATAAAAGACTGTGCTGCTACTTTTAAGCTATCACAGTTGTCTTGAGCTTGATAAATGACTCCCTCAATGTTATTACTTCCTTCTGATAATGCTGCAATATAATGATGAGATGATACTCCTCTACCGCTATACGATACTCCAGCTTCGTAGTCTCCAAAAGTTATGGTAAGTTGATCAAAGGTACCATTTACGTAAACCTTGTCTTCAAATGGAATAATGTTTCGGCAAGAGTACTTCTGTAGTCTTTCGCTTATAAATCCTCCACCACTAAAGTTATTATACTGAACCACATTCCCCCATTCAAAATCTCCATTTTCACTGAAGCGCACAAAAGCTAATAACCAATTTTGCCTATCATCCACATGTCCTGCTAGCTGCCAGAAATAAGGCCTAAATTTCAAGCCTATATATATCTTGCCACTTCTAACAACTGCCACCTGTGCTGAATTTTTATATCCTCCAAATCCAAACCCTTTCTGTCCAATAGTACGGCACCATATCAGTGTGCCTGTGGGTGAAAATTTCGCAATGAAAACCTTATACTTATCTGAATATTTTGAAAAATTTTTACCAAAGCAGCTCCCCCCTGTATAATAACCTATGATGATCAGGTTATCTTTCTGATCTGTAGCAACAGATTCGATATAGGTAGAAGGTGCATTTATCAATTGATGTAATCGAATCGAACCATTATCAAGAATTTGAAGTAAAACCAAATTCCTCTCGGTTTGAGGTATGGTATCCTGATTTATGACAACGGGTTTATCTGCACTATCACTCTTCCCTATCAAAAATAAACGCTTATTACTTCCTACAAAAAACTTATAAACTCCTTCACTTGAAGAAAAATCATTTAAGAAATTAGCCCAGACACATTTCCCATAGGGATCAAATTTTAGCAGCGCAAGCTTATGATTTTCTCTATTGCTGTATGTTGAGTCATTAATTAAAATGGAGTTATTGATACCGATTAATACGAAGGTATTTCCTTTATCGTCTACTGACATCTGCTCTCTTCCTCTAAACGAAGACCATATATCGCCGATTATCTCTGTATTCCAAACGACATTCCCATTCTGATCATGCTTTACTAGTAAATATGTTGTTTGATCTCTGTATAAATTGTATGGCCCAATGTCTGCAGAGTCTATAAAAGTCCCTAACGAAATCGGTTGGTCACTCGGGTCTACCTTGACATGTGTAAGATTTATATGTCGATAAGTCTTGTTCCATTCTCCAAAGCCTTGCGCGTTTTTTTTTCTGATTCCATCTGCTTCAATGTATGTGAGAGAATTTCCATCGTTGATAAATTTGATATAATGTCCTGTAGAATAAACATTACCTTCACTATCTATATCCATTCCTATTATTCCTGTGCCACTAGGACTTCCAGTAGCCCACTCCCAAGTTTGAGCTTCTGCAAATGGCATCAGCAAAATCCAAAATAGACACGTGTAATACTTTTTCATCCGGTTGCTATCGTTTTTGTAGTTATCTCAATACCTGCACCCACCCTTTGAAGCTTTCGCCGCAGTCGGAGGGGATGTCTATATGATAATAGTAGAGGCCCGCGGGGAGAGGCTTGCCTTGCTCGCCTAGTGCACGCCACTCGTTTTGGTAATCGTCGGATGTGTAAACCAGCTTTCCCCAGCGGTTGTAGATGGTCAGGCGACTTTGCGGCGTTAGTGGCCCAAAGTCGAGCCGCTCGTTTCGTCCGTCGCCGTTCGGGGTGATGATGTTGACCGCCCGAGGGGGTTGCGCAACCGTCATCCGGATTGAGTCTCGTACGGTGCACGAGCCTTGGGTAGCTTCGACCCAATAGGTACCGGAGGTGTCCACTTCGAGATGAGGCGTCGTCGCCCCCGTCGACCAGCGATAGGTAACTCCGACTTCTGCTTCCATTGGCACGATATAAGGCGGAGGGCCACAGAATTGCATGGCTTCCGGCAAGTCCATCTTTGGAGAAGGTAGTTCGGTAACCCTGAACGCCTGCGCGGTCTCACACCCTTGCGCGTGACGAGCAATCAGTTCGTATGGCCCCGCTTCCGGCAAAGTGTAGGGAAGCGAGATAGCCGTTTCCGTGCCATGATGGACAAGGATGTACGAGGTGTTCTCTTCCGGGGGAAATGACAGTACGAACGTGTCTCCGGCACAGATTACCTGATCCGCTATTTCCAGGGTGGGACGAGGGCTCACTTCGAGCGCTACCTGCGCAGAGTCGACACACCCTCCTCCCCGATCCACACGCACCGTATAGACAGTCGTTTCCTTCGGACTCGCCATTGGCCGGGCGCTCGTCGGATCGTGCAACCCTTCCGTCGGGCTCCATTGGTATGTCAGCCCCCCCGTGGCCCACAGGAATACCGAATCACCAGCACATAGCGTTTGGTCCTCGCTTACCTGGAACGGTCGCAACACGGGCGCCTGAATCTGGTCCGATACGCCCAGAGATAACGGCGCGGTGACCGGGATCGTGGTGAAGGTCGGCTCCGCGGCATCGGGCTGTTCAATGACCGTGATGCCACACCCACCCGCCTGGCATACGTAGAGGTTGCCGTCCGGGGCCAGTTCCAGCTGACCCAGCCCCTGTGGCGTACCGCTACAGTTCTCCGTCGCCGGCGGAATTGTCCAGGAATCGATTTTTCCGCTGATCAGGTCGTAGCGAAATAGATTGGGATTGACCACGTTGCCGAACAGGTCACGGTTATTGAAGTCGGTACAGTAGACTTTGGTGCCGTCGGGAGAGAACTCCAGTCCGTAGAGCCCGGTATCCTGTAATTTGGTGCCGCTGACGTAGCTGGGGAAGGGCACGGTCCGGGCGTTGGCCACCTCTCCCGAGGCAGGATCAAAATCACCTACCCAGAGCCGCTGACGGTAAGTGACTGCGTAACCGAGGTGTCCCTGGTAGTAGTCCAGTTCTCCCCGCCCGCCCGACGCGTCCGCATCGAACGGAGCGATGAGGATAGACGCTTCAATACCTTGTTCCGTCACCCGGAAGCGCACGAATCCCTCGTCGCGTCGATACGCCAATAGCCAATAGTCGTTGCTGCAGGGGATGGGAACCACCTCTAGACCTTCGGCATGGGAGCGGGTATCCAGCGATTGATTGAGAAGAATGACGTCCCCCGCTCTGTTGCGCTTTGTCAGATCCACGACGGAGAAAAAAAGCGGCGCCTGCGCCTGGTCGTCGTCGCTCAGTTGATTGTAAATAAGGTAATAGCGGGACAGCGATCCGGGGTCCGGACAGATGGCAATTTCAGTGGCTGAGGGATCGGCGAAGATGCCTTCCGAGCCCGGCATGCGTTCGCCATTCCGGTCATATACCCCACGGGCGTTGACCCAAAGGATGACGTTGCCCAAACTGTCTTCCAGTTGCGCAATGCCTTCGCCTACAGAACCGCCCGAGCCCTGGTCCAACGGTCGCACGGTAGGCGGCTCCGTCGCAAAATCCAGTTCGACGATTTGTTGTGTGCTGTTGAAATATAGGTGTTGAACGGAGGACTGCCCCCACCCGAGATGCGACAGCAACAGGCACAGGAAACTCCAAAATAGCCCACGCCGGGAAGGCTGCTCGCGCACGATCAAAAAGCTAGCTGGTTCGATGAATCAGTCGGCAACTTAGGAAAACTCAAGGCTTATCAGGACGCTTTCTATTCCTATTCCTTACATCACGCGACTCTTTGTGTTCCTTCTGAACATCAGGTATTAGAGCACCGAGATCATTTTGACGACCTGGCCTCGCTCAGTTTGAAATAAGACGCTATAGAGACCCGGCCGCGCAGAGGCGGGTAACGTCACGTAGTAGTGCTCCTGATTTGCTGTAAAGGAAACTTGCAGCGCTTGCACCAGTGCATTATAGATCCGCCAACCCTCTATATCGAAATCGGCCCGGCTCAGATCTACCGTGAAGGCACCCCGGTTCGGGTTGGGATACAATGCAAGGGCTTTAGCGGGGGGAGTACATCTACGGTAAATACCGAGGAAGAGGTACTGCGTCCACCCACCCCTGTGATGGTTAAGGTGCCCGTTTGCGCTCCTTTAGGCACCCGCACTTCCAGGGTACTATCCGTTGCCTTTGTCACCTGGGCTTCCACCTGCTGTTCCCAGGGTCCGAACCAGACCGTATTGGCTACCTCGTAGGTACCGAAAGCTTGTCCTTTTAGGGTTACGGTTGTTCCCACACTTCCCTGCGGAGGAGTAAAGGACAACAGCACTGGATGTGGAATAATGACCAAAGGGCGAGGGCTATCGGTTACTCCCCCCGGCGTTTCGATACTGACCACGCCACTCTGCACATTCTCGGGTACTTGAACGGCTACTTGGTCAGTCGTAGCGGTCAACACTTTTCCGGCTACGGTTCCGAACCTTACTACATTACGGGAAGGCTCCTGCGCAAAGTTTTCCCCTGACAACGTGATTACCTCTCCTACTCGGCTTGTGTCTTTACTTATCCCGTGAAGCTGTGGCGGATACCATACCACAAATCGTTGGGAACTTGTGGTTTGTGCTCCTCGTGCCCACAACTGTACCACTCCTGTTTGGGACGTCTCCGGCACTTGCACCAGTAGCGTACGATCGCTGGCCTGTAGTACCGGGCTTTCTCCCCCCACAAACAACACGGTGTCGGTGGCAGAAAACGCTGCCCCTGTACCGTGACATGGACTCCCACGCGTCCTTCCTAGGGAGTAACGGACTGGAGTTGTGGCGGCAAATACACCTCGAACGGACGATCACTCCCCCCCGCCCCGTGCCTGGTTTCCACTTCCAGGCGTCCGGTACGCGCAGTGGAGGGCACCCGGACCTGTAGTAAGGTATCGGAGACGCTCAGCACCTCGGCGGTTTCCCCTTGGAAGCGTACGGTATTCTCACCCGGCAGCGTAGAAAAATGCATGCCGTGGATCAGCACCAGACTGCCCGGCCGTCCGGCCTGCGGCGCAAACGAGGTAATCTGAGGACTAATGACGACATCGTCAGCCTCCAGGCGGATGGAATCTACGATCTCTCCTGGTATGTCATAGATGCGGTTAAGGGTGCTGTTCGTGCGCACAGGCTCGTTGTAATCGAAATAGATGTCGCCGTAGTTTTCAATGACCGTCTTCTCAGGCAGGTCAATGGTTTGATCGAAAAGCGCAGGTATCCGTGACTAGCCTGTTCATTATGTGTGGAGTCCGGCAGGTCAATCCCCACAAACGTCCAGGTCAGTACCGGCTGACCTTTTCCGCTGATCTCCAGTCGGTAGGGACGAGAGGCAGCGCCCATCTGCAACGTGACTACATCCAGATGAGCTGACAGCGTATATAGCCACATTTTGATTTAAATTTAAAACTTGTGGCGGACTGTCTAGTCCCCACCAAACTTTCCTGACCGATGAAACCCCATTCATAGCAATTATTAGTGCAAGTATGTTTCATACCTAGAGAGTCCTTCGTTTAGCATATTCACAACTCCTTTACTGGTAATCGTAGCGCCAGAAATACCATCAACTCTTTGTTCTCCATCTAGAACTAATTTATCGTTTTGGTATAAAGAGAAGCTTTGTGTAAAATTTACATTCGTTTCAATGAAGTTGGATTTGAATGTCTGACTAGTTATTTCTGCTCCAAAAATCGGGGCTTCATTTCGATGTTCAAACTTAATATCCAGTACTTTCATGGTGTTTTTATCAATCACCACTTTAGCCCATATTTTATTCCAGTGTCCATCTCCATAAATAGGCAATATGATTTTCGAAGAATTCTTAATTTCAAAGATTGGAAGCACCTCTTGCTCTTCTTTATCAATATTTTCATGATATATTCTTAATGCCTCATTTTTCTCAATAAACTTGACCTTTTCCCATTCTAATGCCTTGAAAGAAAATAATGAGTCTAGGTCTGTTTGATAATTAGAATTGGGATCAACCATTTCCCCCAATTCCAGGCCTATTTGATTAATATTGATTTGGTATTGAGCAAGTATTTGAAGACTTGCCAGATTGAAGAGAACAAATAATAAAAATATATTGGTTTTACTCATGCTTAATTTGCGCTAACGGTTTGGGCTATGCGTAGTTGCGTGGATTAGCCCTAAACTCAGCAAGTACACACCAGCTGAAAATCCTCGCGGATTTTTAGAAGTAGACGATAACAAGCAATTACTTGTAGCCAGTTATTTTTTAAAAATCAGCTTCATATCCGTGTCCATTTTTCCCATAAAAAGTCAACCATTTTGCTAAAGAGTAAACGATATGTAATTTACTTTCTATAGTTTCCTCGTCAGCATCTGGTGGTATTTTTTGGTCTTTCAGATGTTCCAAATTATTTTCTTTGGCAATTTTTTCAGCCACAGACATTAATCTGTTTCCATAGTCTAATGTGTCTTCTGCTAATTTAGTTTCCCAAGCTTCATTCGCAAGGTCTTCTCCAATTATATCAACGCAGTCAACAAGAAATTGTCCTCTGAAAACATTTTCATCCTGTCCCAAAGAAATGTAGCAGGGAACACCATCTTGTTCTTTTGCAAGAGGAATAACATAAAAACCTTGATGTTCTTTCAAGAATTCTTCCCAAGACGGCTTTTTTTCTAATTCCTCGTATTTTTCTTTTAACCATTCCTCAGCTTCTTGGTCTCTTCCGACCATTGGTGCTTTAATAGTTTCATAAGTTGGGATTTGATTTTCAAACCATTCTTGAATCAATTCATTTTTTGTGGGAAACTTTTTCCCTTTTAGCTTGTCCCAAAAAGTGGGTTTCGGAATATTATCCGATTCCACCATTTTAAAAATTTCGATATACCTTTTTTCAAATCCTTTTTTTGGTTTTCCTAAAGGTCTCATATCTAATCCCATATTCTTAGTTTTAATTGGCTACAACGACCGAAGCAAGCTGCTGGGCCGGGTTGTTGGCGTTTCTTTTTCGTGTTTCAATTTTGGCACTTGGAGCAACTAGCTATTTGTACTAATTTTAGAGGCCTTGCAGCTGCTTATTGTTGTGGGCAGTATTCACTACTTTTCAATTATACTTAAAACCTTTAGCTCGTCTATCCTCAAGTCATACCACCTTTTGTCAGTCCTGATTGTAATTTTTATTTCAGTGTCTCTTTCATCAACTTCCTTTCCGTAGTCCCACCAAGTTGTCCCGGTTAATTCTTTAGATACAATTAATCTCACTTCTTCGCTGCAAATCCACTTACATAAAGAAGATACCAACTTTTTAGAACTAGGAAGTTTGGAGTTGTAAATTATAAGTCGTTCACTTGAGTCCATGTCCTTTGGATAACACTGTAAAAGTGTAACAAAAGAAGTATTGAATGTGAGCGTGAATTTTTGGTCAAGTTGTTTTGAAACGTACAATAGCTGTCCAAATTCATTATTACTTAATTCATAAGGTTTGTCCAAACCACCTTTCTTATTTAGAATTGTTGTCAATGACTTAAGCAACGTTATCGTGGTGTACTTACGATAATTAATGAATCTTTTTAAAGCGTCTCGGACCTCATACTTAACTGACTTAGAGGAATAATTAATACTTAAGAGGGTTAAATGTTCGTCATTTGTTAATCCAGAAGTCACAGGATCCAATTTATACACCCATTCCTCAAATTCACTAACTGTTATTTCCTCCTCAATTAATTTGAAGTAGTGATTTCCAATTTCAGTTAATTCCAGCATTCATTTCAATTAATATTGCCCACAACGATTAGTATATGGCAAGTAGGGCTGTAGAAAGCACTGAACTTTCAAGTTAGCTCCGAGCCAAATCGTTTATTTTGTTTTTAACTTATTCATTCTTAAAAGCCAAATCAACGATTTGGTGGTGTTGATAAATAGCGCTGAACTTCCAAGAACCACCGAACGCCCTATTTGCTATATACCGTGTTATCATCTTTTCATTTTAGTCACTTACAGATAAATGCAAGCGATAAACATTACTTTCATTCTCAAAAATATAATCTACCCCATCACAACAATAGAACCCCTTAGTATTTTTCACCGAAAGTTCATAGCATTTAAGAGGTTCAGTGGTTGCAAATAATAATGATACAAGTTCTTCAACCCATTCTGTTTTCCATTCGCTATCAGACAGTGAAAAGTTGTTATTCTCATCTTTTAAAGAATGTGTTGTTTGTGAATTCGACTGGAATTCATAAACCCAATTTTCAATTAATGTTTTGGTAACAAGTTCTTTTGGGGCTTCAATTTCTTTTAGCTCGTATGACTCACATATGTTCTCGAACATTTTATCCAAAATTTCATTCAAAGTTCTGTTCTCTTTATCTATAAAATGTAAGCCAAAATCATATCCATAATTGGTTTTGTCATTTATTCGAGCCATGTTGGCTAACCAACCGTTTATGTATCCAAGATTATATGTGCGTTTTTGCTCTTTGTTCATTTGATTGATGATAACGACCGAAGCGAGCTGCTGGGCCGACTTGTTGGCGTTGATCTTTCAAGTTATCAATATTGCTGCTTGGAGCAACAAGCTATCTGGCTAAAGATCAGAGGCCTTTCAGCTGCTTTTTGTTAGCCATTGTTATTTAATCTTATCATTCTCAATTAGCCGCTTACGAATACAAATACTTTTCAGACCACACCCATTCGTTATCAGTCTTACAACAGTCCACGATCTCAATTTCTATCGGAAAGAAAGAATCAATATCATTCATATATTTTGACAAATATTCTTGCAGATCATCGGCATTAAAATTATCTGCTTTTTTGCTTTGAGGCACATAGCCTAATTCTTTTCCCTTTCCGAATACCTTTAGATATTGAAATCCCCTTTCTTTAAATGTGAGGTCCAAAATTCCATATTTAATTAAAGGACCTTTGATACCATTATCGTCCGTAGATAAGACATAATTATCCGTTAATTCGTCAATTAAAGATCTTATCTTGGGTTCAATATCATTGTAATGGTCAATAGTGATCAGTTCGCCTATCGGATAGTATATGGTCCATTCTTTCATTTTCTAATAATGGCTAACGGTTTGAATAAACCGACGTTTCAATGTCGTTTATTTTGTGTTATATGCTTTTCTGTTTTATCCAATCATAAAATTCGGAACTGAATCAGGAGGAGCTAACTCCACTAACTTTTCGAAACAAAATCTCAAATTTTCAATCCACCTATTTTTCAATACTTCATTGAAGTCTATCTGTCCTTTATTCTTCTCCAGAATTGAAATCTCGTTTTCTAATCCCTTTAAATCTTCCCAGCCGGTAAACCAAACCGGGTCCGTATATCCTAATTTTGTTAATTCCTTAATTCCAAAATCCTGAAGCGATCCTATGTTCCAAAATTCCGTACTCGAATTTTGAGTCCCAAGTAAATCTCGATTTCCGACTTCAATATCCGTGTCGGCATCCTTTTGTTCGTACCAAATTGAAATACTTCTGCTCATTTTATTCTAATTGTACATAACGAGTGTATATGCGCTATGTAGCGCATACATCTCTTATAGTTTTTGTTTGGGTTTTCTTAGATAAAGCATATGATTTATGCATATATACTCTAATTTGGCGTAGCGCTTCTCATATAGTTTCAATTATTTTACCATTTCATATTATCTAGTGGACTCCGTACATCACTTAGCGACTTGGTGCTCACGTGAGCGGCCACCGCTGCGGTGTATATCTCGGTCGTCTTACTACTGCCATGCCCTAACAAGAGTTGAATATAACGTAAATCGGTGCGGGGCACCCCGTGCCTCGTTCCAACAAGTGCATTGCAAAGGAGCGGTCTGCCGCCGCGGTGGCGAAGCGTGTGCATGGTGACATTTTTTCGAATACCCACACGTTTTACTGCCTGTTTTATGACCTGTTGGATGCTTCTGGATGTATAACGCCCTCCCTTTTCTCCTTCAAACAGATAGTCGATAGGTTGATAGAGCCGATAGTACTCCCTTAATGTGTGAAGCGTCTTATCTGATAGTAACCCAATACGATCTTTATTTCCCTTCGCGGACCTGATATGGATCTGCATCTGCTGACTATCAATGTCCGCAATCTTGAGATCACGTAATTCACTTACGCGTAAGCCCGCTGAATAAGCTACCGCGGCGGCGGACCGCCATTAGCATACAACGGTGCTTTAGGTTTGTAGCGGTCCGCCGCCGCGGTAGCAAGTAAAATTTTCTTTACTTCGTCCTCATTCAACACCGTAGGTAAGGCCTTCTCTCGATGGAAGCGTTCGATAAATCGGACCGCCGATGCGGTAGAATTTGCGCTTCCCTCCTAGCACCTTTTCGAAGCAGAATTTGATGGCGTTGATAGCCACCGTGGCGCGGCTTGGTTCTGATATGATCTGCGCACTTGTCGTTCTTCGACCAAGTAGCGCAAAAACATCAAAATGTCTTTTTCAGTGAGTTCTCGGTAGTCTTGGTGATGAAAATAGGGGTCCGCCCCTGCGGTTAATGAACTCTTTAAATAAGGTTCTATAGGTTCGGATCGTACTTGGGCTGTAGCGCTGGAGGTGTAGCTTTTCCAAAAATGCTTCCGGGCATTTCCGGTAATTAGGCAGTTGCTCAGGTTTAATCCTGGACTGTCCTTTTCGAATGTTGGTGGGTAGATCCTCTACTTCCCACTTGATTTCTTTGCAGAACTGTTGCAACGCTTGGCGCACCCTCTCTGCATCAGGTAAAGTCCAAAACTGATTGGCTACATCCCAGCGAGGGTAAGGCTGCGACTTGACAAAAGCAATCAAGGGGGCATAATAGGGAAAGATCAAGCGCATCCTGCCCCCTTCACGAGAAGAATTAGTAGCAGCTTTGTTTCAGTAGCAGAGCGTTTCTTCTTGAAGACGGATAGCTTCTCTTCTTTTATCTCTTTCTCCATCAGGCGACTGCCAAAATGGTGACGAAGTGACTTTATGTTTTGACTTGTCCGGGTGATATGCCACACTCGATGCGTTGCATCCCACCGTGTCCATTGCAGGCTGCGTACAAAGCGCACATCCTGTTCTCGCTTTGGCATTCGCAAAAGGAGCTTATGGGCAAATATTCAAGTTGTACGTCTGGGGATACCGGCTCAAGAGTTGTGTAGGATTTTCCTACCTCCGGCACAGACAAAGCATCCGTTAAACTCGAGCGGTCCGCAAGAGGAAATAGTTGCGCTATCTCATTTAACGTCTTGTACGAATCTGGCAAATGCCAGCAGCCCAATACTTTGCTCCAACGGGCACCCGAGATGGTTTTAACGTTATCGACTAACTCCCAAAGAAAAGGCATGTCCAGGCGTAAACGAATATGACCTTGATGAACGATGCATGAAATGCGAATAGTAGATTTCATAGGTAGTAGCGTATATCACGCCAATAGAGGAGATATGCGCAACTACAAAGTACAAACAATAATCATTAAAACCATAATTGATATCATGGTTTTCACACCAGTAGGAGGTTTACTGATGTATCATGATTTGTACGAACCCCTAGTATAGCTAGTACAGAAAGGATTAATGAAAAAAACACCCCGCTAAGGGAGATCTCAGCGGGGTGTTTTGGTTACAAAGCTTGGCAACTAACGTAACCTATTGCAATGTAAGTAATTCATTTTAAGAGTTAGACAGGCAATTTTTGGACCCCTGAAAAACAAAAACCGCCTCTGTATCTGACAGAGGCGGCTTATTGTGGAGTCGCAGGGATTTGAACCCTGGTCCAGTCAAGGCAGTACGAGTGCCTTCTACATGCTTAGTTGCGGTTTGGGTTGTCGAGAGACCAAAGGTACCGAACGGACCTGATCAGCCTCCGTAGTCGCTGAAGTTCGCCATGCGCGTCACGACACCACGCACGCTAGTCCTGTGGTTCGATGCCTCATATACCGACGCTACAGGACCGCAACGCCGGCGAGACACTTGCATTAGCTAATTATCTTAAATTAGGCAGCAAGGGCGTAGTTAGTTTCGCCAATTATTGTTCGAACGAATTTTTTAAGGAAGACTCGCTCAACTCCCTGCATGCTTACACTCTACTCACCAAGCTGTCAATTCCAGTCGACCCCAGGGTGATCTTTTCTCCGTAAAATCGTCCGGTCCGGATAACTTCGCCGAAGAAAGAGGCGTAAAGATAACGCAATATGAGGCAAAAGAGTTTACTTCCTTCCATCTTTCCTTTTTCTCCCCTTCTCGCCCGTCTGTTTGTTGTGCTGCTGTGGCTGTTGCCCTGGGCGGGCCATGCGCAAATTCTGAACGTAGAAAAGGACCGGCTGAGCGACGACAGCACCAACATTTGGGTGGGCAGCGTAGATCTGACCTCCAACTACCGCTACCAGCAGGTAAGTGTTTTCGACCTGAAACTGGTCACCAACGTGGCTTATCTGTCGGCCCTGCACAACTACATGCTGATTTCGACAGTCAACCTGGTGCGCGTCGGCGGTACGTCGGTCATCAGTGATGCGTACCTGCACGGGCGGATCAACTTCCTGCGGAACGAGCCGCTGTCGTACGAAACGTTTGCGCAATATCAGTACGACCAGAGCCGGGGGCTGCGGCAACGGATGCTGCTGGGCGCTGGCCTGCGCTACGAGATCATCGACGAAGAGAAATTCTCGCTGGCCCTGGGGCCGGGCCTGATGGGGGAGCAGGAGCGCTGGTTGCCGCCCAACGCCGAAAACGCAACGGTGACGCAGACGGACTTCCTGAAAAGTACCAACTACGTGGCGGGGCGCTGGTCGCCGAACGACGTGCTGGGCTTCAACGCCATTGTGTATTATCAGGCGCGGTTCAACCACTTTTTTCAACCCCGGCTTAGTGGCGACGTAAACCTGACCTTGCAGGTGACGCGGGTGCTGGCCTTTAGTTCGCGCCTGGCGGGGCAGTACGACGCCACGCCCATTGTCCCCATCGAAAAGGTCAACATTCTTTTCACCAACGGCATCAAGCTGAGTTTTTGAGAGAATACCGGAACACCGGTGCCCGACGTCGGGAAACCGGAAGCAGCTTGGTGGGTTCCAGGATCGTGCCCGACCAATTGTTATCCACATTGGCCGGACTGTCTTTCCATTCCCGACCGACTTTGTTAACTTGGTCCAATGGATCAGTTTGTGGTTTCGGCCCGGAAGTACCGTCCGGGAACGTTCGATACGGTCGTGGGTCAGCAGCACGTCACGACGACTTTGAAAAATGCGATTGCGCAGCAACATCTGGCGCAGGCGTTTCTGTTTTGCGGGCCGCGTGGCGTGGGGAAAACGACCTGCGCGCGCATTCTGGCCAAGACCATCAACTGCGAAAACCTGACGGAACACGGCGAAGCCTGCAACCAGTGTAGTTCGTGTACAAGCTTTAACAACAGCAGTTCGTTCAACGTCCACGAGCTCGATGCCGCCTCGAACAACTCGGTCGAAGACATCCGGAATCTGGTGGAGCAGGTGCGCTACGCCCCGCAGGTTGGACGCTACAAGGTGTACATCATCGACGAGGTGCACATGCTGTCCAATGCGGCGTTCAACGCCTTTCTGAAAACGCTGGAAGAGCCGCCGTCGTACGCCATTTTTATCCTGGCTACGACCGAGAAACACAAGATCATCCCGACGATTCTGTCGCGCTGCCAGATTTTCGATTTCAACCGCATTCAGGTCCGCGACATTGCCAACCACCTGGCCAGCATTGCCCGGCAGGAGGACATTCCGGCCGAGTCGGAAGCGCTGCGCCTGATCGGGCAGAAGGCGGACGGCGGGCTGCGCGATGCGCTCTCGATGTTCGACCTGATCAGCACGTTTTCGCCCGACCGGAGCATTACCTACCGGCAGGTGGTCGACAACCTGCACATCCTGGATTACGATTACTACTTCCGGGTGACGGAGGCCGCTTTGCTGGGACAGATGTCGGACGCCCTGTTGCTGTTCGACGAGGTGCTGCGCAAAGGCTTCGACGGCCATCAGTTCGTGGTGGGCCTGGCTGAACACCTACGCAATCTGTTGGTCTGCAAAGACGAACAGACGCTTTCGCTGCTCGAAGTGTCCGAAGAAGTGCAGGACCGTTACCGCCAGCAGGCTCGCGCGGCGTCGGCCTCGTTCCTGATGACGGCACTTCACCTTACCAGCCAGTGCGACCAGGATTATAAAAACAGCAAGAACCAACGTCTGCACGTCGAAATTGTGCTGATGAAACTGTGCCACGTGCAGTCGGCCGTCAACCTGGTGAAGTTCGAGCGCGAAGCACCGAGCGCTCCCCACGATACGCCAAGTGCCCCTGCCGCACAACCTACCCCCGAGGCGCGGCCTTCTGCTCATGGGAACAATGGCATCGCCCCTGCTGGTGCTGCAACGCCGGCGACGCCTATACCGCCCGCCAACGGCACAGCGGCCATCCCGCCCAAACCAGTGGCGACGCCTCCCCCATCAGGAGGCCAGGGCACCTCAGCGCCACCCAAGCCCACCATTCCGGCCATACCCCGTCCGACGGTCGGCGAACCGGCAGCCACCGCACAACCCGCCGAAGTAGCTTCTGCGGCACCGACCCCGACCAAAACAACGGCACCGCCACCGCGTCCTTCCATGGCGCGCAGCACCGTGCGCCTGCCAGACCTGAACGCCCTACGCACCCAAGTGAGCCACCCCGCTGCCACAACGGCCGCGCCGGTGCAGGAAGCGGCAACGGCGCTTGCCGAAGCACCGAAGCCGATTGTGCAGGACGAACCCGTAGTGCCCGACACGCTCATGCAGGTGTTTACGAAACACGTCGAGCGGCTGAAAGAAGAGAATCCGAATTACTACGCCCTGTCGGGCCGTCCGCTGACGGTGAAAGGCACCTGCCTGCACCTGAAACTCGATCATAAGTTCCAGAGCGACACGCTGGAGCAACTCCGACCCGAATTGCTGGAATACCTCCGCCAAACGCTACGCAACCGGCAGATCACCATCCAGTCGGAGATTGCGGCTCCGCAGGAAGTGCGGAAGCAGGCCTATACGCCATCCGAACGGTTTACCGAGTGGGCACAGGAAAATCCGCTACTGAAAGAGTTCCGGCAGCGCTTCAACCTCGAAATCGATTATTAACTAAGCGCTGGTGCGCACCGCCAGCCGTTCGTCGATGTACTGACGCAGGTGGGTGACCGTTTCTTTGCGCTCAGCCCAGAAATTCCGGCTCCAGATTCGTCTAAAGTTCCAGTGCTTGGCCCGGAAGGTCTCAGGCAGGTAGACGTGTGCCTCTTTCGCCGACAGGTATTGATAGTAGAGTTCGTCGTCGGTCATGATCAGCGCACAGTAACGGTGGAAAGTTTTTACCGTCAGGTCCGCGAACGGTAATTCCATCGCCAGTGCGGCGTGCTGTTCGAGCAGTTGCCGCTTCAGAAGCCACTCGTTGCGCGTTTGTGTGTAGGGCAGCGGTTGCGGACGAAACTTCCGTTGCGATACGTCCAGCGCGTATTGCAGATACGCTTTCAGCAACTTCGGGCCGTTGTGCCGGGCGTCATCCGTCCGAAGCTCGTAGGGCCACACGCTGCTGATCACGTATTCTTTCAGGCGCGAGCGCGTCACCGCCACGTTCAGCCGATTTTCGCCCCCGTCGGCGTTCAGACTCCCGAAGTGCATCCGCAATTTCCCCTTGGCATCGGGCGCATAGCCGATCGAGAAGATGATGATGTCACGTTCGTCACCCTGCACATTTTCGATGTTTTTCACGAACAACTCTTCCGGCAACGCCAGTTCAGCCGCCTCCAACTGGTCCTGAATCAAGGCCTGTTGCGGTGCGTTGAACGTCACGATGCCAATGCTTTTTTCGCCCTTCCGCAACAAATTACCGACCAGCCGCACCACGGCGTCGGCCTCCGTTCGGTTGGTGTTATTTTCCCACTGCCCCTGTACTTTCTCGAAATGAATGCCAGGTTCTTCGCGGTTGGCCTCGTTGAAATCGGGCAACAGGCGCAGCGTCCGTTTGTAGAAATGCTGGTTGGAAAACTCAATCAGGTCGAGCGACTGGCTGCGGTAGTGTTCCATGAGTTGCAACTGCGGCAGGTACAGGTTTCCCAGGTTCAGGAGCGAATCCACTTCGGCCTCGGGCGCTTCCTCGTCTTCGTCGTCCCAGCGCACCCGGTACAGGTTGTTGGGCTGAAGCTGCTTGTCGTCTCCCAGAATCATCACCTGTTGTGCGCGGTAGAGGGCGGGCAATCCCTTCTCCGAAAAGCACTGCGACGCTTCGTCAAAAATCACCAGATCGAACATCTGTTCCATCGGAAACAGGGCCGACACCGATTCGGGCGATGCCATCCAGCACGGTACCAGGTTGAACAGTTCGTCGGAAAATTCCTGAATGAGGCGACGCACCGGCCACAACCGACGCTTTTTGGTGACCTGATGGTACAAATCGCGGTAAGTGACGCGGTTCCGCAGGCGGTTGTAGCTTACGGTCTGGTACGTGTTTTCGCGCAACCGCAACTGCAGGGTTTCCTTGCTCAGCTTCCGCTTGTTCACGATGTGCTCCTGCAACCCCCGCTCCAGTTGCTCCATCCGCTTGGAAGAAACCGACCGTAAAATGGGGTACTTCTGCTCCAAATGTTCGATCCAGGCCAGTTGCAGGCTGTTCTGAAACAGCAGCAACGCCTCGGTGCCGTACGATTCATCAGGCAATTGCTGCTCGGCCAGTCCTTTTTCTACCAGCGTCAGCACTGCCTGTTCGGTGGGGCTCAACTCTGCCCGCACGCGATCAAATTCCACCATCCACTCGAAATCCATCGCCAGGGCCTTAAGCATTGTGCCCGGCACCACCGTCCCCGTCCACAAACTTTCGATCTGCGCGTCGGTCAGTAGCCGGGACCACTCTTCGTGGAGGGCCAGCACGTACTCACAGCGCCGGACCAGTTGCACCGTATTTTCGTACATCACGTCGAACGTCACTTCTTTGAAGTCGAACAAGTGCGGATACGACGTCAGGTGCCGGAAAATGTTGGCCGCCACCACGGTCTTGTTGACGTTCTGGAAATAGCGGACCAACGCTTCTTTGTCGAATGTGTGGGCCAGCGGCGGCAACCACTCGATCTGCTGAAATTGTCGGATCAGGCGCTCGAAATTCAGGCGCTTTTGCAGGCGTTTCGAGAGCCACTGTAGGCTTTCGGGCGATAGTGACAAGCCCTCTTTTTCCAGTTGCGCGGCAATGAGCCGACGGTCCGGCGAAAAAAGACGCCACCGCATCCAGTTCCAACCCGACTCGGATTGGTGCAGCGCGTCGGTGACTTTCTCGTGTAATTCTTCCACCTCTTCGCGTGTACCACGCTCCCAAATGCCTTCGTCTTCGAAGGTCTGGTACAGCTGATCTTTCAGCGGGGAAAGCTGCTGCGGCTCGGGCGTCACGTCGAGCATGTACTGCCAGAAGCGGAACACCTCTACGTCGTTCAACAGCACCAACAGCCGGTAAATATCTTTTTTGGCCGCGGCGATGTCCAGGATTGTCGCCAGGTCCAGTGGCTGGCGCAACAGGCTCTGCGTCAGCTCATAAAACTCCTGTGCCGCATCGGGAATCGCGATGATGTGGTTGCTCAACACGTTCTGATCCTTCAGGCCCAGCTCCGCAAAACTCTGCCGTTGCAGCCAGGGATGATCCGGCCGGTTCAGACGTGGGGCATAGTCGACGTATCGCTTCAGCTTGGTCAGAAACGTGGTCAGATTCCGGAAATCGAACGCGTGGTACAGATCTTCCAGCGCGAGGGCTGGCGCGTGCGGATCGGACGTCAGGTACAATTCTTTCGCCGAGATGCCGCAAGTGTCGGTTTCGAACAACGCCTCCCGAAATTGCGTCAACTCGTCGGCGTGCTGCTCGATCTGGCGACTCGTTTCGATAAAGCTGCGCTCCAGTTGCAGCGCGTCCAGACTGTTGTTGTTGTTGCGGTATTCGTCGACCTGCTCGATCTGCTTGGCCAGTTGGGCGAACAGTTGCCGGCGGTCGTTCTTAAAATCGTGGACCAGCGCGGTAAACTCTTCCATGCCCGCGTGCTTCAGCCGCTCGTACACCACGTCGAGGGCGGCCCGTTTCTGACAAACCACCAGGACGCGTTTGCCACGCGCCGCAAAATCGGCGATCACGTTGCAGATGAGCTGCGACTTGCCGGTCCCCGGAGGACCCTGCACCACGAGCGAGCGCCCTTCTTTCACGCGCAGCAGCGCTTCCTCCTGCGCAGCGTTGATGGGCAGCACGGTGTAGGTCTGCTCCTCGCGAATGCGGCGGCTCACGTCCGGCTCTTCGTCGGCATGCAACAGTTCGGCCACGTCGGGCGTGGGGTTCAGGCTCAGCAGAAAATCGTAGTCGGGTACCAGGAACGAGTCGGCCTGCGGAAAAAGCCCCAACACCGCTTCGGACACCAGCCGCAACTGACCGGGACGGTACAGCGCTTCGTAGTCGGCGCGGCGGTAGGTCGTAAAGTCCAGAAGCTTATTTTCGAACGTTTCGCGATGAAAATTCACTTCGATGGGACTGGTCTTCAGCATCTCGTAGACCGCCGTCCGAAACGCCAGGCTGTCGGTCGGTGCTTCGTCGAAGTTCTCGCTGAAGAGCGCCTCGTCGGGCTGAATGCCGGCGTAGTGGGCGTAGGCCAGCAGAAAGCTTTGGTTGAACGTAATGGGCTCGTCGGCCAGCGACGCCAGTTTCCAGCGCTGCTTGTCGGTTCGTAGTTCTACCGGAAAAAACAGAAGCGGCGCTCGTACGGGCGTCCCGTCGGGGAAGCGCCCCTGCACAAACGGCCACCCCACGTAGAGGTCGCGCGCACCGCGCTCTTCCCGAATCATGGCCTCCGTACGGGCGATTTTCTTCAGCCGCTGGCTCAACACCGCCGTCGTGCCGTCGCGGCTATCGACCACCGGCCCGAGATCAATTGACCCGCGGCGGGCGATCAAGTGTTCGATCAGCGCAAACGAAGGCTGCTGGGCTGCCCCCTGCTGCGTGACGTAGTCAAACGCGTGCAAATCGATATCCTGCACACTGGACAGCCTGAGCAACAGCAGCGATTTGTTACTGCTGCTCAGGTTGGTCAGCCTCCGAAGATAGGTTTGCAGGATTTTTTCGTTCATAAAATATTACCGCACTTTTACAAAAATAGCCGCGAACCGAACCGGCCCAAAGGAGATTCTTTCACAATCCACATGCATCTATATTCTTTCTTCACAAAGTGCTTTTCTCTCCCCCACCACGGCTCGTCCCGAGTTGGATTTTTACTGGCTAGCCTTCTTTTCTTGTCCCTACGCGTTCAGGCTCAGTCGGTTCCGGCGCTAGACGCACTGCGCAAGGAACTGGACCAACTCGAGGCTCACCCCGCGTTACGCCACGCCGGCTGGGGCTTCGTGGTGAAACGCGTAAGCGATGGGCAGACGATCGTCTCGCGCCACGCCGAACGCGCCCTGCCGCCCGCCTCGACCCTGAAACTCGTTACCACCGGGGCAGCCCTCAGCTTACTCGGGCCCAACTACCGCTACCGCACCTTCGTGGAATGGGACGGTAATCTGGACCAGAGTGGCACGCTGTACGGCAACCTTTACATCCGCGGCACGGGCGACCCTACACTTGGTAGCGACCGTTTCGAGGGCTATCCCGACGCCGAGGCGCTCCTGCGCCAGTGGGCACAAGCCGTCGCCGACCACGGTATTAAACGCATCGAAGGTCAGGTCATTGCCGACGACCGTGCGTTCGACTCTGACATGCCCGACGGGTGGATCTGGCAAGACGTTGGAAATTACTACGGGGCACCGGCATTTGGGTTGAATTTCCGCGAAAACTTATACCACCTCTATTTTAAGCCGGGCCAACCCGGCGAGCCGGCCTCGGTGATCCGGACCGTGCCCGTGGTGCCCGGTCTCCAGTTCGATAACCGGATGCTGACGGGGGCCGTGGGCAGTGGCGACCAGGGGTACATCTACGGCGTGCCGTTTACGTCGTACCGGACGCTACGTGGCACGATTCCGGCCGGCCCAGCCGAGTTTTCTATCAAAGGATCGTTGCCCGACCCGCCGCTGCAAGCGGCCTTCGAGCTGACACAGGCGCTGGAGGAACAGGGCATTAAGGTGACCCAGGCCCCTGGCTCGGCACGCACCCAGCCGTTGCCGGAGCCAAAAGGGCGGCAGGTAATTACCACCACGCTTTCGCCGCCGCTGGGAGAGATTGTGGATCAGATCAACCTGCGCAGCCTGAACCTCTACGCCGAAGCGGTACTCAAAACACTGGGATATGCCCGCAAAGGCCTCGGCAGCACGGACACCGGCCTGAAAGAAGCCGAAGCTTTCTGGAACCGGAAGCAGCTCGACGTGGCGCACGGCTTCCAGATCTACGACGGCAGTGGTCTCTCGCCGGGCAACGGCATCACACCCGAACACATGGCCCAGCTCTGCTGCGCGATGCGCCTCGATCCGTCGTTCCCCAGTTTTTACGAATCGCTGCCGGTCGCCGGCCGGAGCGGTACGCTGAGCAGTTTGGGGCGCGGCAGTAGTATCCAGGGAAACGTGCACGCCAAAAGCGGCTCGATCAACCGTGTGCTTTGTTACGTCGGCTACGTTACCACCCGTTCCGGCGATCTGCTGGCCTTCGCGATGATGGCCAGTCACTTTGATGGCTCGTTTGGCGAAATGCGCGACCGGTGGGAACAGCTGATGATTCGCATGGCCGCCCTACCCTAATAAAAAAGGCGCCCGGTGGGGGCGCCTGCGTACGTTACATCGATTGTTAGAGACTACTTTTTAGCACCGTTGGTGGCTAATCCTTTTTTCGCTTTATCTTCTTTTTTCGGAAGATATTTACTCTCAACCTCGGCCCGACGCATCTGACGGATCATCTTTTTCATGGTAAGCTACTGTAATTGTGGTGGAATAATTGATTGTTTTACATAATACTGAAGATGATTAGGCGAATAGAGGACTTCGCCAAATGATCTCACTATGTGAACGTAAATTACCAATAATTATTTTACGTACGAACGCCGTGTAGGTTTTCATAAAAAAGGGCAGGGCGGATTCGTACGAACCCGCCCTGCCCCTGGTCTAGAATCGTTTTAGCTTAGGCTTCCGGATTGGTCACCAGGTTCAGACGAATGGTGAAATCGTCGTAAATCACCTTGTCACCCAGGCCTTCGAAGAAGCTGCCGGAACCGTAGCGGATGTCCCACTTGGTGCGGTCGATGTCAAACTCGGCAGTGGCTTTGGTCCCCTGTTTGCTCACCGAAACGGTAGCCGGAAACGTTACCGCATGGGTAATGCCCTTGATCGTCAGGTCGCCCGTAATTTCGGCCTGGTTGCCCTTGAGCGCCTTCACGTTGGTGATGACGAACGTAGCCGTGGGGTGCTTCTCGACCGAGAAGAAATCTTCAGAATTCAGGTGACCGGTCAATTTGCCATTCATCTCAGCATCCTGGATGTCTTTCACCACGATGCTGCTCATGTCGATGACGAACGATCCGCCGGTTACTTTGTTGCCGTTCACCTGCAGCGAACCGCTTTTCAGGTCGATGGTGCCGTTGTGCTGACCGGTTACTTTTTTACCGACCCATTCCAGGCTGCTTTTGTCAGTATCCACGGTTTGAGTTGTGGCCTGCGGGCCATTGCTGGCCTGTACGGTAGCGGCAACCATCAGGGCCGCAGCGAAGAAGAAAGAACTTACTTTTTTCATGAGTAGCGTAAATAAAACGAGTTATGATTGAGTGAATTAACTAGTGCATAGGAACTTCGATGAGCAACAGTTCGCTGTCTTGAGCGGCCGTGATGGTCAGTTGCTCGGTATCGGTAATGCCGGCGGCATCGCGACGCTGGAGGGTATATGCCTGTCCGTTGGCCACTTGTACGCTGCCGTCGATCAGGAATGCGTAGAGACCGTGCCCCGGACGATGGGTTTTGTATTCGACCGTAGCCCCGGCTTTCAGGGCGCCGAGGGTCAGCCACGCTTCCTGGTGGATGCGCAGTGCGTCGTCGGTTTCGTCGGGCGAAACGATGGTCAAGAGTTGGTTTTGTCGGGTTTCACGCGGGAAGCTTTTCTGGTCATACCGGGGAGCGACGTTGTCTTTCTCGGGAAAGATCCAGATCTGCAACAACCGTACCTCTTCTTGCTGAGAGGCATTCATCTCCGAGTGCGTAATGCCCGTACCGGCTGACATCACCTGCACATCGCCCGCCTTAATTATGCCGTGGGTGCCCGTGCTATCACGGTGTTCCAACGCCCCCGCCAACGGAATCGTGATGATCTCCATGTTGTCGTGAGGGTGCGTGCCGAATCCCCCACCCGGCGCCACGCGATCGTCGTTCAGGACGCGCAGCAATCCGAAGTTCATGCGGCTGGGATCGTACCAACGGTTAAAACTGAACGAATAATTAGCTTCGAGCCAGCCGTAGCGGAAGCTTCCCCGCGTATCGGCCGGAAATACTTGAATCTTCATGCAATGTTTTTACATATTATGTATGTACACATAAAGCTGCAAATTTTTTGCCTTTCCTACCCCCGCATCTTGTCCAGCAATCCGTTGAGCTGCTCTGCCTCTTCGGGCGTAATGCGGTGGGCCGTTTCCTGATCCCACTCGGCCAATTGCAGGTCGATCTTATCCAGAAGCTTCAACCCTTTGTCGCTGATCAGGATGTCGACCGCCCGGCGGTCTTTCGGACAGGTGTGCCGCACCACCAGCTCTTTGGTCACCAGCTTGTCGACGATGCGTGAGGCATTCGACATTTTGTCGAGCATGCGCTCGATGATCAGGTTGACCGTGGCGGGTTCCGGGTACTGGCCACGCAAAATCCGCAATACATTGTACTGAGGGAGCGTCAGGCCATAGGGCTTCAGCCGCTGCGCCTGGTTGTAGGTGATCTGATTGGTAGTGTACATCAGATTGACCATCAACTTCTGAAACTCGGTGCTGAAGCGCTTCTGTTGCTTTATGTCCTGTTCAATTCCCATCGTAGCACAAATATATACATTTACTTTATATGTACATACATCAAATGATCTTTTTTTAAGTTTTGTTCCTCATCCGCCCAAAATTTTTTCCTTTTGCTGCCATGAAAGATCTTTCGCGAACCGAACAGCCGAACCTTACTTCCATTTTTTACGAAAATCGCTGGTTTTTTGGGCCCTATGCGTTTGTGTTAGTCCTGGGGGCCGTGCTGATGCTCTTTTGCACCAAGCGCGATATTTTTCTGTTTGTCAACCAGCATTACCACGCCTTTTCCGATTACTTCTTCATCTACGTCACGTTTCTGGGCGACGGGCTCTTTTCCTTATTTCTGGTGTTTGTGTTGCTGTTCGTCCATTTCGGCCGCGCGCTGATGACCGGACTGGCCTTTCTGCTCAGCGGGTTGATTTCGGTCGCGCTGAAGAACCTTTTTGCGGCCCCCCGTCCGCGTGCTTACTTTGAGAAGGAGCCGGACCTGCTGCGCCTGATCGAATCGATCGATGTGCACTCGGCCCACAGTTTTCCTTCCGGCCATACCATCACAGCTTTTGCCGCCTTTAGCATTCTGGCGCTGGCCAGTAGCCAGAAATCCTGGTCGGTGGTGTGGCTGGTGATGGCCATGCTCGTGGCTTACTCGCGGATGTACCTGTCGCAGCACTTTTTCGAGGACGTATACGCCGGGTCGCTGATCGGCGTGTTGAGTAGCCTGATCGTGTATTGGCAGATCCGCCGGATGGAATTGAACGGCAAGCTTCCCTGGAGCGACCGGTCGCTGTTGCGGCTACGCTCCTCCCCTTCGTCTTAACCAGAAAAAGCCGCCCCAAGGATCGGAGCGGCTTTTCAGTTGTGTTGGTTTTATACGGTTTACAGTTTCTGGATGCGCTGGTGCTGCACCTGGTCGCCAAACTCGATGCGCAGCAGGTAAACACCTGTGGCCTGCGATTCGAGGTTGATTTCCCAGTTGCCGCTTTCCACCTGTACCTGCTGTAGGATCACACCCGTGGTCGAGATGACCGTCAGCTTGCCCTGCGTCGGCGTGCTTCCGTCAAAGGCCACCTGGAAGCGGCCCCGGCTCGGATTCGGGTACACACTCGTGGCCGTCGGCATCGCCGTTTCAGCAGCGGCGGTGGTCACACGGCTTTGCTCTTCGGCCGGAGCCGTAGCGCTTGACACGGTGTTGGTCACTGCCGAAGCGGGCGCATGCTGGGCCACTTTGGCGGCCGGACTGCCACAGTTGGTAGCGCCTTCGCCGTAACCACTCGGCGTCTGGTTGCTTGCCGTGATGTAGATCTTATCCAGCAGCGTGCCGTCTTCCCGGTACGCAATCTCCAGGGTGTTGTTACCGGCGTTCAGTCCGGCCGAGCCTACCGAGCGCCACACGAAGTTGGCATTGGTCGACAGGTTCAGGAGCGTCCAGCGGCCCCCGTTCAGGCGGGCGTAGAAGGAGTTGGACGAACTCCGTGGTGCTTTCACCCGGATGAAGAAGTTGTACTCCTTGGCTTCAGACACCTGGAAGTTGAAGGTCAGGAGGTCGCTGTCGCGCGACGGTACCCAAAACCAGCTGTTCAGGCCTTCTTTCGCCGCAGCGTATTTCCCGTTGGAAGCGCCGTTGTCGTTCGACACACGCCAGTTGCTGCCCATTTGAGCACACTCGGCTTCCAGCCAGACATCGGTCGTTTGCGGACGCTCCGGCTGCACCACCACCACTTCTACCTGATCGGTCGCGGTCGCGCCTCGGTTGTCGGTCACGACCAGCGTAATCTGGTGCGTACCCACGCCCAATTGTACCGTAGCGGTTATGCCGGTGGCAATCTCCACTCCGTCTTTCTGCCAGGAGTATCTGACGATTTCGCCGTCGGCATCGCGCGAGCCTGAGCCGTTCAGTACGGCGGTCTCCAGTCCGTTGAAGTCTTCGTCATTGAGACGCATGCTCATGCCGGCTTCGGCAACCGGTGCTTCGTTCGGCACCACCACGCAGTTGGAGGCGTCGTCGCCCAGTCCTGTGGGCTGCTGCCCTTCGTTGCTCAGGTAAAGCTTATCGAGCAACGTACCCGCTTCGCGGTAAGCAAAGTCGATGGTGTTTTTGCCCTGATGCAGGTCGAACGGTCCGTCGACTACCTCACGCCAGGCGAAGCCGCCGTTGGTGTTGAGGCCTTCCCACCATTTGATCCAGGAGCCGCCGTTGATGCGTACCCAGAACGAGTTGGACGCGTCGTTCGGTGCCGACACCCGTGCAAACAGGTGATAAGCGCCAGCGTTCTCCATGTCGATTTCGAAGCGCAAACGGTTCGCGGCTACGTCGGCCGGAGGCTGCGCCAGCGTGTTGAATCCATCTTTGATGGACGCGTACGTGCCGTTCGAGGCGTTGCGGTCAGTGCCGATCACCCAGTTGCCGCCTACGGCAGTGGCGCACTCGGCTTCCAGCCACAGGGCTGTCGGCACAGTTATCGCTTCGGCGATCACTTCCACCCCGGCCAATGTCGGACGGTTGCGGGAAGCGACCATGCGCAGATCGAGGACACCATCCGTTACGTTGATGTGCTGGAACGTCCGCACCACCGCATCGGTCGAAGGATTGGCCTGACGGGCGAGGTACATGTCCAGGTCGTTCTCTACCAGGTTGTTCTCCAGGTAGATGTCGAACACGCGCTGGTCGGCGCGGGCGGCATCGCCTGCATGGCCGAACCACAGCTCAGCGTGGTGCGTGCGGACCGTATAACGTCCGTTGGCAACTGGAATGGCGTACGTCAGCGTTCCGTTATCCTGTGCCGACACCCGCTCGGTCTGGTAGAGCGCCGGGGCGTTGATGTTGGTATTGCTGTACGTCGAGCTGCTGCTCGTCACGAACGAAGTAGACGCATCGGCCGTGAACTCCATGCCTTCCCAGAGCAGATCCGGACCACCGGCATTGAGGCGCACGGCAAAGGCACTGCTAACCGGCACAAACCGTGCGGTGATGGTCAGGTCTTTGGTCACGGCCAGCACCAACGGGTTGCTGTTGCCGCTGGCATCGCCGCTCCACCCTGCAAAGACATACCCTTCGGCAGCGGTCGCTTGCAGGGTTACCTCGGCGCCTTCCTCGTAGCTGCCGCTCTGCGGTGTCACGGTGCCCTCGCCTTCGGTCAGGAGGGTTACGTTGTAGACCGGCTTGGCCACCACCGTAATTTTCACTTCGTCTGTGTCGCTGATTCCCTCGGCGTTCGTGGCCGTCAGGGTAATCAGGTGTTCGCCCAGGGTCAGCGTCACGGTCGGGTTAACACCCGTCGCGATTTCCGTTCCGTTTTCGCTCCAGCTGTACGTCAGGCTGTCGCCGTACGAGCCTTCGCCCTGCAACGTCACCGCTTCGGCACCGCTGTGGTCGGCATCCAGCACCGTGCGGTCGTCGCCCGCGTTGGCCACTACCGCCACATCGGTCACCACCCACTGGAACGTGGCGCTTGCCGTTTCGTTAGCACTGCTGGTAACCGTTACGGTAACTGCATAGGTCGCGTGCTTCGTCAGCGCGCCGTTGATCAGCCCCGTCTGTGCGTCCAGCGTCAGGCCTTCCGGCAGGTTCGTGGCGGCGTAGGTTTTCTGTCCCTGTCCGGTCACACTTACTACTTCCAGGTTCTCGAATGCAGTAAACAATTCGTCTTCCCGGTCGCCCAGGGCCGTCAGGGTAAGCGGCGCATCCACCCGAATGGTGAACGTCGAGGTCAGTACCATGCCGTTGACGTCAGTCGCTTTTACGGTCAGGGTATTTTCCGGAGCGGCATCGAGCGGCGCAGTCCCGCGGAACCCGCCGGTTTGTCCGTCGAAGCGCAGCCATGTCGGCAGTTGCTCCACGCTGTAGGTCAGCTTGTTGCCGGGATATCCCTTGTCGAAGTAGCGGGCTACGTTGTAGCGGAACTCGCTCTTGGCTTTCACCACCGTATCCGGGATGGCCTGCACCGACGGGTCGGTAGCCGGTTTGATGTTGGTCAGGTAAACCACGTTGTCCTGCCAGTCACAGTTGCCGGAACCAATGTCGCAGCCGGAACCGATGTAGTCCTGGATGGCGATGTAGTGATACGGAATGACCTTGCCGTCACGGTCGATCACTTTGTAGACGCGTACGCCCAGCAGTTCTTTTGCTGCGTAGCCATTGCCGGCCGAGCGGTAGCTGCCGCCGGTGTTGTAGCCCGCAATGCTGATGCGGAACGGTTGCGAAATGGAGCTGGCCATGTCGCCCGCGATCTCACTGCCGTAGTTGCTCTTTGGCAACAGCGTCTGCCACGTGCCGTCGTATGTGAACGAAAAGCCTCCGATGGTCGAGTTGCTGTTGGCGTAGATCAGCTTGGTGGTTACCGATCCCTGCTCCTGCATCGACGCCAGCTGCAAGCCGCGAACGGGCTGGCTCGGGTCGGCCTGCACGAAGTACTTCGACAGCACCAGGTCGCCATGAACGCCCGCGTCTACATCGGCCGCCACCGGATAATCGGACGACGGGTGCAACACGCCGTTGAGCGACGATTGGAAACCAAATGCATAGAATACATCCTGTACCGGCACCTCGTTGAAACCGCTGGTACGCACCATGTAGGCCCCGCGCAGCGTCGCTTCCAGCGACTTGCTGTTATCGGCATTGGAAACGAGGCTTACCTTTTCGGTATAGAGGCCTTTGGCGCCTTTGCCTTCGACGAAGCGGAACGTGAGGTCCGTATACTGGCCGGTCTGTACCGTGAGCGGGAACATCTTGCTCGTTACGTCGGTGCCGTTGACGGCCACCAGTTTGAACCGGTTCTGGTCGGTAATCTGCACGGAGCTGATCACCAACGGTGCCGTTCCAGTGTTGTGCACCCGCATAACGTTCTGGTCACGTACGTTAGTGTACATGCCCTGCTCGTTCACCGGATCGTTGATGCGGTGGAACGTGTAGTAGTCGTTGGCCGGGAAACCGGTGTTGGTACCTGGAACTTTGGTCATGTTCTCGATGGCGATCATCGCCCCGGAAGCCGCTTCTACTTTAAAGGTGAACGTCTGCGTTCCCACTTTGCCGGCGTTGTCTTGCGCACGCGCGGTCAGGGTATAGCTACCCGGCTGGTTGAACGTCACCGGCGTGGTGTACGCCGTAAAGTCGGTACCGTTAAGGCTGTAGGCGAGGGAAGCGATGCCCTTGCCGCTGAAATCCGTTGCTTCCAGCTTCACCTCTACGCTACCCCGGTACACGTCAGGTGCACTGGTGGTCCCTGAGAATATGGCCGCAATCGACGGTACTTTCAGGCTGTTGAGCGGCGCAATGCGCACGTAGTTGGGCTTGGTGTTGCTGCTGGCGCTGCCGCCGGTCAGAACCAGAAGCCCGTTGGTCACTTCTACGTCGGCGCTACCTTCGCCAATATGGCCGGTTTTGGCCGCTACGCTGGCTGCCTCGTCGAACGACACGACCAACACGCCGTTGGCGTAGACCGTATGCTTGCTGTTGTTATCCCCGGAAGGATCGCCGACGCTTACGTTCACGCGGTAGCTTCCGTTGGGCAGTTCGATTACCCAGTCGCGGTGCGGGTACTGGTCGGGCGAAGGATGGCGCATGTGCGTCAGCGTGTTGACCAACAGACTAGCGCTGGCCACGCCACGATTCCGAGCCGCGGCTTCGTTCGAGGCCGGTGTTGTAGTACCGGCCGTTACCCAGCCGTAATACAGCGATCCGTCGCCCTGATACGCGCCTTGGCGCACCCCCAAGGGGGCTCCGTTGTCGCGCAGGTATCCTTCGGGCACTTGCGTAGTGGCGGCATCCTGGAAGTTGATCTGGTACGCCCAAGTCAGTTCCTGCGTCACGGTCAGGTTCACCAGCAGCGTATCGGCCGTAAAGCCGGGTGCCGAGGCAACAACCTGTCCGGTGTACTGGCCTGAGGCCAATCCGGCGACATCTACCCCCAGAGGCATGGCGCTACCCAACGTAACTGTGCCGGGCAGGGTAATCCAGTTCTCGGAGGCGGTGAGCGTCACGTCACTGGCATTGACCGAGCCTGAGAAGGCTGCCAACGTCATCGATTTCGCCTCTGCGGTACCGTTCAGTTTGGCTTCGAACGAGAGCGACTGCGGCGTGAAGACCAGTTGAGGCTCTTCCGCAGGGGCCACGTTGGCTTTCAGAAGCGTCAACCGGGCGACACCGTCGTTGCTGCGGTCGTATTCCGATACGTAAAGGTTACCGGTATTCGGATCTTCGACCAGTTCGAGCGGATCGTCCAGACCGGTTAAGCCCGGTACGTTCAGGTACGAGTTGGCGATGTCGTAAGTCGTGCCGTTGGGCTGCAGCAGAATCAGGTCGCTGCCGTTGCTGAAACGACACACCACCAGCATGCCCTTCAGCTTTCCGCCGAAGGCATCGCTTTTGTATTCGATCACCCCGTTGGGCGATTTGTTCACGTTAAAATCGAACGCCGGCTCGCGGTAGTTCGCGTCAGGTCCCAACGTGGTCGGATAGTTTGCCACGTCCGTGTGCGTTGCGGTCTGGCCGGGTACGTTGCTGTAGGCAGCACCGCCGTGGTTCAGCACAAACTCACCCCGGTACGGGTTCGGATGGCCGTAGTAGCCACCTTGTACGATCCGGAACAGCCAGTCTTTCTGCACTTCGTTGCCCGTAGCGGCAGGCACCATCGGAAAATCGGTATGGTTGTAGAACGTGCCGTCCGGACGACGTACGCCACGACCCGTCGGGTCTTGCGAAACGTAGTTGGCAGAAGCCGGTGCATTGCTCCCCCCCGCGGTACCGTTGGCCGGGACATAAAGCTGGCCGTTGCTGTGCCATACCAGATCGTAGGCGTTGCGCACGCCCGAACCGAAAATGGTCAGCGGCGCGTCCTGCGAATACGGGTTGTAGGTACCGTCCGACAGGGTCAGGCCAGTAGCCGGCGCATCGTTGATCGCGCGGATGTTGTTCGTCGTGCGTACGTCCAGCGGCAGGTTGGCCGGTAGTTTGTCCAGATCCAACCGCAGTACGGCCCCCGCCAACAGACGTTCGGGCTTTTTCCAGTTGTTGTCGACTTCACCGGCGGCGCTGTTACTGCCCTGGTTGAAGTAGAGCACGTTGTTCTCGCCGGGTTTGAAGGCGATGCTGTTGGTCAGGTGGTCCTTGCGCGAACGCGGCAGGTGGATCACCAGATCTTGCACCTGATTCAGGTTTGGGCCGCTCAGGCGGGTAATCTTCCCATCCCAGTTCAGCGAATCGCTACTAACGATCTCGAAGTTGATGAGCTTGCTGTGCGTGATGTACGCAATCAGGTTGCTGGCCGTCGAGCGCGGGTCGAACGCCAGACCGATGATGGCCCGGCTCTCGGTTCCCTGGAAATCCAGACGGCTTCCGGTCAGCGTGGGGCGCAGTTCCTCGTAGTTGGTCAGCGAACCGTCGGGCTGAATGTTCCAGCGTTTGATCGATCCCATCAGCGTACTGCCGTACAGTTTGCCGTCCGGACCGATCAACAGCGACGTAAAGCGGTCGAGCAGTTCGTTGCCGCCAAAGTCGGTCACACGCGTAAACGAGACGCCTGCCAGATCGACCGGCGGCGTAATTTCATCGCTCCCGGTGGTAAACTCGGCGCTATACGGCAGAAACGAAACCTGCTCGCCGGCGTCGTTAACGGCTTTTACACCATCGGTCACCACAAACCGGTAGCGGGTGTTGGTTTGCAGCGGCGCGCTCGGATTAAAGTTCAGCGCATCGCCCCCCCCTGTATCGTTCACGTCACCCGCCACTTGAGTAGCTGCCGCGCCATTCAGGCGGTACAGTTGCACCGTTGCGGCCGTTGCCGTCGAAGAGATCAGGCGATAGCCCGTCGGGAAGTAGAGGTTGTTGGCCGAGATGGTCAGGTCCCGAATGTCTACGTTCGTGGCCCCGTTGGTCGGGGTAGAAGAGATCACGTACGGACGCTCTACGGCCTTCGACGTAATGTTGAAGTCAGCGAAGCGAAAGCGCACGGTCGTTGCTGCCGCTTCACGGCGCTTGCTGGCGTAAACCCCACCCAGGGTCACCGGCTTTCCGTCGATCACCAGGCCATCCAACAGACCGGCACCGACCGGCAGCTCACCCAGTCTCACCTCTGTGCCTGCATCGAGGGTATAGTACCCGACAAATTTGTCGCCCTCAACGGCGAGCCGCAGCGTGACCGTCCGGTTGGCAAGCGACCCCAACGAATTGGTTTTGATGGCATCGGTCCGCTCGGAGATGCCGTTCACTTCGACGCGCATCTCCACGACGCCTTTGTTCACCACAACCAGGCGCACAAAGTTGTCTTCATTTTTTCCCAGCCATACGCCAGCTTGCTCGGCGTTGCTGCTGTTGTCTTCGTAGGGGTTGACCACACGGGTAGTCAGCTCGAAATCGTCGGCACCGGCCGTGAAGGCCACACCCAGGGCGTTGATCTGCGAGTTTACTTCGGTGCTGGTTTCGTTGGTTACGTACGCCAGACCTTTGTCTGCCTCGATTACCAGATTTCCGGCTTCGAAACTCAGACGGCCCGGCTCGTAGCCCGGCACATCAGGGTTGCTGATCGGCCCATCGGCTGCTAAACGAGCCGACGGCGCATCCACCAGCGTGAAGCCCGTCTGTGACAATCCACCTTCTGTACCGTCAAACGCCAGCGAGAACGGCAGGGGCTTGATCAGTTCGTCGCAGGCCAACGGACTCAGCGGGGTGCAACCCGCATTGGCAGCCACCGGCAGCACTTCTACGTAAGTCAGCTTGGTATTTTTCCCGCCCCCGGCATAGTCGAGGGTAAGTTTTCCGTCTACCACTTCGACTTGTCCGATTCCTGTCGTGAAGCGGGTTGCAGCACCCGATCCACCGGAGGGAGCAAAGTTGTCGATCAGCGTGATGCCTTCGGCATTGATGCGGTGGATCTCCGGAGTAGAACTGACGTTCCCGTCTCCCACGGCGACAGTGACCTGGTAAGTGCCGTTCGGCAAAGCCAGTTCCCAGTAGCCCGTAGGCGGCGTCGAAGGATGATCCATGTGAATCAGCGTAGCCAGTCGCGCGTCGGACGTGTTGGTCCGGCGGCGTCCCTGTCCTTCCAGGGAAACGGGGGCTCCCGTCGTGGTGCTGATCCAGCCGTAGGTATAGCCGTTCCCACGATCGCCGTAGGCCTGGCCGAAATCGGGCAGGTAGCCCGTTACCGAGGCGTTGGCCGCATCGCCGAAGTTGATCCGAATCTCTTCGGTAGCTTCTGCGGCAGCGGCGGTGCTAGTGCTGTTGATCCAGAACGGATAGGCAGCGCCTCCCGAGCCCCCTGTGGGACTGGCAAGGCCGCTGTTGTGCTGGCTGGTGAAAGGAAAGGCGGTGGGCACCGTGTTGGGCGCATTTGCCAACACGGCCGAACTGACAAACATCCACCCCGCGAACAGGATGAACATCCACCAGTTCCACCGCGAGATCACATAAGGCATGGCCTCCTGGCGTGTGCGGGGCAGCCCTTGTATTTCTCGTGCAAACGAAATGGACATGGCTCTCTTCATGAGTAAAAAAACGATAGGCTAACAGTGGTTAAATTCAAAATAAAGTCTATATAGTTATATTCTATAGGACGCATAAGTTCAACTGCAGGCATACGCTTGGCTCCTTTTCCAACCTGCTGGAAAAGAGGTCTTAACAACTTGAGAGGGAGGTGGTTAGCACGGTTTACACGCTATTGCAAGGGGTAAGCCGCGTAAAAGTTAGGGCTGCGATCCATCGTGTCGTACTACACTTCAACGCAAAAGACCCGAAAAGAACTATTTGAACTAATTATATTACAAATATTGCAAATCCCTTTTTCTCTTCCAAGAAATCGCAGTATAAATGTTGTTATAAGCATGAAAAATTTTTCATCTCTTATCATTTAGTACACTCCCCTTATGCCTTCCGGGGCGTCATTTTCGGGGTGATACTCTAGCAATCAGTACGTTATGTTATAGAGCGTCTTACACCACGTTCTGCGTACTCCCAAAATATTTTTGTTGCGGTTGAACCACCACCCGACCGTACTTTTTGCTGCTTCTGGTCCTTTCTCCTCCCCAAAGGCTACCGGAAATGGGACTTTTGTCACGCTGCAAGGTTTCCCACGGTGACCTTACGCATAAAAAAGGGGAGCCTGTTTCCAGGCTCCCCGCACACAATTCACGCAAACTGTGCTTTACAATTTCTGGATGCGCTCGTGGCGAATCTGATCGCCGAATTCCAGTCGCATCAGGTACACGCCCGCGGCTTGTGTGCCGAGGTCGATTTCCCATTCGCCACGCTCTACGGTCATCTCTTTGAGGATGACGCCCGTGGTCGTGATGATGGAGATTTTTCCGTGTTCGGGCTGCTCGCCGTCGAACGTTACGCGGAACAGACCGCGGCTCGGGTTCGGATAGATCATGAGGCTGACCGGGGTTCCGTCAGCGGTTGCAGTCGCGGCAGACGGGCCGCTGCGTGCGAGCGCGCTGTTACAATTGGAAGCATCCTGTCCGAGACCGGCCGGCAGGTTCTCGCTCGCCGTCAGGTAGAGCTTGTCCAGCTGCGCCCCGTCCTCCCGGTAGGCCACGTCGATCGTGTTCACCCCCGCACTCAGGCTGAACGGCCCCTGGCTCACCTGCTTCCAGGCAAAGCTGTTGCCCGTCTGCAAGCCCTGCCACCACTTGATCCAGCTGCCCCCGTTGATCCGCACCCAGAACGAGTCGTCCGTCCCGCTCGCGGCCCGCAGCCGTGCATACAGCCGGTAGCTGCCCGCCTGACTCACCGTCACGCTGAACCGCACCCGGTTGGCCGCCACCGCCGCCGGTGCCGCGTCCCCGCTGTTCAGCCCCGGCTGCACCTCCACGTACTGCCCCTGCGAGGCCGACGCGTCGGCATGTACCTGCCAGTTGCTGCCCACCTGCGCACACTCGGCTTCCAGCCAGTAGTCCTGACGCGCCACGCCCGGGGCCGGCACCACCTCGATGGCGCTCACCTTGGCGTTCTCCACCCGACGGATGAAGTCGATGTCCAGCACCCCGTCGCTCACCTCCAGCTCGAACTGACGCATCAGCGCCACGTTCTGGCTGCCGGCCGCCTGCACGATGTCGAAGCTCACCAGCTCCGGCGCGCCGCCTTCCAGGTTCACGTCGAACACCCGCTGGCCTACGCCCCCTTTGTTGAGCTCGGCGAAGTAGAGCCGCACCTGGTAGCGTCCGTTAGTCACCGGCAGGTGGTAGCCGAAGGCCACCTGACCCACGCCCACCCCGTTGGTCTGCCCGCCCGTCCACTCGGTCTGGAACAGGTTCTGGTTGAGCGGCGACTGCACCCCGCTGATCGCACTGCCGAAGTCGGTGTGCACAAAGCCGCCCGCCACCCAGCCCTGGCAGTTGCCCGTCTGGCATCCCGTCCAGGTCACCCCGTTCACCGTCTGCGTCGGTCCGCCCGCGTTGATGCGGTACGTGCTCAGCGGCGACACCGGCGTGGCGATCACCTCCAGCCCGGCCAGCGTCGGCCGGTTGGCCGTGGCGCTCAGCACCAGGTTCAGCACTCCGTCGCTCACCTCCACATCGGTGAAGGTCCGCACCACCGGAGCGCCCCCGCTGACCACCTGCAGGTCCAGCGACGGATCCACCACCGCCCCTTCCAGGCTGATGCTGAACACCCGCTGACCCGCCTGGGCGGCCGGACCCGACTGCCCGAAGTAGAGCTCGGCGTGGTGGGTGCGCACCGTGTAGCGCCCGTTGGGCACCGGTATGGCATAGCTCAGCGTGCCCTGGTCGGCCGTGGAGCCCCGCTCGGTCTGGTAGAGGCTCGGCACGCTCAGGCCCGGGTTGCTGTAGGTGTGCTCGCTGTTGTAGTAGCCGCTGCCCTGATCGGCCGTGAACGTCTCGCTCTGGTAGCTCACCGTCGGCCCACCCGCGTTCAGCCGCAATGTGAAGCCTGCACTCGGTTCTGCCACGAAAGTAGCCTGGAGGGTTTTGTTACCGTCCATCACCAGCGTAAGCGGGTTGGTCGTACCGGTTGCCGCGCCGCTCCAGCCGTCGAACAGGTAGCCGTTGGCGGGCGTTGCCGTCAGGGTAACGACGCTACCAGCTTCGTAGCTGCCGCTCTGCGGGCTTACGCTACCGTTGCCACTCACGCCCACCGTCAGGTTGTAGACAGGTTTGTTAACCGTAATCTGCACCTGGTCGGTCGCCGTGGCGCCTCGGTTATCGGTGACAGTCAGGGTGATCTGGTGTACGCCCACCGCTAAGGTTACGGTTGGGGTGGCGCCGGTCGCCAGCGGGTTGCCGTTCTCGCTCCAAACGTAGCTTTGCAGGGTTCCGTCCAGATCGGTAGAATTGGTACCGTTCAGTTGTACAGCTTGCGTGCCGTTGTTGTCCGTATCGATCACGGTCTGATCGGCACCCGCCGCAGCGACCGGCGGCTGGTTAGGCGCGACTGTGCAATTGGAGGCGTCCTGTCCGAGGCCGGCCGGCAGGTTCTCGCTCGCCGTCAGGTAGAGCTTGTCCAGCTGCGCCCCGTCCTCCCGGTAGGCCACGTCGATCGTGTTCACCCCCGCACTCAGGCTGAACGGCCCCTGGCTCACCTGCTTCCAGGCAAAGCTGTTGCCCGTCTGCAAGCCCTGCCACCACTTGATCCAGCTGCCTCCGTTGATCCGCACCCAGAACGAGTCGTCCGTCCCGCTCGCGGCCCGCAGCCGTGCATACAGCCGGTAGCTGCCCGCCTGACTCACCGTCACGCTGAACCGCACCCGGTTGGCCGCCACCGCCGCCGGTGCCGCGTCCCCGCTGTTCAGCCCCGGCTGCACCTCCACGTACTGCCCCTGCGAGGCCGACGCGTCGGCATGTACCTGCCAGTTGCTGCCCACCTGCGCACACTCGGCTTCCAGCCAGTAGTCCTGACGCGCCACGCCCGGGGCCGGCACCACCTCGATGGCGCTCACCTTGGCGTTCTCCACCCGACGGATGAAGTCGATGTCCAGCACCCCGTCGCTCACCTCCAGCTCGAACTGACGCATCAGCGCCACGTTCTGGCTGCCGGCCGCCTGCACGATGTCGAAGCTCACCAGCTCCGGCGCGCCGCCTTCCAGGTTCACGTCGAACACCCGCTGGCCTACGCCCCCTTTGTTGAGCTCGGCGAAGTAGAGCCGCACCTGGTAGCGTCCGTTAGTCACCGGCAGGTGGTAGCCGAAGGCCACCTGACCCACGCCCACCCCGTTGGTCTGCCCGCCCGTCCACTCGGTCTGGAACAGGTTCTGGTTGAGCGGCGACTGCACCCCGCTGATCGCACTGCCGAAGTCGGTGTGCACAAAGCCGCCCGCCACCCAGCCCTGGCAGTTGCCCGTCTGGCATCCCGTCCAGGTCACCCCGTTCACCGTCTGCGTCGGTCCGCCCGCGTTGATGCGGTACGTGCTCAGCGGCGACACCGGCGTGGCGATCACCTCCAGCCCGGCCAGCGTCGGCCGGTTGGCCGTGGCGCTCAGCACCAGGTTCAGCACTCCGTCGCTCACCTCCACATCGGTGAAGGTCCGCACCACCGGAGCGCCCCCGCTGACCACCTGCAGGTCCAGCGACGGATCCACCACCGCCCCTTCCAGGCTGATGCTGAACACCCGCTGACCCGCCTGGGCGGCCGGCCCCGACTGCCCGAAGTAGAGCTCAGCGTGGTGGGTGCGCACCGTGTAGCGCCCGTTGGGCACCGGTATGGCATAGCTCAGCGTGCCCTGGTCGGCCGTGGAGCCCCGCTCGGTCTGGTAGAGGCTCGGCACGCTCAGGCCCGGGTTGCTGTAGGTGTGCTCGCTGTTGTAGTAGCCGCTGCCCTGATCGGCCGTGAACGTCTCGCTCTGGTAGCTCACCGTCGGTCCACCCGCGTTCAGCCGCAGCGTGAAGCCTTCCTCAACGGTCGGACTCGTTACGGTCACTTGCACCTGATCGGTTGCCGTCGCGTTGTCGTCGTCAGTGACAGTTAGGGTGATCTGATGCACCCCTACCGCTAGACTTACGCTTGGTGTCGCGCCGGTCGCCAGCGGGTTGCCGTTCTCGCTCCAGACGTACGAAACAATTTCGCCATCGCTATCCGAAGACCCGGAACCGTTCAGGCTTACCGTTTCCACACCGTTGTTATCGGCATCGACCACCGACTGATCGGCACCCGCCGAAGCCAGCGGTCCGGCATTGGGTGTGAACGGTGTCACCGTAATGGTCACGCCGTCGGTGTCGACCGCGCCGTCGGCATCTTCTACGGTCAGAACAAGCTGGTGCGTGCCGACACTCAAAGTCAGCGTTGGCGTTACGCCGGTCGCCAGTTGGTTCCCGTTTTCCCGCCACACGTAGCTTGTGATGGCACCGTAAGGATCTTGCGAACGGCTACCGTCCAGTGTCACGTCGGCGCTGCCCGTCGAGGTCTGTACCTGCTGGTCGATGCCCGCATCCGCAACGGGTGCCGCATTTTGTACGTCCCAGGTCAGGTTCACCGAAACCGGCGCAAAAGAGCCGTCGTCGACCGTCACGGTAACCGCATACGTACCTCGCTGCGTCAGAGTGCCGGTGACCAGACCCGTTGTTTCGTCCATCACCACACCGGTCGGCAGACCGGTCGCGGCGTAAGTCAGGTCGTCCTCATCGTCGGCCTCCACAATCGCCACCGCCGTAAGCTCAGTCCCTACAGGGTCTTGCCGGTTGCCCAGCGAAGCCAGCGTTGGGGGCGTATCGACGCCAATCGTAAAGGTAGAGGAGACTACCAGTCCGTTCAGATCCGTGGCGGTCAGCGTAACCTCAGTCGCTGTCGCATTGGCCGTCGGCGTGCCGCTAAACGTAACCGTCTGGGCATTGAATTGCATCCAGGCGGGCAGTGAGCTCACCGTGTAGGTCAGCTGGTTGCCCGGATACCCACGGTCGAAGTAGCGCGCTACGTTGTAGTTGAAGGCCCGCTGCGCCACCACCATCGTGTCCTGAATTTGCGTTACCTGCGGTAGGGCTTCCGGACGGATGTTGATGAAGTAGAACGTGTTGTCGTTCCAGTCACAGTTGGCCGACCCGGCACCGCACCCGTTCTGCACAAAGTCTTGCAGCACGATGTATTCGTTCGGGATGACGTTGCCGTCGCGGTCGATCACCTTGAACACGCGGACCCCCAGCAGGGTATCCTGGTGCCCGCCGGTGTTGTAGCCGGCCACGCTGATCCGGAACGGCTGCGTGATGCTGGTCGCCCGGTCGTTGTTGATCACGCCACTGTTGTTTTGCGGCAACAGCGTCTGGTAGTAATACTGATTGTGGGAGAAATTCATGCCCGCCACAATGTTTTCGTTGTTGACCGCGATGAACCGTCCGTAGTCAGAGCCCGGTCCGCCGTGCAGCGCCGACAACTGGATGCCGATGACCGGTTTTGTAGGATCGGCCTGCACGAAGGTTTTCGACAGGATCATGTCGCCTTCGTAGCCGCCGTCAACCAGTTCCGCCTTCGGATAGTTGGAGCTCGGGTTCGTCGTCGGGTTGCTCACCACTTCATAATTGTCGTTGACGTAGCTCAGCATGCTGGTCTGGAACCCGAACGAGTTGAAGACCTGCTGGGCGGTGATCTCGCGGCCGCCTTCCGGGAACGGCGAGTACGCACCCCGCAACGTAGCGGTCAGCGTAGCGGCGTTGTCGGCATTCGACGTAAACGAAATCTGCTGTGTGAAGACCGCGTTGTTGTTGTTGCCCGTCGTGCCGATGAAGGTCAATTGCAGATCGCGCGAACTGTTCGGTGCAATCACCAGGGGTAGCTCGACCGACTGGTCGTCATCGGGCAGAATGGTGTACGTAAACTTGGTCGCATCCGGCAGCGCGATGGCCGTGATGATCAGGTCGCTGGTGCCTTCATTGTGAATGCGCATCACGTTCTGATCGTGTACCCTCGCCTGTTGCGGATCGCCCAGCCGGTGGAACGTGTAGAAATCGTCGGCCGGGAAGCCACGGTCGGTGCCCGGAATTTTGGTCATGTTTTCGATGGCCGCCAGCGCTCCGCTCGCTTCCATCACCGTAAACGAGTAGGTGCGGGACGTCACGTTGCCGTTGTTATCTTCGGCGCGAACCGTTAAGGTATACGCACTGGTCTCGTCGAACACCAGCGGCTCGGTATAGGTCGTGTAGTCCGTGCCGTTCAGGCTGTAGGTCAGAGAAGCCATTCCCGATCCACTGTTGTCGGTCGCCTCCAGCGTGACGGTCACGGCACCGCGGTACTCGTCTACGTCGGACGAGAGGCCATCAAACGTCGCCAGGATCGTCGGCGGTTGTTTGGTGACGTCGACCGGCGCAATGCGCACGTAGTTCACCTTGGTCATGCGACCGCCTAAACCCTGCGTAAGCTGCATCCTTCCGTTGACGACGTCGACCATCGCGGTACCTTCGCCGTGGTGCATGCCCAGCGGTCCGTTGGTCTCTTCATCGTAGGTCACCACCGTTACGCCATTCGCATCCACTTTGTGCTGGCTGTCGTTGTCCGAGCCGGCATCGCCCACGCTCACGTTCACATAGTACTTGCCGTTCGGGAGGCTAATCGCCCAGTCGCGCGGCGGATAGAGGTCGGCGCTAGTGGCGTGGTTGATGATGTTCAAGGTGTTGAGCAGTGAGCTCACCCCGTTCACCTGCCGGTTCCGGGTATTGGCCGAGGCGTCTGCCGGCGTTGTTGTGCCCGGTAGCACCCACCCGAACGTCATGCCGTTGCTTTGCAGCCCGTATGGCCTTCCGATATCGTCCACGTAGCCCGCCGGCGAAGTAACAGAGCCGTCCTGGAAGTTGAACTGATAAGCCCACACGACCTCGTCGGTCACGGTCGCCGTAATCTGGATCGTAGTCGAAACGTAGCCCGGCGCCGAGGCCGTCACCGTAGCGGTGTGCTGCCCTACGCCTAAGCTGCTGGCATCGACCGCAAACGGCATGGGGCTTCCTAACGTAACCGGGTTGGGCAATACCACCCAGTTTTTCGAGGCCGAAAGCGTCACGCCGCTGCTTGTCACGGCACCGTTGGTGGTCAGCGTGGCCGACTTCGGTGCCGACACGGTGTTCGGGTTCAACTGGAAGTTGAGGGCGTCGGGCGCGAAGGTCAGCAGCAACGAGCCCGCTTCGTACGGCTTCGCATTCGAGACGACGAACACGTAATCCTGGTAGTCGCCGTTGCTGGCGTCCTCAAAGCAGACCAGGAAGCTGTTGGCGATCGGCTGCCCGGCGCGGTCGCGCATCGGGTAAATCCGGGTGCGGTGGGGCACGCCGCCCGTGTTGAGGGCATCTTCCGTGTAGTTGAATCGCCCGAACGAGTTCGACTCGACGTAGATTCCGAAAATAGCGCCTTGCGGCTCGAACTGTTGGTTGCCGGACGCCAGACCCGGGAACAGCGTCTGCGCACTGGGCAAGCCGTTCTCCAGGACACCCACCCGGTGGTGCGTCACGTTGCCACCCTGGTTCTGATACCACCCGAACGGCAGCTCTTCGGCCGGCGAGTAGCGCGCTACGGGCAAGATGCCCACCGGCCCGGTGCCGGCCTTCACAAACAGCGGCACTTGTACCTCCTGCCCCTTGGGCGTGGTTCCGGTCGGATCGGACGGCGGCGTCAGGCCGGTCCAGCCTACGTTGATGCCGTACCCCAACGTATTGACCACCGCTTGCAGCGCGGGTTCGTTCCCACCTTCGAAGCCATTCTTTTTGAGGCCGTATAACCCGACCGACTTGGTACTGCCGCCGGTTGTGTCGTTGCTGGTGATCGAGAACGTTGCCGACATGTCGCCCAGGTTGTTGCCGTTGTTGTCGGGCGAGAACGTAAAGGCATACGTCGTTTCTTCGTCGGGTTCGAGCGTGGCGGTCGCCGGGCCTGATACCTGGTCGAACTGATTGGCAAAGCTGCCGCTCAGGGTCACGCCCGTGATGTTCAGATCGGCCGTACCGGCGTTTTTCACCGTTACCTGCTGCTGTGCGGTGGTCACGCCTTTCACTGCTTCGAAAATCAGTTCGCTCGGCGTAACGACCAGTTCCGGCTGCGGCGTCGCCTGGACGTTGGCCTTCAGGAGCGTCAACCGGGCGACGCCGTTGTTGCTGCGATCGTATTCCGACACGTAGAGGTTCCCGGTTTTCGGATCTTCCACCACTTCGAGCGGATCATCCAGGCCGGTCAGGCCGGTCACATTCAGGTACGAGTTGGCGATGTCTTTCGACGCGCCGCCGGGTTGCAGCAGAATCAGGTCACTGCCGTTGCTGAAGCGACACACCACCAGCATGCCTTTCAGCTTGCCCCCGAACGCGTTGCTCTTGTATTCGATCACCCCGTTGGGCGATTTGTTGAAGCCGAAGTCGAAGGCCGGACGGCGGTAGTTCGGGTCCGGCACAATGGAACCCGGATAGTTCGGCACGTCGACATGTGTACCGGCCTGGCCAGGTACGTCGTTGTAAGACGCGCCGCCGTGGTTCAGCACAAACTCACCCCGGTACGGGTTCGGATGGCCGTAGTAGCCGCCCTGTTCCACGCGGAACAGCCAGTCTTTCTGCACCGCATTGTTGTTGGTCGCCGGAATGGCGGGGAAGGCGGTGTGGTTGTAGAATGTGCCGTCCGGACGGCGTACGCCCAGCCCCGACGGGTCGCGGTTCACGTAGTTGGCCGACCCCGGCGTATTGCTACCGCCCGCCGTACCGTTGGCCGGTACGTAGAGCTGGCCGTTGCTGTGCCACACCAGATCGTAGGCGTTGCGCACACCCGACCCGAAGATGGTCAGCGGCGCATCCTGCGAATACGGATTGTAAGTACCGTCCGACAGGGTCAGGCCGGTAGAAGGCGCGGTATTCAGCACCGCAAAGTTCTCGGTGGTGCGCACGTCCAGCGGCAGGTTGGCGGGCAGTTTGTCCAGATCCAACCGCAGCACGGCCCCCGCCAGCATGCGTTCGCGCTTCTTCCAGGTACCGTCCAGTTCGCCACCGGCGCTGTTGCTGCCCTGGTTGAAGTAAATCACGCGGTCTTCGCCGGGTTTGAAGGCGATGCTGTTGGTCAGGTGATCCTTGCGCGAACGCGGCAGGTGGATCACCAGATCTTGCGTCTGACTCAGGTTCGGGCCGCTTAGGCGGGTAATCTTGCCGTCCCAGTTCAGCGAGTCGGCGCTGTTGACTTCAAAGTTGATGAGCTTACAGTGCGTGATGTAGGCCACCAGATTTTCGGCCGTGGCGTTCGGGTCGAAGGCCAGACCGATGATGGCGCGCGCTTCGGGGCCGCTGAAATCGAGGCGGCTACCCGTCAGGGCAGGTTGCAGTTCCTCGTAGTTGATCAGCGAACCGTCGGGCTGCATGTCCCAGCGTTTGATCGAACCACCCAAGGTGCTGCCGTACAGCTTCCCGTCCGGCCCCACGACCAGTGACGTGAAGCGGTCGAGCAGCTCGTTGCCGCCAAAGTTGGTCGACCGGGTGAAGGAGACACCGGCCAGATCGACCGGCGGCACCACTTCCTCGCTTCCCGTCGTGAAGATGGCTTCGTACGGGAGGAAGGCGGCGCCGTTGGTCAGTTTTACCCCTTCGGTAATCACAAACTTGTACTTGGTATTGGTCAGCAGCGGCTGGCTCGGGATAAAGCTGAGCGCATCGCCCCCGCCGGTATCGTTTACGTCACCGGCGACTTCTTCTACCACCTGGTTGTTAGCCGTGAGGCGGAACAGTTTCACGTTCTGGTTGGTCGCCGTTGCGCCATCCAGGTCGGTACCTTCCGGGAAGTACAGGTTATTGGCCGAGATGGTCAGGTCACGGATGTCTACGTTGGTCGCGCCGTTGCTCGGAATGGACGAGATGACGTAGGGCCGGTCAGAACCTTCGGTCGGCACGACTTCGATCGCGTTGATCTTGGTGTTGACGCCGCCGAACGCGGTGATGGTCAGACGTCCGTCGGTTACCACTACGGTCACGGTATTTTCCAGGTACTCCTGCGCGGCCGATCCCTGGAACTGGTCAATGGCCGTGACGCCTTCCACGTTCAGGGTATGCTGGCTGTCGTAGCCGTTCTGGCCGCTGCCCTGGTCGCCCACACTGACCGTCACGTTATAAGCGCCGTTGGCAACGGCCACTTCCCAGATGCCTTCTTCGAACGTGCCGCTGTTCGGGTTCGGATCGATGGAGGTGCCGTATTGCATGTGCACCAGCGTATTCAGCAGCAGGTCGATGGCAGGACGTGCGCGGTTGCGTCCGTTCTTGGTCAAGTCCAGCCCGTTCTGCCCGGTGGTGGTCAACCAGCCGTAGCTGTAGCCGTTCCCCCGGTTTCCGAAGGCCTGTCCGTAGTCTTTCAGCCAGCCGTTCGGGGCCACCGTAGCCGCATCCGAGAAGTTGACTTTGAACTGAGCCGTGGCGGGAGGTGGGGTAGTTCCCCCCTCGCCTTCGATCACCTCGATGGCCGAAATGATCGCGTTGTTCGTCACGGAAGTGAAGTCGATGTTGAGGATGCCGCCCGTCACCGCGATGTTCTCGAAGGTGCGCACTATGGCTTTGCCTGCGCCTTCCTGGGCATATAGATCGAAGTTCGACAGCACCCGGCTGCCTTCAATATCGACGTGGAACAGACGCGCGCCTACGGCACCGGCCCCGCCACCCGGCGCGCCGTAGTACGGCTCCAGGAAGTGCAGCTTGACCGTCACCGGATCGGTGCTGGTCACCGGAATGTTGTAGCTGAACGGAGCCCCGGCCGAAGCCCCATTGGCCCCTTCGGCATAGCGGTACGTGAGGTACAGTGCGTCGTCGGTCGTGCCCGGCACGTCGAACGTTTTGGAACTGATCACGCCTCCCGTAAAATACTGGTCAGCGTCCCACACGCGGGCCTGTGCGTCGGTGAACTCCGGTCCGCCCACGTTCAGGCGCAGCGTGCTCGCCACGGGTACGTCGTACGGTTCGATCACCACGGCATTCAACTTGGTGTTGACGCCGCCACCCGCGTAATCGAGGGTCAGCTTGCCGTCCAGCACCTGCACGATGCCCGAGCCAGTGGTGTGCCGTGTGGCAGCAGAGGAGCTTCCAGACGGAACAAAGTTGTTGATCAGGTTGATGCCTTCGGCGTTGACGCGATGGACTTCCGGATCATTTCCCGCGTTGGCATCGCCCGCCGTTACGGTCACGGTATACGAACCGTTCGGAACGGCGATTTCCCAGTAGCCCGACGGCGGCGTGGTCGGGTGATTCATGTGAATGCTCGTAGCCAACAGCGGGTTGCTCTGTCCGGAAGTAGTCCGGTTACGCCCCTGCCCGACCAGCGATACCGGACTGCCGTTGGTTGTGCTGATCCAGCCGTAGCTATAGCCGTTCCCCCGGTCGCCGTAAGCGCTCCCGAAATCTTTCAGGTAGCCGTTGGGCGGGGTGGTCGCTTCGTCCGAGAAGTTGATCTGAATCACGTCGGCTACCACAGGGCCTTCTTCGTACTTCTTCACATTTCGCGCAATGACAACGATGTCCTGGTAATCGAAGCCCGAGGTATGCTCTTCCGTTGCAATGACATAGGCGTTCGCTTCGCCCGGCAACGGATACACCCGCACGTGGTGCGGAATGGCCCCGCTGAAGGTGTTCAACGCATCTTCGCTGTAGAGGTGGCGGTTGCTGAAGTAAGGCCAGCGGCTGTAGAACCCAAACGACTGCGCGCCCGGATCGAACTGCAGATTACCGGTGACCGGGGCGTTCAGGGTTTGCCCATTAGCCACCGGATTGTTGCTCACCGTAAACAACTCGTGCGTGGCGGCCGCCGATCCGCTTTCGTACCAGCCAAAGCCCACGACGGGGTTGTTGTCGGTCGGTCCGAAGACGGACAGCAACTCCACAGTGACGGGCCCGGTGCCGGCTTTTTCGAACCGCGGCATGCTCACTTCATCGCCCAGCAAGGCGGCCTTCTGCGACGTAGTGCTGCTGTGGATGATGTTGGTCGACGGGTTGTCGTCGCCTACGTTGATGGCAATGCCGTAGGTATCCAGAATCCACTGGAGCGAGGGTTCGTTACTGCCACCGGTGCCTTGTTTGCCCAGTCCCTGCAACGCAACCGTCGCGGTAGACTGTTCCAGCGAGTTGCTCAGGATCTGCAACGAGGCCACCTTCGGTCCGTTCGAAGTCGGATCGAAGCTCACGCCCAGCGTCAGCGTCGCGTTGGGAGCCAGCACGACCGGGAACGCTACTGGTGCATTGGTGAGCTGGAACTGGTTGCTCAGGGCACCCGTCAGGTCGATTTGGCTGATTTCCAGGTCGGCCGAGCCGGCATTGCTCACCACAAGGTTGACCGTGGCCGAAGCGCCCTGGCTGGTTACCTGATCGAAGATCAAGCGGTCGGCATCCAGGGCAATCTGCGGCGCGTCTACGGCCGGCACGTCGGCTTTCAGCAGCGTGATGCGCGGCTGGCCGTCGCCGTTGCCATCGAAATATTCGGAGATGTACAGGTTCCCGTTGGTCAGATCCTCCACCACATCGAGCGGATTGGAGAAGGGACGACGCAGGCCGGGCACCTGGCTGCCTTCGGTCGCCTTGATGATGTCGAGATTCGCTACGCCGGGCTCCAGCACGATCAGGTCATCGCCCCCGCTGAAGCGGCATACCAGCAGTTTGCCACGCAGCGTACCCCCGAAGGCGTTGCTGCGGTATTCGATCACCCCGTTGGGCGATTTGTTCAAGCCAAAGTCGTAGGCGTAGCCGCGGTAGTTCGGTTCGACAGGCGTGCCGACCGGATAGCCACCGTTCGACCAGACTACCTCACCGGGATCTTCGCCCGCGGTGGGATTCCCACCGTTCAGAATGTACTCGTGGCGCAGCACGTTCGGATGGCCGTAATACCCGCCCTGCACCACGCGGAACAGGTAGTCGTTCTGCGTGTCGCGCACGTCGTTCAGGGCCGAAATGTTCGGCCCGCTGTAGGTGGTCCCATCCGACCAGACCGTGCCGCTCGGCAAGGCAGGCGTGTTGCCGCCAGCCGCCGATCCGTTGGTCGGCACGTAGAGCTGGCCGTTGCTGTGCCACACCAGATCGTAGGCGTTACGCACACCCGACCCGAAGATGGTCAGCGGCGCATTGGCAGCATAGGGATCGTAAGCTCCGCCGGCGTCGGTGGTTTTCGCATCCAGCGGGAGGTTGGCCGGCAGTTTATTCAGGTCCAGACGCAGCACCGCTGCCGTCAGCATATGTTCGCTCCGGTTCCCCCAGGCGCCGTCGGGCGCACCCATCGCCGTGTTGCTGCCCTGCATAAAATACAGCGCGCCGTCCGGTCCAAAGTCGATGCTGTTCGTCGAGTGGTCTTTGTACGAACGCGGCAGGTTGATGACGTAGTCGGTGACCTGCGGTGCAGCCGGGTTGTTGAGGTCGATCCGCGAAATTTTTCCGGTAAAATCGGCCACACCGCTGAAGGCCGGTGCCGAATGGCTGATCCAGGCCACCAGGTTGCTTTCGGTGGCACTCTGGTCAAAGTGAAAGCCGATCAGCAACCGACGACTTCCGCCGAATGGGGAGATGGTCACATGATTGTCGATGGTGCCGTTAGCGTTGATGTCCCAGCGCTCAATCTTCCCGCCCGAGGTCGCCGCGTAGAGGCGATGGTCCGGTCCGATGACCAGCGACGTAAAGCCATCGCTGCCAAAGTTGTTGTCGATCAGGATTTGCTCCGTGAACGAAACTCCGGCCAGATCGGTCGGCACATCGTCTTCAGAGACCACCGTGGTAAATTTGGAATGGAACGGCAACAGGGCGTAGCCGTTCTGGTCGCGCACGGCATCCGAAATGGTGAACAGGTACGTTGTGCCCAAGGCCAACGGGGCCGACAGCGTGATGGCATCGTTGCCCCCGGTGTCGTTCACCGTGGTTCCGGCCACTTCGGTGGTATCATTGCCGCTGATCCTGAAAAGCTTAACGGTACTTGTGTTGACGGTGCTGCCATCGAGCGACTTTCCGCTGGGGAACTGCAAGTCGACCGAAATCGACTGCGCTAGCGGCACATTGGTGGCGTTGTCGGCCGGACGAACGGCGGTCACGTACGGACGCAATCCCTCTTCGATGGTCGACACCACTACTTCCACCGTCAGTTGGGCAGGCTCGTACCCTTCGGCAGAGGCGGTAATCACCGCCGTGTAGGTACCCGGCGTCAGGGCGGCGGCATCTACGTCGAACGAAGGCTCCGGCAGCGACGTGTGATGAGTCACCTCGTGTTCAGCGGTGAGGGTTTTCTCCTGGTACGTGAGCCACTGCGGTGCCGGGCCGCTGGTTCCTTCGGTGGCGGTAAAGGTCACTTCCCGCTCAAATTCGTCGGACGTGTTCAGGTGTACTGCAAAGCTGGTGGCACTGCCGCTCGGGACGCTGACCGACAGATCGGACGGCGTAAAGATCAGCTGGGCCTGCGTGGCCACAACCGGCTCCAGGCTAAAATCTTCGAACGTGGCGGTAAAGGCACTGGTCGCACGACGATGCGTAGCGAAAATCCCGGCGTACGTCATCGGCGTCGTGGCCGGATCGTTGTCGTGATCGGTCCCGGTGAAGAACGTGGCCGGCGCACTCAGGGTACCCAGGGTGACTTCGGGATCGCTATCGACCTGATACGAAGCGGTAATTTTTTGCGTTGCCGGATCGAGCACCATCGTCAACGTGACCGTATGTGTCGACAGGTTGGGAATGGAAACGCTGGGCTTGATGTCGAAAATGCTGTCGTTGTTCGTCCCGAAATTCAAGGTCCCCGAAACGTTGGTTTCGATCAGCAGTTCGGGCGATCCCACGTTGGCGCCGTTCCGGTAGATCACCAGTTTGGCGTAGTTGTCTTCGTCGAGGCCCATCCACAAACCTGCCTGCTGCGAGTTGGTGTTGCCATTGCTGGGGACGAAGTTGATGCCCACCAGGGTAGTCCGGAGGATTACGGGCGTTTGCCCGTCGTAGCCTACTCCCAGGGCGTTGAGTTGCGAGTTGGTTTCTGAACTGCTCGGGGTGCCCGAAGGCTGTGAATACTGAATGCCTTTGTTGGAGAGGATTTGCAGCGTTCCATTCGTGAAGCTCAAGCGACCGGGCTCATACCCAGGCACGTCCGGGTAGGTAGGCGTACCGTCGGCAGCCAGACGCGCGGAAGGAACATCGACCATGGTAAAACCGGTTTCGGCCAGGCCACCTTCGTTGCCGGTGAAATCCAGTGCAAACGGCAACGTGACCGCCAGCTCATCGCAGGGCAACAGGCTGATGGGGCTGCAGGGTACCGGGGCCGCTTCGATGGTCAGCACAAAGTTATCGCTGACCGTTTCGCTGCCATCCGTGGCCGTCACTACGATGTTCAGCGTACCCACGTCGCCTGCCGAGGGAGTGCCACTGAACGTGCTGCCGTCAAACTCCAGCCAGGTCGGCAACGCATCGCCACCGTTTACGGTAGCGGTGAGCGTAAGCGTGTCGCCGTTGGCATCGCTAAACGTGTTGGCCGGAACGGCGAAACTGAACGCGGCACCTTCCATGGCGGTTTGATCGGCAAGACCGTTTGCCACGACGGGCGCGACGTTAGGCGGCGTGAATTCTTCGAGGGTGAAGTAGTCGAACGTGGCGTTGAACACCGAGCCTTTACGGTAGGTAGCGTACACCCCGGCAAAAGAAGCCGCACCGACTTCAGCGCTCACGCTGGTCCCGGTAAAGTAGCTGGCAGGCAGCGACAGGGTTGAAATGCCACCGACCGACAAGAGCGTTTCCGACCCACCGTTGATTGTGTAATAGGCCGTAGCGATACGCGCCTGCGGATTGATTTCCAGGCGCAACACGATGGTGGCGTTGGCCAGCGAAAGCCCTTGGATCTGCACCTGATCGGTATTGGCGGAGACGCCCCCCACCTCCCGGCGCAGTTCGATCTGGTTATCGTTGTTGGCGTTCAGTTTAATGAAGTTGTCTTCGTCAATTCCGAACCAAAGGCCCGCCTGAGCGGCATCGCCTCCGGTTACCAGGCCATTGAGTTGCGTCTTGAGGCTGAACGTCTGCGTCAGGTTCTGAAGCCCTACGCCCAGGCTGTTGATCTGGTTGTTGTTTTCGTTGCTGGCGGGCGGGTCGAGGTAGGCGATGCCCTTGGTCGCGGTGACGATCAACGTACCGTTTTCGATCAGCAACTTGGAGGGCTCGTAGCCATTGACATCCGGGTAGGTCGCCGCGCCGTCGGCAGGCAGGCGGCTTTCCGAATGCGGAACGGCCATGGTAAAGCCGGTCGCCGCGCCGTTCTTGTCCAGCAGACCACCTTCCGCTCCCGAGAACGAAAGATTGACCGGCAACTCGACGACAAGCTCGTCGCACGGCAGCACGCTCAGGGGCGTACAAGCATCGACCACCGGTGCCGCTTCAATAGTTAGGTTAAACGTATCGCTGATGGCTTCACTACCGTCCGAAGCCGTCACCACAAGACTAAGGCTTCCCAGGTCGGCGGCCATCGGGGTACCTTCGAAAACAGCTCCAGCGAAACTCAACCAGGAGGGCAGCGTAGCGCCACCTTCTAACGCAGCGGTGAGCGTGAGCGTGTCGCCGTTGGCATCGCTGAACGTGTTGGCCGGCACGGTAAAGCTAAATGCAATGCCTTCCGTAGCGGTCTGGTCCTGCAAGGCATTGGCCACCGTGGGCGGCTGGTTGACCACTGGGGCCGCCTCTACCGTTAAGTCGAACGTATCACTGACGGCTTCACTCCCATCGGTGGCCGTCACCACAATCGCTAACATCCCAACATCTCCGGCCTCTGGCGTGCCGCTGAACGTGCTGGTGGCAAAGCTCAACCAAGCGGGCAAGGCGTCGCCGCCTGCCAGCGTAGCCGTCAGGGTCAGCGCATCGTCTTCTGCATCGTCGAACGTCGTGACCGGGACAGCAAAGCTAAACGCGACGCCTTCTGTCGCCGTCTGATCCGGAATCGGGTTCAGCACCACCGGTGCCGTATTGGTGAGGGGATGCGCAATAGCAAACGCCTCGAACGTATAATTGACCGACGTTGAGGCGTTGCGGTGCGTAGCGAACAGGCCTGCGTACAGGTTGCCGTCCGTCAGGTTCATTGCGCTGATGTCGAGGGCGGGCGTACCGTAGGCCGTGCCGACATTCGTATAGGTTACGCCATCGGTCGAGTAGAAGCCGGTCGCCGTGTGGGCAAGCGGGTCGACGACCAGCCGCAAGCGGACCGTCTGTTGATTCAGGTTGGTGATGGTTTCGGTAATGCGCTGGTCCGGGTTGGTCGTGTCGTTCACCGTGCTGCTTCCGTCGTTCACTTCCTGACGCATCTCTACCTTGTTGCCGGTCACTACCAGTTTCAGGAACGTGTTGTCGTTTTTACCGACCCAGATTCCGCCCTGCTGCGAGCTTGTACCGTTGAAAGGCTGCAGTAACGTAGTCTCTACGACGAAAGGTGCTGACCCGGAAAAGCCGACGCCCAGGGTATTGAGCTGATTGTTGTTGGTCAGGAAGCCAATGCCTTTGTTGGTGGCGATGGTCAGTGTACCGGCGTTGACCGTGAGGCGGCTTGGCTCATAGCCGGGCACCTCGGACACGCTAACGCTTCCATCGACCGCCAGGCGAGTACCGGAATAAGCATCGACCATGGTGAAGCCCGTTCCTACATCGTTCTTGTCCGCCAGGCCACCTTCGGTTCCATCGAAATCGAGCGAGAAGGGCAGGCTAACCGCGATGTCTTCGCAAGGCAATGAACTGATCGGATCACAGCCGATTACCGGTGCCGCTTCAATAGTTAGGTTAAACGTATCGCTGATGGCTTCACTACCGTCCGAAGCCGTCACCACGAGGCTGAGGGTACCCAGGTCGGCGGCCATCGGGGTACCTTCGAAAACAGCTCCAGCGAAACTCAACCAGGAGGGCAGCGTAGCGCCACCTTCTAACGCAGCGGTGAGCATGAGCGTGTCGCCGTTGGCATCGCTGAACGTGTTGACCGGCACGGTAAAGCTAAATGCAATGCCTTCCGTAGCGGTCTGGTCCTGCAAGGCATTGGCCACCGTGGGCGGCTGGTTGACCACTGGGGCCGCCTCTACCGTTAAGTCGAACGTATCACTGACGGCTTCACTCCCATCGGTGGCCGTCACCACAATCGCTAACATCCCAACATCTCCGGCCTCTGGCGTGCCGCTGAACGTGCTGGTGGCAAAGCTCAACCAAGCGGGCAAGGCGTCGCCGCCTGCCAGCGTAGCCGTCAGGGTCAGCGCATCGTCTTCTGCATCGTCGAACGTCGTGACCGGGACAGCAAAGCTAAACGCGACACCCTCTGTCGCCGTCTGGTCCGGAATCGGGTTCAGTACTACCGGTGCCGTGTTGGCAGGCGTAAACGGCAGGATTTCGATGGCATTGACGATGGCGTTGTTGATAGACGCCAGGAAATCGATGTTCAGCTCCTGATCGGCGACCGTTACGTCATAGCTTCGCTTGATCAGCACCTTTTGCCGATTACCGCCCGCCGCAAACAGATCCAGATCGTCTTCCACCTGCGTGCCTTCGATCGAAATGTCGAAAACACGGGCATTGGCAGCCGTTTGAAAGTTTTCGACCATGTGTACCAATACGGTGTACTGCCCATCGGCCACCGGAACGGCATACCCCATGTCCACGCCGTAGCGTCGGTCGTAATAGAGCGCTTCGTCGCCGGAGGGTACACCGTCGATCGCTCCGTACGAACCGGTACTGGTATTGGTCGTTTCGGTCGAACGGTGGATAAAGAACTGATCGGCCGCAAATACGTCTCCTCCAATGGTCCGCTCCGGACCGGCCGCATTGATGCGGAAAGGCACGGCCACCGGGGGTAAAGGCGTCACGTCTAGGTTGACCGGAAGCACGGCGGGGTAGAACCCAACGGCACTGACCACAACGGGCGTGCTGTGTTGCGTGTTCTTGGCCAGGTTCGTGGCATCTACAGCAAAGGTATTCTGCCCCAAGGCAGGTGCTGCGGGCAGCGTCAGCCAGGTCGCTGCCGGGTCGGCCACCATGCCGATGGTCGGCGTGCCTTCACTGACCGCGAGATCGGCCGTGGCGGTGCCGGTCGTCCCGGTTGTCAGGGACAGCTCCAGCCCGGCGGGCGTAAATGTGAATACACCGGGCGTAGGTGCCGGTGTTGCTGTTTGGGTAATTTCGACGTAGTTGATTTTCGAATTGATCCCGCCCAGGGCCGTAATTGTCAGGGCTCCGTCGGTCACGTCGACGGTAACCGTGCCGTTGGTCACCCGGGTGCTGCTGGCATTGGCACCGGTCGGAACGAAGGTGGAGATCGCGGTTATCCCTTCGGCATTGAAGGTGTGAATTTCAGGATCTACCCCCGCGGTGTATTCACCCGCGCCGATGGTGACTTCGTAGGTGCCGTTGGGCACGGCCACTTCCCAGTACACTTCCTGGCCTCGCGGTTGTGCAGCCCAGGAGCTAAGATAATTTCCCTGGGTGTGGACCAGCGTTCCTTCCAGTTTGGCCTGGTCGGAAGCGGACGTGTAGGCACTGCCCAGGCGGTTCCGGCCACTTCCATTGCTGTTGTCCAGCGCATGCTGAGAAACGTCAAACGGTTGGCCGTCGCTTACGCGCTTCCAACCGTAGTCGTAGCCTTCCGGTGTTTGGCGTGTTCCGTACGCCTGCCCGAAATCTTTCAGATACCCCGTCGGGGCTTCGAGGGTATCGCCGCTGTCGTTGTTGAGCAACTCACTCATGAAGTTCACCTTGACCTCGATCGGATCGTCGAGCGGAACGCTGGCGGCCGTAGCACCTGCCGCGCGCAACGGGGCCGACGCGGCGTGGGTCCAGGTCTGCGGGCTGACCAGCGTCAGGGCCAGCAAAAGGGGTAACGAGAGGGGAGCATGCAGACCGATGAGCCGATGCAAAAAGTGGAGCACAGACGGAATGGTATTTCGCCTGGCTGAACAGCGTACAAAGTGTGACATGACTGGTTTAAGCAGATGGTGATCAAAGAGTAAGCAGCACGGCCTTGTAATAGCCCACAGCAGCGACCCCTTGCGCACAAGAAACAAGAGAGCACTGCTTTGCAAGGGCTATTGCAAAGGACACATACCTATTTTGGAGCAGTCTTTTCTTTAGACTGCTTACTGTTATAACTAGCTTATTTTAGAAACTTACTGACTTTCGGAAGGAAGCTCGCGTATGATCCTCAGGTAGTTGTGGTGTGAAGGGCCCTTTTTCAGACGCCATTTATACCACGTTCTTCTTGCGATCCTTCGTACTCGCGACAGTGGGACACGTGTATGTATCCATCTGTATTATTTCATATTTCGAGAGATACCCGTCATTCTTATCTCTTTCCTCACAATGATACAAATAAGACAAAAATAATTCAAAGATTAATACAATATTTTTCGACTATTTCGATAAATCGCTGATTATCAGCTCGTAGGGCAAATTCGGTGGAAAGAAAAAGGGATGTAATAAAGTACGATAAATTGCCACATATTTATTAACAGCATCGCATTTCCTTGCTAATCCTGTAAAAACCCGCTTTCTGCGATTTACCCAACCCCCGTCGGTTTCGCGCAAGCTTTTACTCCCTAATAGTGGCCAGGGAGCGCGGACCGGAAGCGCATAAAAAAAGGCCACTCGTACGAGCGGCCTTGTGAGGTCATATTGCGTTGGACGCGTTACAAAATGTATTGGCTCAAGTCGCGGTTCTTCACCAGATCGCGCAGCCGTTCCTCGACCATATCGTCCGTGACGACGATCTTGGCGTTGGGTCCGATCACGTCGGGCACGTCGTACATCAGCTCGTTTAGGAGATGGCTCATGACCGTATGCAGGCGGCGCGCCCCGATGTTCTCGACGTCGGAGTTGATGCGGAAAGCGATTTCCGCGAGTTTCCGCAGGGCTTCGTCCTGGAACGTCAGCTCGACCGACTCGGCTTCCAGCAGAGCGGCATACTGCTTGGTGAGCGCGTTGCGCGGAGTTTTCAGAATCTGGTAGAAGTCGTCGACCGTCAGGTTGTCCAGTTCGACCCGGATGGGGAAACGCCCCTGTAGTTCCGGAATCAGGTCCGACGGTTTGGAGACGTGGAAGGCGCCGGCGGCGATGAACAGAATGTGGTCGGTTGCAATGACGCCGTGCTTGGTCGTGACGGCGCTCCCTTCTACGATGGGCAGCAGATCGCGCTGTACGCCCTCGCGGCTCACGTCGGGGCCGCCCTGTTTGCCACTTCCGCTGGCGACTTTGTCGATCTCGTCGATGAAAATGATGCCTGTATTTTCGGCTTTGCGAATGGCTTCTTCCTTCACTTCATCCATGTCGATGAGTTTGGACGCTTCTTCTTCGAGCAAAAGCTTGCGCGCTTCTGCAATCGACACCCGGCGCTTCTTGTTCTTTTTCGGCAGCATGTTGCCCAGCATTTCCTGGAGGTTCATCATCGACACTTCGTCGATGCCGCCGGGGCCCATCATCCCCATGCCCGACGCCGGACTCTGCTGAATGTTGATTTCGATTTTCCGGTCGTCCAGCTCACCGTTCCGCAGTTTTTCACGGAAGCGCTCCCGCGTTTTCTGATTCAGCGTGTAGTCGTCTTCCGGTACTTCCCCTTCCACAGCCGGGTTGGTGGTCGAAACGGAGCGCGGGGGCTTCATCGCGGGAATCAAAGCGTTGAGGATCACCTCTTCTACCTGTTCGGTAGCGCGTTCTTTTACTTCCTCTTTTTTGCGCTGTTTCACCATGTTGACCGACTGCTCGACCAAGTCGCGCACCATGCTTTCGACATCGCGCCCGACGTAGCCCACCTCCGTAAACTTCGAGGCTTCTACCTTGGTGAAAGGCGCATCGGCGATTTTGGCCAGACGACGCGCAATCTCGGTTTTGCCGACGCCCGTGGCCCCGATCATCAGGATGTTGTTCGGCACAATTTCGCGGGCGATGTCGGAGTCGACGCTCATGCGCCGCCAGCGGTTGCGCAGGGCAATGGCCACGTTGCGCTTGGCGTCTTTTTGCCCAATGATGTATTTATCTAGTTCTGACACAATCTCGCGCGGTGTCAGGTATTGGTTCTGCTCAATCATAATAAAAAGGGTTTCATCTTAAACTTTACTGCGGTGTGGCAGCGGGGGTTTTCTTGCGGAAAACCGAGTGCAGGTTACTGGTCAGCGTCAGGGTACTGGTCCCTCCGGCCACGTGGTACCACCCACGCGCGAAGGCCACTTCGAAGGCTTTGATCCGCGCCATCGCGCCGATCGAAAAACCGGCTCCCCCCGACCGGCTTTGCAGACGTAACTCGCGTCGAATTAAATGGTTATACCCGGCACGCAGGTAAAAGTTGGGGCTCAATACAAACTCGCCCCCAAACACCAGGTGGCGCATGATCTGGTCGCCCAGTTTTTTTTCTTCTTTTACTTCCTGCCCGTTCGCGTCCAACGTGCCGGGTTTGGACGGGTCGAGGTAGACAATGTCGGGGCGCTCCAGGTGGTGGGCCGTGAGCGAAAAGCGCAGCGGCATGTGCTCGGGCTTATAGCTCAGGCCCAGTTGTACGTTGAGCGGCAAAGTAGGTCGCGTAGCGCCCGGGGCGTAGGTATCGAAAATCCAGCCCAGGTTCCGAATCGCCAACCCCACGTGGAAGTCGCGCGTCGGATGGTGGAACGCTGCGCCCAGATCGGCCAGGACTGCGAAGGCGTTGTACGACCCGATGGACGATCCGGCGACTTTGACCGTGCCGCCCAGCGAGTAATTCTCCAATCGGTGTGCCCAGGTGCCGCCCAGCCAGTAATCTGCCGCCGAAAACTCGCCCATCACGGCACCGGTGGGGTCGGTCTGCGTCAGAGTTCCGTAATTGTGGTACGCAAACGACACGCCGACCGGACCGGCGTTTGGCGTATCGAACGCGTAGCCCAGCGACACGCTGTTGATCCCTGCGTAATAGGGCGCCCAGTTGAGGGTAGCGTGCTGCACCATGTCGGCCTGCAACAGCGCCGGATTGGCCATCATCATGTTCACGTCCTGGTCCGACAGCGAAACGTTGACGTTGCCCAGGGCCGCCAACCGCGCATTGACCGGCAGGCTCAGAAAATCGAATGCCGCGCGTCCTCCAATTTGCCCTACCACCTGCTGGGTAAGCAAGAAACTGACAAACAAGAGGAAGCGTCGGCGCATAAAACTTGATAAAAGCGTCAGAAGTTAGGTGAATGCAAAAGACCCATGCGCCACTCAGGCATTGGCCTTCTCTTTTTCAGCGGTGTGATCCTGGGGCCACGAAAGTTCGATCGGCTCTTCTACCTTGTCTTTAGACAGGGCCAGCTCCAGCACCTCTTCTGCCGTAGTAACGTAATGGATGGTTAAATCTTTTAGCAGCTCGGCTTCCAGTTCCTTTACATCTTTCTGGTTGCTCTTGCAAAGAATCACTTCCCGGATGCCCGCCCGGCGCGCCGCCAGAATTTTCTCTTTGATGCCACCGACCGGCAGAATCTTCCCGCGCAGGGTGATTTCGCCGGTCATGGCCAATTTCTTGATCCGCCGTTGGGTGAAGACCGACGCCAGCGAGGTCAGGATGGTGACCCCGGCAGAAGGGCCGTCTTTGGGCACCGCGCCCGCCGGTACGTGCAGGTGGATGTCGTAATGGTCAAACAGTTGGTACGGCACCCCCAGTCGGTTGGCGTTGGCCTTTAAGTACGAGAGCGCCGCTACCGCCGACTCTTTCATCACGTCGCCCAACTGCCCCGAAAGGGTCAATTTGCCTTTGCCCCGGCTCAGTACCGATTCAACAAAGAGAATTTCGCCACCCGCTGCCGTCCAGGCCAGCCCCGTCACCACACCGGCGCGTCCATTGTCCTCGTACAACTCACGGTCGAAGATTTCGGCACCGAGAATTTCCGTCACCTGTTCGGGGCGGATCGAGCGCTGGTAGTCCTCTTCCATCGCAACGTACCGCGCCACCCGACGCGCCACCGCGCCGATTTTCCGCTCCAGGCTGCGTACACCCGACTCGCGGGTATAGCCTTCTATGACTTTGATGATGCCTTTCTCGGTAAACTGAAGGTCTTTGCCCGACAAGCCGTGCTCTTCGCGCTGTTTGGGAATGAGGTGCCGCTTGGCAATCTGCACTTTCTCTTCCAGCGTGTAGCCCGTAATCTCGATGATCTCCATCCGGTCGCGCAGGGCGGGCTGAATGGTATCGAGCGAGTTGGCCGTTGCGATGAACAGCACCTTCGACAGGTCGTACTCCACTTCCAGGTAATTGTCGGCGAACGTACTGTTCTGTTCCGGGTCCAGCACTTCGAGCAAGGCCGACGAAGGATCACCCCGAAAATCGGAGCCTACCTTGTCGATCTCGTCGAGGATGTAGACCGGGTTGGAATAACCCACTTTTTTCAGGTTCTGGATGATACGCCCTGGCATGGCACCCACGTACGTACGCCGGTGGCCACGGATCTCGGCCTCGTCGTGCACGCCTCCCAGCGACATGCGCACGTATTTGCGGTTCAGTGCCCGCGCGATGGAGCGCCCCAGCGACGTTTTTCCCACCCCCGGAGGGCCGTACAGGCAGAGGATGGGGGCCTTCATGTTATTTTTCAGCTTCAGCACGGCCAGGTATTCCAGAATGCGTTCTTTGACCTTCTCCATGCCGTAATGGTCGGCATCCAGAATTTTGCGCGCCCGCACCAGATTAAAGTTGTCCTTCGTGTACTCGTCCCACGGCAGGTCGACCAGCAACTCGGCGTAGCTCATGGCAACCGGATACTCGGCGGCGGCGGGATTCATGCGCAAGATTTTGTCCAGCTCCTTGTTGAACTGCTGCGCCACGGCGTCGGGCCAGTTCTTCTTCATCCCGCGTTCGCGCAGGGCTTCGATTTCCTGCTCCGATCCCTCCTGCCCCAGTTCGTCCTGCAACACCTTGATCTGCTGGCGGATGAAATAGTCGCGCTGCTGCTCGTCGATGTCTTTGTGGACCTTGTTCTGAATTTCGTGCTTCAGCTCCAGCATCTGCACGTCTTTCATCATGGCCGTCATCAGCTTGGTGGCGCGCTGCATGCCGTCGTTGATCTCCAGCAACTCCTGTTTTTCGGCCACGTCGGCATTGATGTTCGACGACAGAAAATGCGTCAGGAACGAAGGACTCTCGATGTTGTCCAGCGCAATCTGCGCTTCCTGTGGAATTTCCGGATTGAGTTTCAGGATTTTGGAAGCGATGTCCTTCAGCGACTGAATCAGCGCCTTGGTTTCTTTCTTCCGAACGTCGGGAAAGTTTTCGGTGATGAGCTGGATGCGCGCCTTCATGTACGGATCGGTCTGCACGATCTCTTCGATGCTGAAGCGGCGTTTCCCCTGAATGATGATGGTGGTATTTCCGTCGGGCAGTACCAGCATTTTGATGATGTGCGCCACGGTCCCCACGCCAAACAAATCCTCAGTCGAAGGCTCTTCGGCCGTATCGGTGCGCTGGGCCACCACCCCGATGATGCGATCGCCTTTGTAGGCCCGCTTCACCAGCCGGATCGACTTCTGCCGCCCGACCGTGATGGGAATCACAACGCCCGGAAAAAGCACCGTATTTTTTAGCGGTAAAATCGGTAATACGTCGGGAATTCCTTCTGCCGCAAGTTTATCGTCCTCCTCTTCGGTCGGCAGGATGGGAATCATCTCGCCGTTGTCACGCTCTGCCATGTTCGCCAGATAAGAAGAAGGTATTCCTAGAAAATTATCTTTCATATAGTTGTAAGTCGGGGTGTCAAACTGACACGCCAAAAGAAATAAATGAACGTCAAAAGCCGCTCATCCGTTTAGTTTTACCTTTACAAGCCAAGTGCCAGATCGCTAAACCTGCCATAATACCCGAATCTTTCGACATTTCGGCGGGAAACGTAAGACATGATGGCCAACTGTGTACGATACGATTTAACGAATTTCTTACGGCTAAGGCCTAACGTAATGAGTACCAAAGTGCCGGAATGTAGCGTTGTCAGAAAATGTCTAACGTACCTAAGTTTCAGACCGTTTCTTGTGCGGAACTCCATGAATAGCAAACCATCCGTATGGTTTTTTTCTGCAGTAGTTGTTTTCTTTCTTACTGGGCAGGCGTGGGCTCAGGAGAAAAAAATGAACGGCATCAACGTGAGCACGGCGGGTCGTGACACGCTATTCGAAAATTACGACTTCCGGTTTCCTCATCTCTACGAAGGTGGCGTTGAATTACGCTACTATAACCCTAAAGCATTATCAAAGATAGCCCGCCTGGAGAAGAAAGAGAAATGGGAACAAGTGCTTCCGCTCCTGGAAGATTACGTCGGTAAATTTCGCATCGGCAATTTTTATAAAGATACGCAATTGCTCTGGCGGCTGGGGCAACTTTACGAACGGCTCGGGCAGGTGGGCAAGGCCAAAGCGATTTACCGCCTGACGCTCAAACACCACCGCGGCGCCATCACCCGCATCAAACTGCACTACGACTCGCTCACCGAGCTGGACCGCGACTACTTCATTCCGCTGGACTATTATTACGAGCTGGTAGAGTACCGCAAGACCATCGATACCCTGCGGCCGCCCCGGGGTGTGCTGCTCAACATGGGCGATGTGGTCAACTCCTACTCGGACGACTACGCCCCGACGCTGAACGCCGCCAACGACGTCCTGCTGTTTTCGTCGAAGCGCAACCAGAAGGGCGTGCTGCAGAAAACGGTGAACGAAGACATTTTCATCAGCCGGAAAGATGAGTTTGGCTGGAGCGAGGCCGAACCGTTTACCGACATCAACTCGCCCTACAACGAAGGGTCGGCGGTGCTTTCGCCCGACGGCGCAAACCTCTACTTTGTGCGCTGCGAAAGCCGCGAGGGGTACGGCGACTGTGATATTTTCGTGGCCGACCGTCAGGAAGACGGCTCGTACGGCAACATTCGCAACCTGGGACCGAGCGTGAACAGCCAGGGCTGGGATTCGCAGCCGGCGCTTTCGCACTCGGGCGATACACTCTACTTCGCCTCCGACCGGCTGGGGGGCTTCGGGCTGTCCGACATTTATTATACGGTCAGAAAACGCGGGGGCCTCTGGTCGCCGGCCCGGAACCTGGGGCCGGTCATCAACACGCGCAACAGCGAAGTCAGCCCATTCATCCACCACAAACACAACGTCCTGTATTTCAGCTCGAACGGCCACCTGGTCAACTTCGGCAATTTCGACATTTATAAATCGTACTACCGCCGGGGTCGCTGGACCGAGCCACGCAACATTGGCCCGCTGGTGAACGGCATCGGTAGTGAGAATTACTTCACCATCGATTCGGAGTCGAAAAACTTGTTTTACGCCCGCTCGGAAGATCAGATGAATAACCTCGACTTGTTCTCGTTTCCGTTGCCGATGGGCGCCCAGCCGCTGGCCGATACCCGCCTGAGCGGCATTCTGACCGATTCGGTAACGGGCAAACCGTTTGGGGGGATCGTTTCGATCGTCGATCTGGACAACGGCATCGAAGTGGCGCCGAAGGCGCTTCGCAAAGACGGCTCGTTCGATTTCGACCTGATCAACAACAACAATTACCTGCTGATCATCCAGGGGGAAGAGTTTTTCCGGATCGAGCAACAGTTCCGCCTCAACGGCGACACGCTGATCAAGGCCAAAGCCGAATCGATCCTGAGTAAAAAGATTCGCTTCACCTCCATCGAGTTTGAACAGGGCAAGGCCGACATCCTGATGGACATGTACAGCGACCTGGATGCGTTGTACGACTTCCTGATCGACAACCCCGCCTTCGGCCTGAAAATTTCGGGCCACACCGACTCGGTCGGTGACCGGGAGAAGAACCAGGACCTTTCGCAACGCCGGGCCGAGGCCATCAAGCTGTACCTTATTGCCGACGGGCGCATTGATCCGGACCGCATCGAGGCCATCGGGTACGGCAGCGAGCGCCCCATCGTCACGCCCGAGCGTACGGAAGAAGACCGCCGGACCAACCGCCGGGTCGAGTTCCAGCTGATTCCGCTCGGCAACTGACCGACCGGCATTCTGCCGCGTTTATCCTTCTGCCATGCAGGTTGCTCGTCCGGGGAGTGAGCATTAATTTGCGCATCCTTACTAGATCCAATTCAACTCCTCATGGCATCATCATATGATCTGATTGTGGTTGGTAGCGGCCCGGGCGGTTACGTAGCAGCCATTCGCGCATCCCAACTCGGAATGAAAGTCGGTGTGGTCGAACGCGAATCGCTGGGCGGCATCTGTCTCAACTGGGGCTGTATCCCCACCAAAGCGCTTCTGAAAAGCGCTCAAGTATTTGAGTACATCCAACACGCCCAGGACTACGGCATCAAGGTCGACGGTGCCGAGGTCGACTTCGGCGGCATGGTGAAACGGAGCCGAGGAGTGGCCGATGGCATGAGCAAGGGCATTCAGTTCCTGTTCCGGAAAAACAAGATCGAAACGATCAACGGAACCGGAAAGCTCCTGAAAGGCAAGAAGGTAGAAGTGACCGACGCCAGCGGCAAGAAAACCACCTACGAAGCCAAGCACGTCATTCTGGCCACGGGCGGCCGCGCCCGCGAACTGCCGAACCTGAAGATCGATAACGAGAAAATCATCGGCTACCGCAAGGCCATGTCGCTCGATAAAATGCCGAAGTCGATGGTGATTGTGGGCTCCGGTGCCATTGGTGTGGAGTTCGCCTACTTCTACCACTCGATCGGCACGAAGGTCACCATCGTGGAATTTATGCCGCGCATCGTTCCGAACGAAGACGAAGAAGTCTCCAAACAGTTGGAAAAGATGTACAAGAAGGCTGGCATCGACATCATGACCAATTCCAGCGTGGAAGCGGTAGACGGCAAACCGGGGGCTTGCAAGGTGAAGGTAAAAACCAAGAACGGTGAGAAAACGCTGGAGTGCGACATTGTTTTGTCGGCAGTAGGCGTTTCGACCAACATCGAAGGCATTGGCCTGGAAGAGGTCGGCGTAAAAACCGACAAGGGGCGCGTGTTGGTGGATGAGTTTTACCGTACGAACGTAGAGGGCGTTTACGCCATCGGCGATATTGTGCCGGGACCGGCGCTGGCGCACGTCGCCTCTGCCGAAGGCATTATCTGCGTAGAGAAAATTGCGGGCCACAAGCCGCAGCCGTTGCGTTACGATAACATTCCGGGCTGTACGTATTGCCAGCCGGAGATCGCTTCGGTCGGTATGACCGAGCAGCAGGCCCGGGAAGCCGGCTACGAAGTCAAAGTCGGCAAGTTCCCCTACACCGCTTCGGGCAAGGCCAGCGCGGCGGGTGCGAAAGACGGCTTTGTCAAGGTAATCTTCGATGCGAAGTACGGTGAATGGCTGGGTGCCCACATGATCGGCGCCAACGTCACCGAGATGATTGCCGAGGTAGTTGTGGCCCGCAACCTGGAAACGACCGGCCACGAGATCATCAAGTCGGTGCACCCCCACCCCACCATGTCGGAGGCCATCATGGAAGCAGCAGCGGCCGCCTACGACGAGGTCATTCACATCTGATTGTAATTCCAGTTCTTTTATAAAACGGCAAAGCCCTCGCACTGAGGGCTTTGCCGTTTCTGTGTTTTCCCCTCTGTCAGGTCCTGCATTTCCTTACTTCGCTTCGGGCTATTGCCTTACACGCCGACTATTTTTTTCGCTCCCTACCATGCTGGTCGATTTCCCGCAGCAAAGTACAGAGTAAATATTGTTACAACATAAGAGGTTTTCTAAATCGCGATTTTGTAAATCACTGAAAAACAGCCCCTTACAAAGCGTATTCATAATTTCTTTCCAGCCACTCACTTCCATATATCAACAGCGGCCAAAAATAATCCTATATCTCTCACCACAATTCATGTAACTACCTATAAATATAATCCAAATAGTTCCTGATCGCCTCAATGGTTTAATCCCTTTTGCACCCCTCCTTTTTGTTTGATCATATCTGGCTATTTTGTTGTACTTTATTAATAAAAATTCATATAGTACCAGAATTTCTCCATATATGATTATACCTATTCACCTTCATGCATTCACGTTATAATCCCTACGATTATCCTAAAAAGATAGATTCTATCCTGTTTTTAGGCATAACATATTATATTATCTTCATTTAAAGGGACATTTTACATGATAACACCAATTGCATAATTACGCTCAGGCACAACCTTATCCATTTCTTACATGCGACTCTAAAAAGTTTTATGGAGCAGCTTTGGAAATCTAGTTTTTATGCAACATCTTTGTCATGAAGCTTTTAAACAAAATGCAAGAAGGCATCGCAGAAAGCACAAGTAAGTAAGTCTATGTACACACCACCTGCTTTTACGCACATAGGAACCCTACTTTCTTTCAAAAACTGACTTCTGCCACCTGCTCAAGGCAGAATTTGGTCGAGATGTTTATCATAAAAGCGGATTTGCTCAAACGATTGTTGAACCATAAAGTGCGTTAAAACTTATGAAGCGAATTGCACTGCTACTCTTTGTAGCCCTCATGTACTGTGGGTCTACTGCTTATGCTCAGTATTATGTCAGCCCATCGGGAAGCGATGGCAACTCGGGTACCTCCTCCAGCAAACCTCTCCGGACGCTGGGTAAAGCCTTGCAAAAGGTAAGCAACGGGGGCTCGATCACACTGGCCGCAGGTACGTATCGTGAAGGTGATCTGCTCGTCACCAACAACGACATTACCATCAAAGGCGCAGGTGCCGGAAAGACCATCATTGCAGGCTCCGACAAGGTAACCGGCTGGGAAAAACACTCTGGCGACATCTGGAAAAAGACGGGTTGGAAAACCAACAGCCAGCAGTTGTTTGTAGACGGCAAGCCGCTGCAACAGCGCGGAAACCGTTGCGGCTGGAACGTTACTCACGCGGCGATCGGGGGGGCTATGATCCTGTCGATCGTAGGCTCGAACAGCTCTACCAGCCTGACGCCCGGCTCTTTCTATTACGACCCAGGATCGGATGTGCTCTATTGCATGCTGAAAGATCGCTCTAGCCCCAACAACCATTACATGGAGGCTAGTGTCAAAGACGAAATCCTGAACGGGGGCAACACGACCAACGTCACGATCCAGAATCTTTCGATCCGTCACACCACTTCTACCCGCAACCGTGTTGCCGTCGGCATGCTCACCACGGGCTACAGCGGCTGGAAAATTGAAGACTGCAGCTTTGAATACGGCGATTTCTGCGGCGTACTGATGCGCGGCAACAACCACAAGATTCGTCGCAGCTCTTTCACTCACAACGGTAGCAACGGGATCACCGTCAACGGTTCTATCTGGTATTCGAATTGGAAGTACGACGAAGATCGTCCGCACATGAACAGCCTGATCGAGAATTGCACGATCGAGGACAACAACTACCGCAACTTCTCTACCGCGTGGCACTCTGGCGGCATCAAGTCGACCAACGGCGTACGGGGTCTGACCATCTCGAAAAACTACGTCCGCGACAACAACGGCATCGGCGTCTGGTTCGATGACTGCTTCGGCGACAACGTGGTTGAATACAACATCCTGAGCAACAACCGACATGGGGTTGCTTACGAAATTGGCCACTCGTTCGGCGGCGATGACTACAGCGTTAAAGTAGTAGACAACCGTATCTACAACAACGACTTGAAAGGTGTCTACATCTCGGCTTCGGCCAGCGCGATCGTCGAGTACAACACCTTCTATAACAACGAGCAGGACATCGTACTGCACGGCATGCCTCGCGGCGGCAACGAGTTGAAAAACAACAAAGTGCGTTACAACATTCTGGATGCGCACAACAACTCGAAAGGTGCCCACATCATCATCTACCAAGGATCGAAGTCCAGCAACAACAGCACGAACAACAACTTCTACCGTTCGCCCAGCAGCAGCGTCCGCGTCGGCATCGAGACCAGCGGCAGCTACGCCATTACGCACAAGGACCTGAAGACCCTGTGCAACCAAAAAGGCCACGAGTGCAGCGGCAAAACGGGTAACCCTCAGTGGAAAAACGCTAGCTCCGGCGACTTTGGCCTCTCGAGCAGCAGCCCGGCGAAAGGCAAAGGATGGCGTGGAGGCGGCCCTGATTCGTCACCTTCTTCACCTGACACGACGCCTAACGACGAGAAAGACGATTCTCCTGCCGCACCGACCCCAACCAACGGTCAGATTGCCATCAACGCCGGCGGTGGTCAGTACACTGACAGCAAGGGTGTGACTTACATGGCCGATAAGTACTACGGCCGCGGCTCGACCGTCAACTACTCTTCGCTGTCGATTGGTAATACCAGCGACGACAAGCTCTACCAGACACAGCGCATTGGCTGGTTCACCTACTCGATTCCGGTGAAAAACGGCAGCTACAAGCTCACCATCAAAACTGCTGAACTGAAGTATAAGTCCAATGGACAACGTCGCTTCGACGTACATGTAGAAGGAAAAGAGCTCTTCCAGGATGTGGATCTGCACAAACTGGGCGGCTACGCTAACGCCGTCGATCTGGAAAAAACGGTTGAGGTGAAAGACGGCGTGATGAACGTAACGTTCGACATCGACTACCGTGAGTGCCGCGTCTCAGCGCTGGTCATTACCCCGACCAGCGGTAGCGAAGGCGACCGGACGTCTGCCCCAGGTGGACTGGTAAAAGCCCTGAACTGTGGTGCCTCTTTCGGCCTGACCGACAGCCGTGGTATCTCGTTCGAGAAAGACAATTCGGCTTACTACAAAGGCGGCAGCCAGCGCCGGGCCACGACGTACAACATCAAGAACACCTCGGATAACTCGCTCTACCAATACGAGCGGTTTGGAGCTGACTTCTCGTACGGAGTTTCGGTACCGAATGGCGACTACACCGTGACGATGGAGTTCTCGGAGAACTGGTTCACAAGCCGTAACGAACGTTTGTTCGACGTAGAAATGGAAGGCAAACTGGTGATCAACGATCTGGACATCTACGCGAAAGCAGGGTACCGCACGGCCTACACCGTTACCAAAACCGTCCGGGTAAACGATGGTCACCTGAAAATCCGCTTCAAATCCAGAAGACAAGCAGCGGTTGTGTCGGGCATCGTCATCCAGAAAGCAAACTCCGGTGCCGCCACCGATCTGGTTACCACCGAAAGCACCTTGCAAACTGTCGCTACAGACATGCAAGTGTATCCGAATCCGTTCAACGATCAGGTTCGCCTTCGCTTCGAAGCGTCGATGCCGGCCTCTACCGTACGGGTCTTCACCTCTACAGGTCAACTGATGGAAACGCAATCGATTCCGGAAGGCCAGGTAGAATGGGAAATGAATACAGCACACCTGCCTGTGGGTGCCTACATGATCAGCGTAGAAACGCCGGGCAAAGCACCGCAACAGCGCATGGTGATCAAACAATAGTACAAAGGTCACGTTCCTCAATCAAAAGGGCCGCTCCATGGAGCGGCCCTTTTTCGTGTCTGTACCGTTGCAGAAGCAACATCTCAGCGTTAGCCTGCGTCTTCTTCATGCAGGTGCGTCTTGCGTACTCCTGCAAAAGAAGTAGCTTCGTACGCCTAACGTTGTTTAACCCGATGAACTTCCGACCGCACTGGTGCTGGGTACTGCTGTTTACTGTGGTGCTTTTCCCCTGGAAAGCCACGGCACAATCTACGGCTCAGTCGTCGGTACGGGCCACTCTGTCAGCGCAGTCATCGGCCACCGGCATCCTGACGCTGGAAAAGCCAGGGCTCCGGAAACGCATTCGGTTCTTTCCGGGCGACGTGCTGGAATTCAAGCTCTACGATGACCCATACCGGTACGAGACCGTTTTGCAGGGCGTGCAGGAAAACAGCATCCTCGTGATGGATGCGGTGTTGCCCATTCAGGAAATCCGAAAGATTTACGTTCGCAAAAAGGGATACTATGCCCTACAGGCGGCTTACCGTAACGGCACCACATCGGGCATTGGGTTCGGTATACTGGGACTCGTGATGTTGCCGCTCAACCCCACGCTGGCTGGTTCTACGTTGGGAGGCAGCGCAATGATGCTCAGCGCCGGCCAGCTCTTCCGCGTACTTTCCAAACGGCCGTACCGTCTGGGCAAATGGCGTAGCCTTAAAACCATCCAGACGGGCTATGTGCCGCCTCTTGAGTACCGCTAACGTGTTCGCTTAATGCAAAACGACCAGCTTACGCACCACACGCTGTTCTGCGTACAGTACTACCACATGGTAAACGCCGGGGCGCAGGGCCTCAACCAACAACTGGTGCCGATGCACGCCTGCCGCGGCCGTTTCGTTTACCTCGCGTAAGGCCTCCTGCCCTGTCATATCGACCACCTGCAGCTCTACCCGCCCGTCGGTCGGCAAGACATACATCAATTCGGCCTGATGGTTGACCGGATTCGGATACGGCTCAAAGACCTGAAGTTGCGTAGTGCGTACGTTACAGAGTCGGTTGTTCTCCACCTGGGTTTCTGCCGGAAGAGCGTCCACCGCTACGCACAAGTACGGGAGCGCAGCACGGTTGAGTAACCGCGAAGCGAACGTATGGGTAACCGTGCCGCCGGGACGCAGCTCGCCGATCCATTGCTCCTGCAAGATCACGTCATTCCCCAGTTCGGCCCGTAAGGTTAGTCCTGTGATCGTTGTATTGCCTTCGTTTTTCAGCTCCGCGCGTACGGTGAGGCTGCCGGCGTTTTCCATTACTTCCAGGTTGGTCAGGTGTACGTCCTGCCGGACCTGCTCTTCGATGTTCACCACTTGCCGCAGGGTGTCGGCACAGCCTCCCTCCGACCTCGCAATCAACACTACTTCGAAAGCGCCCTCTTCGGCAAACGCGTGTACAGGACTAGCGTCCGTACTGGTCGCACCATCGCCAAACGTCCATTCGAACGAGGAGGCGTTTTGAGTTAGGTTAGTAAAGTTCACGGCTAACGGCAAGGGACCGCTGGTGGAACCGTACGTAAAATCGGCTATGGGGAAGGCGAAGACCTGCACCCATAGGGTGGTATCGTCGAAACACCCGCGCGCCGTTTCAATCGCCAAATGCACCTCGTAACGTCCTGTGTCGGGAAAGGTAAAGCTCGGGTGCTGCAATTGTGAGCTATCTATTCCGGCAAAGTCCCAATGGTACCGCACGACAGAATCACCCTCGAGCGTACTCTGATTCCAAAACTGTGTGGGCTGATTCACGCATTGCCCCTCGTAAGCAAATGCGGCGTTGCCCGCCTCGTACACGTCCACCCATTGCTGTACAACAGACGAACAATTGGAAGCCAGATCAGTGACCTGTAGTGCTACCCGGTAGCGCCCCGGAGCAGTAAACGCATGAGCTGGGTTTTCTTCCGCCGAAAAGTTGGCTTGCCCGGCTGCCAGGTCGCCAAAGCTCCACGCGTAGACGACCCCAGTACCCGTTAGGCCTTGGTTTGAGAAATCAACCTGGGAGGAGCCGCAAGTTTGTGCAAAGGCAAACTGTGCCGCCGGAGCATTTGTCACCGGCACCTGTTGTACGGTAGTAGACGCACAACCGAATTGCGTCAGAATGGTAAGACGCACGTTATACGTGCCTGCACTGTCGTACGTATGACGCACTACATCGCCGGTTGCTTCGGTACCGTCGCCAAAATTCCACTGCAAGTCGTAATTACTGTCAGTCGAGACGTTAGTGACGGTAAAGGTGGTTGTATTGCCCACACAGTTGGCCGTAAACGAAAAATCAGCGGAGGGCAGCGTGCGGACTTGTACCTGTCGGCTGCGGGTGGTCGTGCAGCCCAGGTCGTTCGCGACCGTCAGGGCCACGCGGTACGTTCCCGGGGTGCTGAACACATGGACCGGATTCGGTTCGTTGGACGAAGTACCATCCCCAAAATTCCAGGCAAAGCTCTGCTGGGCAGTCCCTTTCAAGTCGACCGCAGACTGAAAGCTCAGGATTTCGCCCAGACAAAACTGTAACGTCTGAGCTTGCTTTCCATTCACCGCAAAATCGACGACGGGCCCTTGCTTCAGGGTAACGTTGCGGGTGACGGAAGTATCACAGCCGCTCACGCCACGGACCGTCAGGGTGACGGGGTACGTTCCCGCTTCCGGAAAGATGAAAACCGGATTCTGCTCTCGCGAAGTACCCAACCCGGCAAAATTCCACGACCAGGTGCGTATGGTGTCGGTCGCAAACTGACTGACATCCCGGAAAACGATAGAGTCGTTCGCACAAGGCTCCGCCTCGTAGGTAAAATCCGGATGTGGTTTGGGGTAGATGCGTAACGTATGTTCTTTCGGAATTACACATCCTAGGGTAGACGTCACGGTCAGACGCACAGTGTAGGTGCCGGTAGCCGTGTAGCTATGCTGCGGGCTAAATTCTGATGAAGAGGTACCGTCTCCAAAATCCCAACGCACGCCCTGAATTCCCCCCGCGCTGACCGTAGTGGTTTCCAGAAACGAGATGGGTTGTCCGACACATTGCCCGCCAGCCGTTTCGAAGTCAGGGCGCACGGGCATTTGCACCTGAATCGAGCGCGTGAAGGTGGTGGTATTTCCGTTAGCATCGGAAGCAGTTAAGGAAAGCTGATGCAACCCGGGTTCGGTATACACCAAGGGGCCGGGCGCAGCCCCCTTTCTTACCGGGGCAGTAGCCAATCCGCAATTTTCGGGAAACACCAGCCGCTTGATGCTTTTGGCGCCAGTGGTGGCATTATGGGCCACAAAGGTTGTCCACGTACTTCCGTTTTGCACAAACTTCAGTCCCCACGGGCGCTCCACCCCGAGGTTGGAGAAGCGCGTAAGTGTGGGCGTATTGCGAATGGAGGCACCAAAGTTGGCCCGTACGATTTCTCCACCGTTGAGCGACATAAACGCCAGAATGTTTCCGCCATCGCGCACAAGGGTCAATTCATTGACGTCCGTCACACCAGGAATCTGAAACGAGATGTTCTCCAGAGTAGGCGTATTGAGCAAAGAATTCCCGAAATCGAGCAGATAAAAGCGTTCTACAGTGGGGGCGTTCAATAACACATACCAGTGATCGCACTCGCGGATGACGCCCATTGCTTCCAACGCCGTAGTTCCCGGAATGCCTGCGGTGCCCGGCACGATGTAGGAGAGCGTAGGCCCATTGGCTAGACTCGACCCAAATTGTAGCACTGCCAGGTTATTATCGGTTTGGCTGGACACAAGCGCCACCCAGCCATCACGCGGGTCTTTGACCAGTTCCAGATCGCCGTTGGCCCGGTTGATCAAAGGCAATGCTTCAGCAGTGGGATCGTTGGTAAGCGCATTACCAAAGCCCAGGCGCGTTAGGGTATAATCAGCGCGGTTCGCAACCAATCCCCACCAGGCGCTGTGGTCTTCCACAATTCGTAGATGCCCCGGGTAATTGAGCGTTCCGCCCACGTTGCCCCAGTTGGTGCTGGCCGTAACGGTACTCATGTCGCTACTCAACGTATACCGCCCGAGCGATGCCTTGGCCGACGCGTCGAACAGCGGAGAGAACAAATACCATTTGCCCTGGTACCACACCGGTTCCAAACCCAGATACAGATTTCCGGCAAGTCCGGAAACGGTCGTTCGAGTAGTAGGGGTTTTTAAGAGTTCACCTACACAAAAATCCCAACTAAAATTCGTTGCCTGCGCACCGGAGACGTTTTGCAGGGAGACACTATCGAAAGCACAGACGGTAGCTGGTGCGTTGAAACCCGCCCACTCGCACGTGATCGGCGTGGTTTCTTTGGCGTTCACGTGAATGGAGCGCGATACGGACCGGGCATCTCCCCGGGCGTTGGTCACACGAAGAGCAAGTTGGTAGTCGCCACCTTTGGCATACGTGAGTGTCTGCGGCTCGGCACTAGTTGTCTGTACTGTAGCCACCGAGGCATGGCAGGCGTTCGGGAACATCACCCGGTAGGGCTGCCGAGTCGAGCGGTTTACCCCCCACCCAGCCCAGGTAGAGCCTCGCTTCGCATAGCGAACCCCTTCCAGGTTGGCCATACCCAAGTTAGCGAAACGCGTTCCAGCCACTTCGTCGTTCCGCATGGAGGCGCCAAATTGCATGCGCCACAGCACACCGGAAGCGTTGTGTACGAGTGCATAAAACGCTCCTCCTTCCTGCAAAGCCGAAACACTGACGGGATTGTCGAGCAGCATCACTTCGCCGTCGGCCGTCCGCACGCGGTTGGTCAGGTTCTTAATGATCGGGCTGTTGGCCAGCGACCGGCCGAACTCCAATCGATAGTACGTCGTGGCGCTGGAAACCAGCACGCCCCACCACTCGTTGCAGTCCTGCACCAAGGCAAGGTCACGCAAGCTTATGCCCGAGGGAAGCAAAGGAGAAGAAATGGCTTCGACGGTAGGCAGGGCCAGTACCGAGCTGCCGAAACTCAACCGGCGCACGACATTGCTTCCTTCACTTACCACAAAACCGAAGATAGCGTCCTTCTCCTGAACGATTTTTAGGTGGGAGGGTGTCACCCCCAGCGAACGCACTACTTCTGCCATAGGCAGTACATCGTCGTTGTCCAGGCGGCTGCCGAACGTGATGCGGATCAGGTTTTGATTATCCCGGTTAATGGCCAGCCCATACCAGGTGTTACCTTCTTTAAGAAGATGCAACTCTTTGACATTCGATAATTTCCCAGAAGGATTGCCTACGTAATCCCAGCGGAGTGGTGCCAAATTACTGTCCAACGGAGCGCGATACAGATTCCCTGTACTACTGGCCACAAACGCAAACCAGACCGAGTCTTGCTGCACCACGGCAGGCACACTCGCGGCGGCCAGCCCAGCAGGCAACAGTGTCCCAATCTGCACCAGCGGATCCAACGCCAGATCTCCAGTGCAAAAGTCCCACTCTAGCGACACCGCATCTGCCGACACGGCCGGCGTCACCGTGATTGCTTCGCCAGCGTCCACTTCTGTTGCTGACAAAGAAAAGCTTACCTCCGGACAGCGGTTCTCCACCTGCACTACCTTCGTAAGGGTATCGGCACAGCCCTGTTCCGTCAGAATGGCCAGTCGCACCGTGTAGCTACCGGGCTGATTGTAAAAATGAGCGGGATGCTGTCGGGTATCCGTGCCGCCGTCGCCAAAATCCCAGTGCCACGTCTGTACCTTCTGCCCAATGGCCTTCGTGACGTCGGTGAAGTAGTTAGAATCGAGCGCAACGGCCGGCATTTCATAAGTAAAATCCGCTTCCGGTAACGCATAAATCCGGACCTGCTTTTGCAGGATGTTTTCACAGCCGTTCGCCGTGCTGACTACCAACGTAACCGTATAGGTCCCCGTATCCGCGTAATAGTGCGTAGGGGCAGGTAAAGAAGAATAATTGGCAGTACCGCTAGCCGTGTCACCAAAATTCCAGCTCCGCGAGGCAAATGCCGTTCCATTCGGAAAAGATGTCAGATCCTGAAACGCTACGGAATCGCCAAAGCACACGCGCGAAAACGCAAACGCCACATCGGGCCCCGGCTGTACTACCACCGTTTTCGTCACCGGATTACCGCACCCACTCGAATCGGATGCAAGTAACGTCACCTGATAAGTACCGGGGTCCGCATACGTTACAACAGGATGCTGCTCTTCACTGTACTGCCCGTTACCAAAATCCCAGCGCCAACGCCGAATCGTGCCGTCCTTCCAGGTAGACGCATCCGTGAATTGGGCAGGTTCTTGCGAACACAGCGCAGTAGGCGGCGTCATATCGGATTCCGGATAAGAGGTTCCGGCAGGATAAATGCGTACGCCACGACGTAGTGTATTACCACATGCACTGCCCCCCCCAACTAGCGTCACCATATACTCGCCTGGTTGCGCATACCGATGCGAAACACGCTTTCCTGCGGCGGTGGTGCCATCCCCAAAATCCCACCTCCAGGAGGAGATAGCTTCTGACCCATCGATAGCTTCGAAGATTGTCTCCTCGGTAATGCACTGCTTGTTTGCCGAGAAGTCGAGCAGGGGGGCTTGCGTTTGCTTTACCCACACAGGAAAGGTTCTTCGCTGCACACTTCCGCCTTCGGTAGTGGTAGCAAGATCGATGAAGGCTTTCCCAGCTTTTGTAAATTTAACAAAGGGTTGGGCTGCACTTGTGTTACTCCCGTCAACGATACATGAAGGAGTGACCCTAAATCTGTTTACCCTTCGCGTCTTGGAATCGAGTGTTATACACACTAGTTCAGATGCGACGGATGCCCAATCCATACCAAAAGCATTGCTGCTGGAAGCTTGGGCAAAGACCGAAGGCTGACTCAACTCCGTACTGCTTAAGCTTTTCCCCCCATCGGCTACCCAGACCATGCCATTGCTCCCTAACAGGAATACATAGTATTGACCCGCTTTCCATTGGATATGGACTTCCGGAATGTTGGTGGAAATATTGCCGAGGCTATGCACAGACAATAAAGTAGGGCTCAGAAAGTCTGTTCCCAGCTTCACTTTGTAAAGTTGCTTGGTTGAATTGTCCAGCGCGTAGCCATACCACTCTCCGCACTCTTGCTCCACAGCCACATCAATAATTTGTGCTGCCCCCGGTAAAACTATGGTACTACTTACGGTCGGTGTATTTGCCAGGGAATTCCCAAAGTTGAGTACAGCAAGACTTTTAGAGTTATTATTGGCAACCACTGCAACGTAGCCACTAGCCGTTTTTCGAATCTCAATCCCCCTCGGCCCGCTTAAAACGCCGAGGTTGCCAAGGTTTACAGCGCTTACCTGCGTATTCAACAGATTGGTACCAAAATCCAGCCGTGTGAGGGTAGAGCTTGCCAAATTTGCTACGAGAGCATACCATTTGTTTCCGTCTTTAACGAACTTGACTTCTTCCGGATAATTAAGCCCTGCGGCGGCGGGAATGTTCACTTCTACAGCTGCGCCCATGTTGCCAAGGGGGCCTGTTGGCATATTCATCCGGTACAGCGTGTTACTACCCGTGCTGGATACAAAAGCTACCCAAGTGTTATTATCCGGTACAAGCGTAATATCCCGCGCATCGTTTGCACTAGTGGCAGAAGCTATATTCTGCTGAGTATCAACCGTAAACGTTCCAATCGGTCCGGTACAGAAATTCCAAGCATAGGTAGCATTGGCAAAATCTTCTTGCGCTGCGATTTGCACACTTTGCTCCAGGCAAACCGTATCAGGAATAACCGAGGCGGTAGGCAGACACTGTGCTTTTAAAAGAGAAAAAGACAGACAAGACAGAATTAAAAAGTAAGCTGGTTTCAAAGCTCTCATTTGTAGAAAGGTAGAATTCCGATGGTAAAGGAAACCATATGCTACCAACTCTACTAATAAGCCTATTACCTGCGTTACGATGCCAATGTAATATCAATTACATTCCATTCCATCTCCACATCGAGAGGTTATTCTGTCGTAAAAAACATTAAAATACTTACTTGCTCTATTTGGACAAAACAGGCTACATCCTCTTCTTTTTAGCATTCACACAACTGCAAGAGAGTATGAGTGAGTTGAAGAGTTTGCTTGGGCAGAATGGGTCATAGCAGCTTTCTAAGCCAAGCTTTCACCATACGATAAGGCACTAGCTTATCGAAATAAAAACCTTCTTTCATGAGTTGCCACTTCAGCTCCGCCGGGACTTCTTCTCTAAACAACCACTGACGCATTTTGCCCTCACTTATCCTGGAAACATCAGGTACGCCATAAGTCGCTTTAACGTAGCGTACAATTCGGTAACCCTCCAGCAGGTAGCCCCCAGTCTTAACAGAACTGCTTGTAGTAGAGTGACTATGCTTGCGAAAGCAGTTTAATTCCTGGGTGTAGTAATACACGTCTGAGCGCAGCAACATCTCAATCCAGAACAACCAGTCGCCGCAATATCTGAAAGTCGCAAAATACGTAGGTAGAGTTTGAGCTATCTCGGTACGAAACAAGGCAGCACTCGCATTTTCAATAGGGCACCACAACAGCATCTGCCCACGCACTTCCTCTCTTCCTGATTTGATATGATCCTGACGCCATTTAAGAGGGTAGCCTTCTTTTAAAGATTTAATGCGTTGACTGTTCTCATCAATAATCCAGGATTGCGCGTACACCACCCCCACTTCTGGGTTTGCTTCCAAAATAGGCACTAAAACCGCTAGAAAGTTACGTTCGGCAACGTCGTCAGATTCCGCAATCCACGTATACTTCCCTCTAGCCAATTGCAGCCCTCGGTGCCATTGTTGAAAAGGACTGCCGCTATTATGGGTATTGATAACGACTTGACTCACCTGAGGATGGTCTTCGTATTGCTTGAGGACAGCTTGACTTTGATCTGTTGAGGCATCATCCAGCAGAATTACTTCGAAGTCCTGAAACGATTGGCCGAACAGGCTCTCCAGTCGTTCTGGCAAGTAGCGCGCATGGTTATAGTTGGGGACAATAATTGATACAAGGGGGGAATGGTCGGCGGCCATCAGTGAGTGATTTAGGTATGCTAAACAGCGTTTTTTCCTGATAAGGCACTTTGCCTATGGCGAAAAATGCCCAGAGAGGGCTCGAGGATAGCGGGGGGTAACAGGCGCATGACGAGGCGCACACGCGTAAGGTAGTACACCTTACGAATCAGTTCCGACGCATGAATTTTGTGTTTAAATAGAAAATCGTTCATAAGATGTAATGTTCCTCCGAGCCACTCCTTTCTCCCGATCAGATTTTCCTGTCGCGCAACCCGCCACAAAGCCCACCCCCGCCATAAATCAGAAGCCATTACGACCCAGTCATTGGCTACCGCAAGAATAGCTGTTGCCAGTGCCCGTCGGTTTTCGTGGTTCTCATGCTTTCCGATCAGGCGTTTTCTAATCTCCAGCAGGACCTGAGCCCGATCGTGTATCTTTTGTGGAGCCTTACTATAGGTAGCCTGACTGATGCTCTCAGCCACGTGAATCCGATAAAAACAGTCCGGTTCAACTGCAAAACACTTGCGGTACGAGAAGTCGCTTAGCAGTATTCTCATATGCAGATCATAATCCTGCCAGCATGACAAGCCCTCATGGAAGCCCCCCACGGTAGCAATAACGTTTCGCTTGTAAATGGGCCCTGTTGTTTGCCAGACGGCATCCAAACGCAAGAACCGGGTTAGGTCATCTTCCTGCGTATCAACATTCCAAACTTTGTCGTCATCGTAGGGATGTTGCTGAAACAGCAGCATAGGAAAGACCAGGAAATCGCAGTTGGGGTGCTGCTGCATTGTTTGCACTCGCTGTTCCAGGCAGTGGGGAGCCAAGAGATCGTCAGAATCCAGAAAAATAATGTACTCTCCACGAGCATGCTGAAATCCTATGTTCCGACAGGTTGGCGCTCCTTTGGGCAATCGATCACGCTTTAGCAAAGTGATCCGTTTCTCGTGCTGCGCATACGATGCGGCAATCTCTACCGTAGCATCAGTAGAGCCATCGTCTACAAGAAGTAACTCCCAATGGGTGTACCGCTGCGTGGTCACTGACCTGATGGTCTCCTCCAACATAGCGGCCCGATTGTAGAGGGGAACAATAATAGACACCAAAGGCTCCTCCGCGCGATCTTGTTGGCTCGTCTGCATAGAATCGTCCCTTTATATCACTTGTCAAGTGCCTTAGTCACTAGCGCATCCAGACGTTGTATGTGCTGCTCCTGAGTAAATGACGCACGAATTCTGGCCCTGCCGGCAGCTCCCATTGAAGCGGCCTTCTCTAAATCTATTGCCATTTCGGCCATAAAATGAGCCATCCCTTCTATATCTCTTTCGGCTACCAAGAAACCGGTTTCCTCGTGTTTGATCACATCAGGAATTCCGGCGTGCCGGGTAGCAACTACCGGAAGCCCCGCGGCACTCGCCTCTAATATTCCGACCGGCGTCCCTTCGGAGTCACCATTGGGGGCTACGATGGAGTGCTGGACAAAGCAGGTATAATCCGCATACTCGGCCAGGATGGCATCGTGTGATACAGCTCCGCGCAACGCAACGGCCTCCTGCAATTGCCAGCCATCAAGCAATGCACGGCATACTTCCAGCAGGTCGCCGTCGCCCACCATGGTCAATTTTGCCTGAGGCACTTTCTTGTGCACTTCTCGAAAAGCGGCTAACGTGAGGTAAGGCGCTTTTTTATCCACGAACCTGCCAATGGCCAGATAATGAGGGGCGGCAAACGTAGGTTCTATCTCGAAGAAGGCCGGGTTAGGTCCATAGCAGTTATACACTAATTTTTCGTCAGGCACGCCCAACGTACGCAACTGGCGGAGCATCTCCTGAGAAACACCGATGACTGCCTCAGCATAGTGAAACATCGCCAAGTAGCGTTCTTTGTACTGCGTTATCACCTGATGTACGTACGCATCAAACCCATGAAAATGCACGATCAGAGGAATTCCCAATTGCCGACAAACCGGCATTACCTCCGCACCTACAGGCCCAAACTCGGCTAGCACCAACTGAATACGCTCTTTTTTCAAATAATGGGCTAGCAATGCCTCCTTGTATTTGTTTTGGGTACCGCGTCCGAAACTTTTCACCTTATGGAAGTAGCGCGTAGCTCCTGCATACGTTGCCAGAGACTCGCCATTTCCCAGATAAGCCGGGAAGAAAATTCCGTATAGATGATGCACCTCCGCCGCCAGTAAATCAAGGTGCGCTTTGATGAAGGTTGTGGAATAGGGTGCTTTTTCGGGGGAAAGCACGGCGATCCGGGGAACGCTCATTACAATTGAATTAATTTAACATAGTCTCTCTGCCAAAGATAAGCCGAAAGCCAAGATGAAACTTTTCTAGCCAAGTTGCTGGTAAACACGGCTCATTTGCTGAGCAACTACTGGCCAGGAAAAATGCTTTACTGCAAAGTCTCGGGCGGCCTGGCCTCGCCTTTTGCTTTCTTCAGGTTGCGCGGCAATGGTCAACACTTTCTCGACCATTCCCTGGATATCGTTAGGCGGAATTAAATCCGCGAATGAGGCATCGACATAATCGACTACCCCTCCAACATCTGTGGCAATCACTGGCAATCCGCAAGCCATTCCTTCCAACAGTACGTTATTGGCAGTACTATCCAAAAGCGGCATCAGCACGAAAGAAGCCCCGCGGTAGAGATTCACTAACGTTTCGTCCGAAATGTTCTGGTGTAACACCACCCGAGGGTAGCGCAACAATCGCATGGCATTCGCGGGTGTTAGTGCCGCTTTGGCCGGAATCACCAGATCGAAATGCACGCCGGGATGCTGTTGCATTACGTCGTCGACCACTTTCACCAAGACATCAAAATCACGCAACCAATGCCCGGCGAAAATTCCGCGCACCGTCTCTTGCTTTGGTAAAGGGCGATCAGCAGGTGAAAAGAATTCTGTATCGATGCCATGAGGTACGAAATGAATTTTTTCTTTGGGAAGCCACTGTGTAAAGTAGCTACAGTCTTGCTTACACAGCACGATGAGCCCGTCGAGCGACCGCACCATGGCCGGATTCCCAAAACGCTTGTTTTTCCATCCACTGGCCGGCTGATGAACAGAAGCCACTACTTTAGTTTTCCCGGCCTGCTGCTTTCGCTGTAAGTACCCGTAATGCTGCTCTAAGTAGCCAACGTGGATGATATCAATGGCATGTTTTTGGGCAAACTCCCAGGCCCGCCATTCCAGCAAAGTGCTTTGTGGGGTGTGTGCCGCCGCCGGTGAGGCACCTCGCAGGAGGTAATTGGAGAGTCTGGTAGAGCCACGAGGCAAGCGCTGGTTGGGGTTACGCGCCAGGCTATAACACGTAGCGAACTGAAGACGCTCCACTTCCGTAAACAAAAGATCGTATCCACTGTGCCGCCCCATGTGATTGAACTGTTCTCGCAGAAAAAGAAGGCGCAAATCTGTACTAGTCATGTTTTACTCGTCACCATAGTGAGCGTAACGTTCCAACCATTGCTGTGGATACGTAGGAAATTTCTTTTCTAGTGCTACGATACACGCTTTATACAATCGAAAAAGATAGGATTCATACTTGGGAGGTATCTGTACTTTTAACTCTGCATTTACTTTACGGTAAAAGTGATCTCCTACCGCATCAGACGATAACTCCTCCACGCCTAAAAAAGCATAAATTTCGTTGATAAACGCGAGTGGATCTTCTTGCAGCTTGTCGTAGAAAGTGATAAACAGATGCTCCTGATCAAAGTGAGTTGACCAGCGAGTCAGAAACGAAAGGTAGCACCCATCACGTTGAAAGATGTAATCAAAGAAATGATACATTTTTTCCTCAACAATCTGCTCGTAGGCCTGCCCCTTGTGGCGACTCAGGTTCATTTTAGCTTTTGACCACACTCGCTGAATAGGGTCTCTGAGAATGATGAGGACCTTCATCTGGGGGAATGTGGTACGGATCCGCGCAATCTCCTCTTCTGACAGCAGGTAGTAGAGCGGGGTAATGTCACCGCTCACCTGGTCCGCACGGAACAGGCGAGCGTACCACGTATCAGTGCGTGGCAAAAACAAGAACCGAAAGTCCCACCCTATTTCTTTCATCATGGATGGCAACTTCCTCCAGTGGTCACGGTAGAAATCCCAACGCCGCTGCTGGTACAGGTTTAATTCCTGGTGATGCCAATGGTTACTCGATACTCGCTTACGAAAGCTGCCGACCGGCACATGGCTCCCCTCAATGAAATAACGAATCTCCTTAAATCGAGGCAGGAAAATCTGTGGATGGGTGCTCATCTGCCGATGCAACCACGTAGTACCCGTTTTTTCAGGTCCGATACAAACAAAGTCTGGCTTATGATGAATATTCATCTATGCGATGCTAAACAATAGGACACCTACTGCTTAGTGACAATTTTCCATATAGTTACACGCAGACCTCAGCATAGGATGTTCTCAGCATAGGATATTACGCTAGTGTTGCTTTACTTCTTCCATAAACGGTAAACCGAAGAAAGCATCTTATAGCTGAAATCGTAACCGTAATTGGTCATTTTCTCCTGCAATAACTCTTGTATTTTTAGGATGGCCATGAAAGGAATGCGCTTCTCAAAGGATCGATTCTTTCTTCGTTCCCTTATACTTTCCACGTTGCTCTTTTTCCAAGTTTCGTGGGGCAATATAAGAGCCCCCGCTTTTTCGCTAAATCGCTTTATTAGTTTTGCCTGATAAGGTAATGCTAAGTGGTTGAAAGCATCTTGCAAGCACGTTTCAGGATGAGCGATCAGATCTTCGTAGCGTAGCAGGTAGATTCTTGAAGGACACTGTGAAGCAAAATCTTCCATACTTTGCACGGTCTCTAGCCACTGTCGCGCCAAATCGAGATAGGGCCGGCGGTGTGCTACAAGTTTTTCGTAAAAAGAGTCTATTGCTTCTAAGGGGTGTCTGGTGATGCCCAAGAAGCAGGCATGTGGGTAGTATCGGGCAATCTGCTGAATAAAACGAGCGTGATCGGGCGTCTTCTCCACCCATTGCCCTTTTGTTTCTAAGTCTTGTTGCAGGCAAAAATCCTTAACGACTGCTTCGAACAGCCAAGGTTTTGTCAATTGATTGTGCTGTGCTAAGGCGAACATTTCCCGCTTGAGAGAAGCCGAAATTTCAAACCGCAGCATTTTTTCCTGGCGTGCTATAATTTCCTCTATGTGCTCAAAAGGCAACGTCCCCTGGGCGTCTGTCTTGACCCAGCCGGTTACTACCGAGAAAAAGTGCGTCTCGGGAAACGACACAAGCCCGGGTTGTGTGCAAACCATCGATTGCAACAAAGTAGTCCCCGAGCGAGGAAAGCCAACAATGAAGATAGGATTTTGCAGCAAGAGTTTTTTTGTTTCTACTTCCCAGCAGAGACAATGCCAGAGGACTATAAAATAACCAGCTTCCGAGTAACTGTACCCGTTTCCAGGTGCAATAGTACCCATTTTACCCCTGGTCCTGTAGAAGATAAATCTAATTCTAGCGTATACTCCTCTAGGCCTCTTTGTACATAGACTCGTTGTCCTAGCAAATTGAAGACCTCGACACTATTAATCATCCTCTTGGGGCTATCGATGTAAAACTTCCCTTGGCTCGGATTAGGATAAATTTTTGCTTGCAGGTCAGGTTCACACCATAGCGCCCAACTGCGAGAAGTGGAATCGACCCTTATAATTTTAGCTGCTATATCTCGCGTGACCCCATCGGGCACCGCGACTAGCACCTTGCCATCGTCTGAATGGATACACTGTCTTTCAACAATGTGTCCCTTCCACGTATCCCACCATTCAATCAAATAGTTACCCGGCTTCAATGCGCTGAGTTGGTAGCTATTCCCATCCTGTGCTCTCAATTCCTTTTTCTGAGTAGAAGGTGTACGTATGATCCAGAGGAGTCCTAATTGTTCATCGCCAACCATTCCTCGTACGATCTGCCCGCCAAGGCCTTCCACTAGTACCGCTTCCGCTGCTTGCCAGTCGTAATCGCCCAGAGATATGCCTTTTAGAAACTCACGGACAGGCATAAAAGTCCTTTGTCCCAGCCCATGTGGCTCTAGTTGCGAGGGCACATGCCATACCAAATACCCACTCCGATGCCCCATTAGCTGCCCCCATAACAATTCGTGTGGAACCAGACCTTCCGTATCATTCTTACTTTGAGCATTACTCCCATAGCCACCTTCTGTGATTGCTGATGGTTTCTGGTCTTGTGATTCGAACTCGGCTAAATCCAGAAAGTGTTGACGAGGCGAGCGGTAGATATGACTGTTATTCATATCTATTGTTGCTTCATTGGTATTGGTGATGAGACGGTAGTTTGAACGGATATCGATCTGCCTCAGCCAGGCAGTGACATCCTGCCAGAAGTGCTCTTTAATGTTTACCCCTCTGCCCGCTGTCGTTTCGTTAAAATACTCCCAGGCAAATAGAGTTGGGCTATAGCCCCAACGGGCTACTTGGTAGTACAACCGCCTGCGGATCAAGTCCGGATTGCGATGCGAGCTTTGTACATACGTGCAATAATCTCGGCACTGTACCTTGTTGTTCATATTCCAACTGGTAATCATCACGGCGACCTGATTGGCCGCAGCGTGTTCCACCAACTGGTCGATGATAAAGCTCATCAGCGGATGATAGGCCCCCTCTTTAAAGCCCGGCACGCCATTAGGGAATCCTGAAATAGTCTCGGGAAGTGGGGTTTCGTTGATTTCCAACGCCTGCCACCAAGAATCCAGTCGCAGGCGTATGGTGTTTCCTCCCTGCGCAATCAAGTCATCTAACCTCTTTTTAAGCAAAGAATAAAGACGGTATCCTTCTGCGGCGTCTAGCCCATTAGGGTAGGGCGCAGGCGCATTCCACATAACAAAGGCAGGCTCAAACAAATTAATGCCCGCCAGAAAATGTGTTTCTTTGGTGTGAGACCACTGAAAGTATTTAGGATGCACTGGGTTTACACGGATAAATCCCTTCTGCTCGTTGGCGGCTTCACTAACTTGGAAACTATGCTTTGCCAGAGCTAACGTATCTCCCCCTCTTAGAGTCTTAAACTGGCACTGGTAAAGGCCTGCATCTTCGGGTGTATACCGGACTTCCCAATGTGCGGGTCCCGCCGAGGTAATCTGTTTCCGCGCCTCGTCGATCCGGTACGGCTGGTAATAGAAGCCCGGCACCTTTTCTTCTTTTCCAGAAGGGGTGCGTACTTCTGCCCACAGTTGTATTTCCTGGGTATCGAAAGGATTGCCAAAAACTTCTGGAGTCTGGAGCTGAAAAGTTAGTTTTCTGAAGGCCTGCCCTTCAGCTGGCAAGGCTGCGAATTCCCAGGATTGCGCCCATCCAAGCTGAACAATGAAGTTCCAAAGAAGAATTACTACCAGGACCCTTCGCATAGCTTTGCCTTATCGATTTTGCCCGCTACTTACCTAATTTCCTGGCCATTCTTTCTGCCAACTTATGTAAAACCTTACGTATCCACAAAGTTAATTTTGGGAGAAAAGGAGTCTGTTCTTGCTCTCTTTGTTGTTGAGGATCAACACCATACTTTAGATCTCGCTTCAGGATTTCCTGAAAAAAATGCACAACTTCCGGCTTCTGCTGCACATGAGGTTTTTCCAGCAACTGATGGATGATGGTGATGAGCGCCTGACGATTAAACGCATCGTAATCGGCAAAATCCGGATTACGCCAGCTCCGATCGTCACCCAAATGAAAGGTGAGGTGGGCTTGCTCGAAGACACGGAACTTATTGGCAAACGCCATCAGGTTGACGATGAGCACTCGACCAATCCAATTAGCTCCCAAGCAGGCATCTCCCAAGATGAATTGAGGATACAAGCTTCGTCGAAATACGAAACAGTCGAAGCCGGGGTGTTTCTTCCCCACCTCGGCATACATTAACGGGAGCTCTTCCGGCTGCGTAAAATCTTTTGAAATGGTACGCCGGTTGATCACAAAAGCATCATACCCCTGCTCTATAATTTTTGCAATGGCCTCATAGAAGAAGGGCATAAGGGCGATGTCGGCATTGCTGTAAATCAGATAATCTGTATCCTCAGCGGTACCATCATAGAGCCGATCGAGTATGTGCCGCATGATCGGCAGCTTGCGCTCTTTTCGGAAACTCGTTTTATCCAGCACTGATTCGATCAAATCGGGCGTCTGTACATACCATTCTGGAATGATATCGCGATCTTCCGGATACTGGGCCGTCAGCAACGTCACCTGCGCCAAGGCAGCACCGTTTTGCCGTGCCCGGGCCATACTTTCGAACGTAACGGGTTGGGCCACGAACAGATCTGAGGTTGCTTTAACCTGTACTGGATTGATGATATGGGCAAAATTCAAAATATACAGGCCTTTACTTTACACATATTTTATAAAGTTTTCTATATGACACCTAATTGATGGATAATCTCCTACCGACAATTTCTTCATCAACAGTTGAGGTATATCCGCTAACTGTTTATAAATATGTATTCCTTCGATATGGTTATAGGAACGTGCTGCTACCTCGCTTGTAACTACAGGCAACCCAGCCTTAAGTAACTCGGGAATTCTAGTCAGAGCACCAGAGCTCGGCACAGTATGAATAAGTGCTGCTTTCACCCGTCTCAGTAAAGCCATGAGTTGCTCATGAGTAATTTCACCTTGAACATGAATATTCGCAAATCTTTTGTAATTCTCTTGCAAAGTTTCAGTTCCAAATCCAGCGACTATGACTTCTATTGGAGTATTAGTAAGATGATTTAAAGCTTCTTCCATTCCCATACGAGTAGGTGGGTTGCGAGCTGTCCCTAACATGAGTACATGCTCGCTTTGCTGCGATGCAGACCGAAAATCTCGTATCTTTTGAAGTTCTGCAGCGACTGGTTCCGAAGGATAATAGGGTAAATAGCTAGTAGGTATCGCATGTAACTGCAATAACCACAACTCTTCCGCTGATATTGTAAAGACTTGACTACACTTTTTAAGAAAGTGTATCTCCTTGTTGAGCCAATTTGGAGAAACTTCACCTGATAATGAGAAGCGTCTTGTTGGGACCAGCGAATCTAAATTATGCGGAAGCGCTATAACATCAACTCCTAGATCTACAGCAACGCAGGGTAGCACAAAGTCCATTATACCTGAATAACCGCTCCCACTTTCCCATATAATTTTATCAACCGGCCAATAGGTCCTTATCAATTCCAGGTATTGTTTGTAGGCAATTGCCAGATTTGCTACAATCAATAGATGATTGGAGCACGGGATTTGGTGTTTTCTTTTTATCGCAAGGCCTTGCTGATAATACCCTATCGCTCTCTTGAGGGAGTAGTTATTAAACCTAATAACCTTGTTTATGGATAAGACTTCAACTTTCGGTATCTCCGACAAAATCTCAGAAACTTGAGCGCTCCTTCTTTTACCGCCCCCCCCCCAAGCATCGCTTTCAAAAGGGGTGAACCGCAATATCCGTCTTTTTGTTCCACACATACTAACTAGCTAAGTTTACCAAATGACCATTAAGATCAAAGTCTCGTAAGGCCTTTCTAGTCCACATAATATTTTCCTGACGCAATCGCATTTCAGAAGAAAACATTTCAGGAATCTTAAGAAAATGATAAACCACATCCGGCCTTATCAAAAGCCATTTGAGCAAGAATAAATATCTATTTTTTTCCAGCTTCGACTCATAGTAGAACATCTCACGAAAATATGGATACAATAGCTCAAACAAACTTATACCTTTTAATTTGGGCTTTATATGCACGGCTTTTCGAAAAGCATACTTAACGAGTTTGATGAGCTGACTCGTATGATAAATTTTTTCATGTATGTTTTTATTACCTTGGGTCAGCTGTTGACCATGTACCCGCCAAGTAGCCAACGGACGGGGTATATGAACCGTATTCGCTATCAGTGACACACGCATTCCCCACTCAAAATCGCTGATTGCACCAAATCTAGTCGAGAATGCCCCTACTTTATCGAAAAGAACTTTTCGAACTAATAGCTGAGTTATAGAATGATATACAGTGTGTAAACTGGCATGCAATATCCCATCGTGCGGAGCCAAGCGTTTATGCGGCTGATCCAACCATCCATTAAAATATATTCCTGGCATAAACTGACGCCATTGCCATTTATCCATAAATGGTTTCCCATGTTCGTCAATAATGATAAGATTGCAGTGCGCAATATCACAATCAGGGTTTAGGTCTAGGGCATTGACCATAGTTTCCAGACAGTCAGTATACATAGTATCGTCACTGGTAGCTATATATACGTACTCACTCTTTGCTTTTTCTATTCCTTTATTCCAGGCATCGTAAGGCCCTTTAGGCGGGTATTGATATAACCTGAAACGAGTGTCGCTCGCCGCTTTATTCTGTAAAAAGTTCCAACTGCCATCAGTAGACATACCATCAATCACAATGCATTCCCAATCACTTAACGTTTGCTGCAGGATCGTCTCTAAACGCTCCTTTATAAAACTGTAACTATTAAATGTTGGCAATATCACAGAAACTCTAGGCATAAATAGGAATTTGTACGGATTATTTACACGGGAAGGGTGTATCCATCCGATAACACGTGACTTTAAAAGTATCCAAGATTAATTGTAAGGCTTCGGTTTGCAAAGAGGTCATTTCGGACTGCCACTTATATATAATTCCGAGACTTTCTCCTTCGTTAATTGCTTTGATAGTAGTTGGATCACTAAGACGATAGCTTTTCGATGGCGTTGCTAACACATTCTTAAGCGCATGCGGTTTTGCTATCTTGGCGAATTCACAGATTTTTTGTATTTCAAGGTCAGGCTGGGTAATCAAATCCTCATAAAAAAGCACGAGCTTTTCAGTGTCACTAAACTGAAGTGGATATATATTTTCTAGTATCCAATTCAATACAGCTTTTTCCAAATATGTTCCTGATTCCAGCAACTGATACCCTAGTTGAATCTGCTCTTTGTTAAGATATGCCGAACGCCATCTAACGTCATCCAAATAGGGCTTAGCTGTTATTCCCCATTGGTTCTTTACGACAGATAGCGCTTGTGCAGCCGGATGGCGAGCTAGATATACTATTTTAATATTTGGTAAATCTGCCATCCAATCTATTAATGGAGAAGCATTTACTATTTTGAGCACTTTACGGCACGCAGATTTATAATGTGCCCCCCGAAATAAATTTCCAGAAATGATAAGCTTCAGATACGTTCTAACTTTTTCTTCATCGTCAGATGATAACGTAATAAACTGGCTTAGCTCTTTTTGAGGAAGGTATTGTAACTTGAGCTGCCCTTCAGGTATATCGGGTTTAAAAAGATCGAAAGGCTGATCAACCAATAATGTCCCTGGTGTAGATGCTAACATTTGGGCTACTACTGTAGACCCCCCTCGCCGGCTAGCAAAAAGTAGCACGTCAGGCTCTTTAGCCGGTGGGAAAAGTTTGCCAGTCCATCTTTTAATGATCCCCATGGAATTGTGCACACATCAGTTGTCCTATTTAAGCTTAGATTTGCGGCTAATTCATCCTGCTCTCACACCTTATCTCTTTCTTGTTAACCACGCTTTGACTCTCCTTATAGGATGAAAGTCACGAGAAGCATCTTTATATCCCTGCCAATAGCCCTCCTGATATATTTTTCTGGAAAGTGTTGTAGAAACGTTCACCCTACCTTCACTGTATGCTTTGCTGCATTCTCTGATGAGTTGTAGTGAATGATCTATATCATTTAGATTCAATAGTTCTTTTTCAAAATGAATGAGAGCCCATTCATATATCCTTACGTCTAAAAAGTTACGTTCTCTTATCAAAGTAGCCAACTCATTATCAATTACTTCTTTTCTTTCTCTGTTAACATTTACCTTTTTATAAAAAGGAACTGAGTCCAACGCTAGTTTTTTTTGAAAATATGCTAAGCTTTCATCATAGCGCTCCATGATACCGAAGCCAACAAAATACTGTTGCAGATGGTCTATGGCTGTATAGAACATCTCATCATTACATTGATTTATAGGCGGATACTTTCCTGCGATCACCCTTGTCATACCATTATCCAATTCTGTGGTCAGATCACTCATCAAAAAATCCCTGAGCGCATAATTTTTAGATTTCACTTCGTCATACAGGTAATGGTCTTTATTCTTAAGAATGTAGTAATATAAAGAAATCAACCTATCAACCGGATTTCTAAAGAATGTGATATACTTAACCTGTTCTTTACGCTCAAAATAGTTATGCAATCCAAACCCCATATGGCCTTCTAACAGCTGGATGGATTCCTTTTTTTCTTTAGGAAGATCTATAAACTCTTTCAATTGCATTCGTTGATCGATAACCTCTAGATAATAGACATTCTCTTCTGAATAATACCTATTTAAGACATCTTTCAGTGTAGATCCTCCCGCTTTAGGAATATGTAGGAATATCAATTTATCGAACTTTGCCATCAGAAGCAGTCATTAATAAAATTAGAATCAGCCCTTATTTTTCACAGAGTTAAACTACAATTTCTTTTGCCATATAGCTTAATTGAACAATCTCAAACCAACTTAAATGTTTTGCTTGGGGTACCATTGCTTTAAGAATTTTTCCCTCGGCTCGGTCAAGCCCCCATCTTTGTAGCCGTTTACGCATATTTCTGATCTCATCGATCTTTTCATGTATGGCCCAAAAGGCATCTCCCGTGGCTTCGCCGTGATATCGCTCAATGATGCGCTTGATTTCCAGAAGGCGTTTCTCACCTCCAGTACCCGTTTTATGTTCTTCATGGATACGATAAACCGATAAGTTCTTGGCCGTTGGGATAAACTTTGCTCCGGCTATTTGAGCCCGGATGTACCATTCCCAGTCAAATGCGTAGTGCATCGAGATATCTAATTTCCCAATATTTTCCCAAAGTACCCTTGGCCAGAAACTACTTGGCTGCACTATAGTATCACAATACTTAATATCTAATTTATTAAGTGTACTGTGCACTTTACTTGGATAAGCCCTTGATTTTCCTTCTACTATATGGACACAATTACCACAAAGAATCGAATCATCTTTATTTGCTAAGTTTTCGGCAACAAACTTTAAAGTCCCTGGCAGGTAGTAATCATCAGAGTTGAGCCAGCAAATGATATCACCGGTTGCTCTGGCAAAACCTTTATTTATAGCGTCAGCTTGTCCTTCGTCCGGCTCGCTTACCCAATAAGCAAGGTGGCGCTCGTACTTTTTAATAATATCAAGAGATTCATCCGTACTACCGGCATCCATGAGTATGTACTCTAAGTTTGGATAGCTTTGATACAAAACAGAGTTGATTGTATCTTCTAAGTATTTCCCCTGATTGAAAGAAGGAGTAATAACCGTTATTTTAGGTAACATCTATTTACTATTTAGCAGTAATGCTATCTACTATATGTAAAAATCGCTCAGCAAAAAAATCTACAGATTCATCGTACTTAAAAGCAGGCCTATCTCTATCCACCGCAAGGGCCTTCTGCATAAGCTGGGCTAACTCGCTAGCATCAGTTGGATCGAAATATTGCCCCTGTTCATGCAATTGCTCCTGATGAACATCTAAATTGGAGGCCAGCACTCTTTGATTCATCGCTTTCGCATCTTCCACTACAGTGCTCCAACCCTCTGAAAGCGAAGGTTGAATAATTGCTTCCGCTCCTTCCATAATCTTTAGCTGTTCATCACGATCCAAAAACCCTAAAAATCGCACATATTTATTGAGATGATTTTCCTGTATAAAATCCTGAAGTGACTGGAAATGATTTGCAACGCGATAATCTTCTTGCTTGCCTGAGAAAGCTACTACAAAATCAGGCTGCGTTCGACTCAGCACTTTTATTGCTTCTAAAACAATACGATGGTTCTTATGAACCCAAAACTGATTCGGTGAAAAAAAATACGGCTGCGTCAAGCCATATTTCTGTCTAATTGCGTCTAAGTCTAAATGCTGATAAGGTGGGTGTGTTACAGCAAAGGGCATGACATGCACATGGGTAGTAGCCTCAGGATAGTAATGGCGGAATTCCTGAGCGGCACTATTACTGCTGAAAACTACATTCTTTCTACCTCTAGCCAGCATCTCTTGAAAGCGTTTACGATCAGCAAGCTCGCTTTCATCAAATAGCTGTGGCAGCTTGCGTTCCTGAAAATCAGCAATCCAATATATTTTATGTGGTATCAAACTAAAGTATCTATTGAAGCTCTTGTGCCACAAGTTTAGAGGAAAAACCACCTTAGCATCATTTGCTGTAGGACGACGTTCTAAAAGATTCCGTCTAAACAAACGTTGACTCCATGCATTTATCTTTTTTTCCAGACTTTTTTCAGGAAGATGAAAATACTGTGGGAAATAGCGCACTGACAAATATGGGTAGCCGGTCTGCTGTACCATAGTAAAGTCATCTTCTTGTTCGGTGAAGATGACCAGATGTGGTTTCTGCTCGTTAGGCAGACGTTTCAGAGCACTGACTAAATTAAGGATGTAATACACGCCCCCAATCCATTCTGGGGTGTTATAAAATACTATACCTATTTTTCTTCGAGCCACTGTACATATCTTTTTAATCCCTCAGTCAAACTTACTTGCTGATGATATCCCATCGCTTTGATTTTGCGTATGTCAGCACACCAACGCAAAGGGTCGCCCGGTCGTTCGTATCCACTGAACTTGAGGTCTGCCTGAACAGGATAGTGCTCCATGAATACAGAAGCGGCTTCACCTATACTTACTTCTTCCCCATTTGCCACATTGTAGATCGTTCCGGCAAACTCCCCTTGCTTAATCACTAAAGCAATCACTTGAATCAGGTCATCGATGTAGATGAAATCACGTGTTTGCTGGCCGGTACCCCACAGTTCAACTTTCTGATTTCGTTGAGCTTTTGTATGTAAATCCCAGAAGAACTGTTTGCGAAGGCCTGGACCATAGGCTGAGAAGATACGCAGACAACACGTCCTCAACGAAAAACTATCGTGAAATTCCTGGCAAATTTGCTCACTATACTGCTTGTGCCATCCGTAGGGCGAAAGCGGTCGAACCGGTACATCTTCGGTGATCGGCAACCACAATGGATTACCGTATACAGCAGCACTCGACAAGTTGATAAAACGACAGTGCGGTGAGAATTGCCGGATGGCTTCCAACATACGGAAGACGTTGTTGGTATTGAGTGTATAATCTCGCAAGGGATGTTCGAGCGATTGCGGCACACTAGCAGCCCCTGAGCAATTTATGCAAACTTCGAACCCTTGGTCACGGAATACTTCCCGATAATCGGCATTGGTGGCGTCGATCAGAAAGTAATTTGAGTCTACATAATCGGTAACAACATCACACCCCCAAGCTTCTATGTCGGCTTGTGACCGAAAATAAGCAAGGCAATGTGACCCAATAAATCCTTTACTCCCTATAATTACTATTTTCATTGTTTACGACCTATATAGCTATACATACGTCCTGGCACTTTGCGTTCGTCCAAGCTCTGGGGAATTATTTTATGACGCAACCATGGAAGGCGATTGATCAACACACGCAAAGGAAAAGGCTGGCGTTGAACAAATTTGCGCTGCTGTTGAGCAAGCATCTTTTGCACTTGCGCCGTTGTCAACGGGAAGTAGTTCAGCACGCTGTCATAATATTGGAATTCTTTAAGTAAAGCTATCCCCGCCTCTATTATAGCTTCCTGGTATTGCCCTGGCGTAAAGGCATTCTCACCACCATAGTACTGCTGCAGCGGATGATTGTCAAGAAACCAAACCTTATCGCCGTCGTTGAATACGACGTGGTCACGTACTGTAAAATAGAGGCCGTCTTTTTTGAGCACACGCCCCGCTTCCTTTACAAATTGTTTCAGGTCACGCGCATGGTGCATGGCTTGTCTTACATACACGACATCAAACGAAGCATCAGCAAACTGAATTTCCTCAGCCAAAGCTTCGTATACCTCTAACTCCGACAGGTTATACTCCGTTTTCAAGCGCCGAATGGCTCCCGCCCCAATGGTTTCACTTGGGTCAGGCTCAACAGCTGTGACGCGATAGCCTTCCAAAGAAAAAGCTACCGCACTAATTCCATTTCCGCTGCCAATGTCTAGTATAGATTGGGCCTGCGGATGATAGTGCCGTAATAGGCGGAGGGTTTCCTGAAACTCTTCGCTCTGTCGAAAAAGTACAACATTAGCTGCAAGATCGGCATCCAGATATGCATCGCGCACCAACGAAGCATAGGCCGGTGTCTTGCGGATGTACTCAATTGTTTCTTCCCACGTCATCAGGTAGTATACCTTATAATTTTAGCTGGATTGCCAGCGACCACCGCATAATCAGGAACGTTTTTGGTAACGATTGTTCCTGCCGCAACGATCGCGCCCTTTCCAATCGTTACACCTTTTAAAATAATTGCATTAAAACTTATCCAAGCTTCATCGTGGATAATGATACTACCAGTTTTTATAGAACCCTGGTCTGTAGGAGGGCCATCTTTGAGTAATGATAAATAAGTATCTACTCTATCACTACTATTCAACTCATGAGAATCTGTATCAATTATACTCACGCCATGAGAAATCAGGACATTCTTGCCAATTTTCACAAGCTCTCCTGACCATATCTGTGTATTTTCACCTATGTAACTGTTCTCTCCAATTTCAATATATCCGCCATAGGCCAGTAACTTTAAGTGCCCTCTTATTCTTGAATTTCTCTTTATAACTATTTTGTTTCTATTTTTTTGAAAATTCTTAATAGTAGCCTCAGGGTACAATACAGCTGCATCCTCAATTATAGCTAAATCCTTAGGCATACTAATATTTTTAGCAATACTCAACTGATTTGCCTTTTGTAATACTGATGGATCATTTTTATAAACAAACTTAATCCATCTTAATATATTAATAAGCCCCATATCAACCAAGCCTACTCTTTATTCTATGAAATACTTTTTTAAACAAACTGTCTTTGGATTTTTTTTTAGCTAAATAAGCATTCTTTTTCTTGAGATGATCTATGATAGCATTCTGCCGATAGATTTCTTCCAGACCTAAGTTTACTTGATTTTTTAAATTTGCCTTTTCCTTATCACTCAAGCTTATCAAATACTTGCTTGGATCAGAAATAATTGCACTTCCAAACTCAGGAGTAATTTCTACGATATCGTATATCTCTGGAAAAGGTACAGACACTTCTTCCATTATTTCACACCTTTCAGACTCTACAAGTTTTATCTTTCCCGTTGGGTTCTCAAGCGCTGACTTACGATCAGCACTCACACCAACCAACCAACCTTTTGAAGTCACAGCAATTCCTCTTGTAAAGCCTCCTAGGTTAACAAAATTATTCTCACCATTCTCAATTATCCGAATGCCTCTTTTATGAGAGTCACATATCAGCCATCGGTTATGTATCTTTCTAGGATTGTGTGGCCCGCTTAATCCCTCAATAATTAGCTCCTCTGTATGCATTTTCATGACAAAACCTGTATCACGACAGTTGCCGTTCCAGTCACGGTGATTATCGAACTTACCAAATGCTGATATATAGATCTCCGTATCTACCCCGTATAAGCAGTTTAAATGCCATGCATCGCCATTCCCCCCAGGGCTCCATTTTCGTATTATTTCCCCTCGCCAGTCGTACCAATGCACCTCATTCGTTCCTGTTGAAACAACTATTACCTCCTTTTCAGTTACATAGATATCATGTACATCTTTTGCCTCTGATAGCCTTACAGTAGAGCGTACGCCTGATGCATCATAAATAACCAAAGTTTGCAATGCTCTTATGAAACGATAACATAACCCTTTTGTAAAAACTAGTCCGGTAGAATCTAGATTATCGATTACGACACCTTCACCGCGATGCCATAAAAAAAAACCGCCTGTGCCTAATCCAGAATCACCATAAGCACCGACACATGTAGCTAGGAATGATATATTTTCAAGCATATTATCCGTACTTTAATGCACTTAATTGCTCACCGAATTTTTCTTGAAAACATTTCAGGTCTTCGTCAGAAAAGTGATTTTTCCAATCTCCAGAGACGCCTTTTCTAGTAAACTTATGTTCAGATTCAGGTCCTCGCTTCAACGACTTGTACTCCGCCTCTCGCATCGCCTTCAGTTGTGAGTGCTCTACAGCCCGCGCTATCTTCTGAGCATCAAGCGGCTGCCCCATCCAAGTAACAATTCGCTCCAATTCTGTAGCCGCATCTTTTAACAAATCTTCGTAGCGCACGACAATTATCTGCCTGTCATGGGTATGCGCTAACCAAGATTGGACATTTGTCCCCCAACTTCCAAACGGTTTTAGGTCCTTAAAAAAGTGCTTTCTCAAGTACTCAGAGAAGCTCGTTTCTTTGGAAATCTGCCCCTGCATCTGGTTGAAAAAATAATAACTTACTGCTACGTCGCGCCCGTCACGCACCACGTAGATGGCCTTTTCAAAGCGCTCTTCGAAGAGCAAGTGATGTTTGATAATACGGGGCGATTTCTGTAGGTTATCGACCAAATCTCTATTGCTATGCAGGTCAGGAACAAATGGCCGTATCGAAACAAAGTCGATATCTGCATCAAAGAAGTAATTCGCTAACAGGAATCGCACCCATGTGCTCCCGGATTTAGGGTAGGAAACCAGAAAAAAGTCGTCTGGTTTAGGAGTGTAAACTTCCACTGAAGATGTGTCTTTGTCTTGGCTTGGCATCTCCTTCTCTAACGACTTAGGCCAAAAACTTTTGATGAGTCGCTTCATGTTTTTGAAATTAGTTGCGAAATGTCCCACTCCGCAGGTAATGAGAAAGGTGCTCCTGAGGCAGCTCGAGTGTTGTTAATGTAGAAGTTGCCTACGCTTCGGTAGTTGGCCAGAACAGTAGGTCGCTCAAGAGTATCAAAATGGTAGAAAGCAATTGCAACATCGTATTTACCGGTATCTAAAGCTACCGATGGAACCGTTAGCTGGATGTTGAATTCTCCGGCCGGCTGATGATCTACCCTCTTGGAAACCGTCGCAATGGGTTTTAAGTCATTATCATGTATAATGACGACCATCCGAAAAGGAGAAAACGCATCAGGCAACGATAGGTCAAACTGAATATGCAAGGTATCCAGATGCTTGAAGGCGTTAGTATCTTCTGTATCGTCTGTGTAGATACGTAGATTCCGCATCATATGCGGGTAGTCGCCATATACCACTGACTCAGCGCTACTATCAAATGATCGATAGTAGAGCTCAGCCCCTTTCCCTACGTCTGTCCCATGATATACTTCTTTTCCTTTGTCCATCAGCATGACACTCGAAGAAATACGAGCTACCTGTGGCATCCCATGGGAAACAAAAATGACTGCAGCTTTCTGCACCAGTTCCGCAATCACATTGAAGCATTTGATCCGAAATCCCACATCGCCTACGGCTAGTACTTCATCGATGATCAGCACGTCCGGCTCCATCTGCGAAGCCACCGCAAAGCCCAGCCGTACTTTCATCCCGGAGCTGTAGTTCTGCACGGGCGTGTCGATGTACTCGGCGATTTCTGCAAACTCGACAATGGCATCGAACTTCTGGTCTATCTCTTTCTTGGTAAACCCCAGCAACGAACCGTTGATGTAGATGTTTTCACGCCCGGTCAGAATGGGGTTAAAGCCAGCCTGTAGCTCGATCAGGGCTCCGATACGCCCTTTCATCGTGATCCGTCCCTTGTCAGGTTTGATCAACCCGTTCAACATCTTCAGCAGGGTACTTTTCCCCGCGCCGTTGTGGCCAATCAGACCGAGACATTCTCCGCGTTTCAACTCAAACGAGATGTCATCGACCGCCCAAAACTCTTTGGGCCGTAAACGTTCGTGTCGGGTGTGTAGTCCCAGCAACTCGGTGCCGATGTCCTGTACCCCGTACCTGAGCGATCGCTTCAGGTCCTTGCAAAATTTTTTGGAAACGTTTTCGACGCTTACCAACACTTCGTCGTTCATAAACTTTTGTTAAGAGCCGATGCGCGCAATCAGATGCGGTAAGGCAAGTCGAAATAGAATCAATCCCAGAAAGAACACCACCATGGAAATAGCTGTGATAATCCAGAACTCGGGAGCAAACTCGGGAGTTACGCCCGTCAGCCAGTCGCGAGCCGTGTTGATCAGTGGACTGATGGGATTGTACTTACCTACTACAGCGGCAATGCCTGTTTTGGGCACCGGATAGATGATCGGCGTCAACAGGAAAATGAAGGGCATAACGGCTCCGACCAGATTGCTCACGTCCGTGTACAAGACACTTAGCGGCATCAGCAGTAATCCAATGGCAAACCCAAACATCATCAATCCAAAAATCCCGATGGGGGCCAGCAAGATCCGCTCATCGGGCACTACTTTATACACGACAAAGACGATGACCAGCAGCGTAGCCTTGATCAGAAAATTGTAGATATTATTATACAAGACTTGCAACAACAATGCTTCGCGCGGAAAGTTGATTTTGGTCAGCATCGAGCGTGCGCCTTGTACCATCCCCAATGGTCCGTTCAAGGCTTGCAAAAAAAATTGCCATAGCAACGATCCGGTCAGCACAAAGGCGGCATAAGGAATCTTAGGCTCGTCAATGTTCAGTACACTGCTTCCACGCAGGAAAACCCAGACCAGCGTAGTAGCAATGGGAGGGATAAAAGCCCATAAGTGTCCTAAAATAGACTGCCGGTACCTGGCCTGCAAATTGCGCATGAACAAGCGCCAGGCTAACTCGCGCGAGGCGAGAAGGTCTTTCCAGAAGCTACGGAAAAAGCTCCCGGGCCGACGTAATCCACTCTCAGGCGAATAGACGGTAACTTGTTGAGAGTAATCGATCATGAAAATAACTACTTGCTGTATACTTCACTCCCAGCCGAAGTAAGCAGCTCTGTGGTAAGTGGTTCTGCTTACCGTTAGCTTTTTATGCTGTGAGGAGGATGATAATGTTCGACTGGCCTTTTGTTGGCTACCCTGCAAACTTACGTTTTTCCCCCTATCTGGTTGCCTCTTCCCCTGAATACCTTCGCTTAGGCACCAGAGGCTACCGGTCAGTTCCTTCCTGCATAGATACGCTGTTGCTGGCAGGCAAAAAATGCTCTATCTTCTGCACAGCAATGCGCATTCCGTCAGGGTTCCAATGGGTATCGGTCGGATGGTAAACCGGCTCAGCGCTGGCTTTGAAATCATCGTACAGACAGATCACAGGTACATGGGCCTGTTCAAGCGCTTTGCAAAGACGCGGCACAAAGTTATCATAGGGCTTTTCGGTCACCAGATGCCCATACACCGAGAGTTTGTCGGGAACCGGCATAAAAACCAGTTTCAAGTTATACTGCCCCAACAATTTCGCTTGTAAGAGGACAAGATTAGCCGTGATTTCTTGGATCAAAGAATCAGGACGAATGTCCGTAAAATTACTTTGGGTAGGGCCAAAGAAAAGCCAAGGAGGATTTCGGGTATAGAGGTGGTTGCCCGGCACTTCCTGAAAAAGGGCGAAGCGTGCATCCGCCCACGCTCCGTAGGCAGCGCTGGTTACTACACTATGTTTCAGAAAGTAATCTACTTTGACAGGTTTTAAAACAAACCACTGATTAAATTTAGCTTGTGCCCTAAACGCCAGATCCGCAAACCTTTTTTCAAGTCCAGAAGGCTGGGTGATAGGTTGAGGCGTAGCAAAACGCCGTATTAGCTCACGCTCAACACTCTCTACAATAAGCGTGCGCGGCGCTCCACGTCTCCGCCTCACCTGCGTTTTTTGCAGCAATTTTTCAAACGTATTTATCTTGAAAAGCGGCTCCAGTAGCGCCGGATTATGTCTTGTACTGACAACATAGATTTGCTGATCGTGCTTTGTTGAAAACCGATCGATAGCCTTCGCAAATACCTGCATGAAGCTATCACCCATGATCAGGACATCAGCATTTTCAGGGTTGCTGGACGTTTTGCTTTCCTGCTGTAAGAAGTCTTGATCATTTCGTGCCTGGCTAAACGCCGATAACTTGGTGAGGTAGTACAGATCACCTTTTTTCCCCTCCAATGCTGTATTCATCCACCCCGGCAGGCGTTCCTGCTTTAAGAGCAGGAACAAAGCCAGACTTATAACTCCCCATCCACCCAAGAGCCCTTTTAGAACAGAAGTGCGCATCAAAATTGAAAATAGATGAACGATTGTGCTTCAAACTCTCCTAACAAGAAGATCATCGCGACGAAGGCAGCATAAGCCGGGTAGCGCACAAGGCGGGGAACGCGGCGGGGCCACTGTGCCGTAAGCCAGCCTTGGCCTTGTAAAAACTCCACTCCCATCAGCACGAGAATTAGCCCGAAACCTACCACCACCTTCGAGGTCAGTACGTATTCCCAGAGATGCCAATTCTGCCACTGCCAAGCCGCAGTCGGCCACCGGAGTAAGTTCCGAAGGACGAACTGCGCATCTGTTAACGTATTGGCCCGGAAGAAAATCCACGCGAATATCACCAACACAAATGTGAGCACCACGTGCAACGTCTTCCAGGGCCAGCTATCCTTTTGCAAGAGAACCGAGCTTTGCGAGAGAGGAATGCTGACGTGCATCTTTTGCCTGAGATCGTTAAGCACCAGTGCACTGACCAGATAAAAACCATGGAGCGCTCCCCAAATGACGAATGTGTAGTTGGCCCCATGCCACAGCCCACTTACCAAAAAAGTGATGAACAAATTGTAGTACCACCGCCACTTGACCACTCGGTTGCCTCCCAGAGGAATGTAGACATAATCGCGAAACCAAGTAGAGAGCGAGATATGCCAGCGTTTCCAGAACTCACTGACTGATTTGGAAAAATACGGTTGCCGGAAATTTTCCATCAGGTCAAACCCCATGATCTGGGCAGCACCGATGGCAATGTCCGAATAGCCGGAAAAATCACAGTAAATCTGAAAAGCGAAAAAGAAGGTAGCAATCAGGAGAGAAGCCGGATCGCCGTCGTAACGCTCCGTATGGTTGTAGACTTCGTTTACGATGATGGCAAGCTTGTCGGCAATGGCCACCTTTTTAAAAAAACCCCATGCCATCCGTCGGAATCCCGCCGCAATCCGATCATAGTCGAAGGTCATGTGCTGGCGAAACTGCGGTAATAAGTGCGAAGAGCGTTCGATGGGTCCCGCGACGAGCTGAGGGAAAAACGAAACGAATAAGGCAAATCGTCCGAAATGCCGCTCTGGGGAAGTCACACCTTTGTACACATCAATGGAGTAACTCATGGTCTGAAACGTGTAAAAAGAGATCCCCACCGGCAGAAGGATATCCCAATGCCAGGGCGTTGGCCCGGGCTCCCAGCCTACGGTCGCAAGTGCTTTCCAGATAAAGACTCCAAAGAAATTCAGGTATTTAAAGCTGAACAATAAGCCTAAGTTCATGATCAGACTGATCACCAGATAGGGCAGCCGCTCGCGCTGTGTCGCACGATTTCCCATTTGGCGCCCCGCCCAGTAATCGATCACCGTAGAAAACAAAATCAGAATGATGTATTCAGGGCGCCAGCACATGTAGAAGTAGTAGCTAGCCACCAGCAGCAGCGCCCAACGCCATTTGGAAGGAATGGCGAAATAAGCCGCAATAACGATCGGAAAGAATAGAAGAAACTGAAAGGAGTTGAACAGCATAGGGACCGCTTTGCGTCTGGTCAGAAAGACGCACGAGACGACGAAAGTACTAATTGTCAATGCAAAAGTGGAAACTCAGGCCCACTAAAGTAAAACCGAGCCCATCACTTGCATCAGGTGATGGGCTCGGTTTCCTCGGCTGTACTATCGTAATTTACTTGCCCCGTACCCAGAAGTAAGGGTTCAGCAGGTTTTCTTTGTTATACTCCAGGGGAGTATTTTCCGGGTGGCGCAACACTTCTCCGCCAGCGGCTTCTACTACGGCTTGGGCAGCGCCGGTGTCCCACTCCATGGTAGGGGCAAACCGGGGATACACGTCGGCTTTGCCCTCGGCCAGCATCAGGAATTTCAGTGAACTGCCCATGCTGACGAGCTGGGGTTCCTTGAGTCCATCAATGAAGGCTTGGGTTTCGTCGTTCAAGTGGGAGCGCGAAGCTACGACCCGAATGCCGGTTTGCGTCAGGTCTGTCGACGGACAGGTCAGGGGTTTTGTATTGCCCTTGCGGTCGGCCATGAAGGCTCCCTCACCGACTATGCCCCAATAGAGGTTGCCCAGTACCGGCGTGTAGACAACGCCTAACACAGGTTTTCCGTGCTCAATCAGGGCGATGTTGACGGTGAACTCACCGTTACGCTTGATAAATTCTTTGGTGCCATCCAGCGGATCTACCAGCCAGAACTGTGTCCATTGCTTCCGCTCTTCGTAAGGAATGGCCTTGCCTTCCTCACTCAGGATCGGAATGCCCGTAGGTTCCAGATGGCTGACAATTTTTTTGTGGGCCAGCCGATCGGCTTTGGTCAGGGGCGACTGGTCGCCTTTTGTTTCGATGCCGAAGTCAGCACCTTCGTACACTTCGATGATGGCAGCACCGCCTTCCAGGGCGGCCTGCTTTGCGATTTCCAGTAGTTGCTTCACTCCAATTTCGGGTTAAAGGGGCCATGTACACAGTGGCGCTGGTTACGTACAAACACGCGACCAACGCCACTTACTGCCTTTACAAATAACAGGTGCGTCGAAGCATTCCGCTTCAACGCCAACTTTGTTTAGATAATCATGCCTGCTGCGACGGTTTCGTTGGTTGCCTCGTCGATCAGGATGAGGCTTCCGGTCGCGCGGTTCTTCCGGTAAGAATCGTAGAACAGCGGCACGGTGGTACGCAACCGCACGCGTGCGATGTCGTTCATGCCGATGTTTTTGTCCTCTTCCAGTCGGTGCAACGTATTGATGTCCACTTTGTAGAGGATCTCTTTAATCACACACCGGGCTTCGCGCGTCGTGTGCTGCAGGTAGTACTTGGCACCCGGCTGAGGCGCCCGGTTGTTCAACCAGCAGAGCATTACCTCCAGGTCTTGTCCGGATTGCGGCTGGTTGTTCACACGGACGATCATATCGCCGCGGCTGATGTCGATGTCGTCTTCCAGGGTCATGGTTACCGACATGGGCGCAAACGCTTCTTTCAGCGGCCCGTCGGTTGTGTCGATGGCCTTGATGCGGGACGTAAATCCGGAAGGAAGTGCGATGACCTCGTCGCCCGGCTTGTAAACGCCACTGACGATCCGGCCTGCATAGCCTCGGTAGTCGTGGTACTCGTCAGAATGCGGGCGCACCACGTACTGCACCGGAAAGCGGCAGTCGATGTGGTTGTAGTCGTTGCTGATGTGGACGTTCTCCAGCAGATACAACAGCGTAGGGCCTTTGTACCAGGGCATGTTGGAGGAGTGATCCACCACGTTGTCCCCGTTCAGGGCGCTGATCGGAATGAAGCGGATGTCTTTTACGTCAAGCTTGGCCGCAAACTTTTTGTAATCCTCGACGATCTCTTCGTACCGGTCTTCGCTGTAATCCACCAAGTCCATCTTGTTAATACAGATAACCATGTGGGGAATCCGCAGCAACGAGGCGATGAACGAGTGGCGGCAAGTCTGCTCCACAACGCCGTTCCGCGCATCAACCAGCAACAGCGCCATGTTGGCCGTTGAGGCACCGGTAACCATGTTGCGGGTGTACTGGATGTGCCCTGGCGTGTCGGCAATGATGAACTTACGACGCGGTGTGGCAAAATAGCGGTAGGCCACGTCGATGGTAATGCCCTGCTCGCGTTCGGCCTTCAGGCCATCGGTCAACAGCGAGAGGTCGACATGCCCCAGTCCTTTTTGCTTGCTGCTGGTCTGAACGGCTTCGTACTGGTCGTCCATAATCGCCTTGCTGTCGTAGAACAAACGACCGATCAGCGTACTTTTTCCGTCGTCTACACTACCGGCGGTCGTAAACCGCAGCAGCTCCATATCTAAATAATCTTTCGCTTTTGGCATCAGAATCTTAATTATCAGTGAATTCTACAGAATAGCCGGGCAAGGTGTCCCCTGCCCTGTCAGACTAAAAGTAACCCGCGCGTTTACGGTCTTCCATGGCGGTTTCCGAACGCTTGTCGTCGGCGCGCGTTCCACGTTCCGTCGTCCGGGCTGTGGCCACTTCGGCGATGATTTCCTCCAGATTGGATGCCACCGACTCAACCGCGCCGGTACACGTCATGTCGCCGATCGTCCGGAAACGAACCGTCATGCGTTGCGGCTGCTCTGTATCCCGCAGGTTCAGGAAGTCAGAATGTGCCAGGATCTGATTGTCGCGCACGATGCACTCGCGCTCGTGGGTAAAGTAGATTTCAGGAATTTCGATTTTCTCCATGTGGATGTATTGCCACACGTCCATTTCCGTCCAGTTCGAAATCGGGAACACCCGGAAGTGTTCGCCCATGTGCTTACGCCCGTTGAACAGGTTCCAGAGTTCTGCCCGCTGATTCTTGGGGTCCCATTGTCCGAACTCATCCCGATGTGAGAAGAAACGTTCTTTGGCGCGCGCCTTCTCTTCGTCGCGACGAGCACCGCCCATGGCCGCGTCTATCTTGTGTTTCTCGAGCGTGTCCAGAAGGGTCACCGTTTGCAAAGCGTTCCGGCTGGCGTTGTAGCCTTTCTCTTCGCGGGCCCGTCCCTGATCGATCGATTCTTGCACCGATCCTACAATCAGGTTTGCGCCCAGGCGCTCTACGAGCCGGTCGCGAAACGCAATCGTTTCCGGAAAGTTGTGGCCGGTGTCGATGTGAATGAGCGGAAACGGAATGCGCGCCGGATAGAAGGCTTTCCAGGCCAGGTGCGTCATTACGATGGAGTCTTTACCTCCAGAAAATAATAGGGCAGGCCGCTCAAATTGGGCTGCCACTTCCCGAATCACGTAGATCGACTCCGATTCCAGTTCTTTCAGGTGATTGATATAGTAACTCAGCATACTGTCACTACTTTAGGCTTAAACTATTATTAGTTTACTATATAGACTTGCTAGACTTAGGTCTAAAACAACAATTACTCAGCAGATGGTTTGAGAAACGGTAAGATTGCTCTGTAGAGTTGGTCAACCGAGTCGTCGAGCGACTGTTCGTTGCTCCGTATTTCGATGTCAGGCGACAGGGGTGGTTCGAATGGAGAATCAATTCCCGTAAAGTTACGAATTTCTCCGCGACGTGCTTTCTGGTACAACCCTTTCACGTCGCGCTGTTCGCAAACTTCCAATGGGCAATTTACAAAAATTTCTACAAATTCTCCTTTATTTACCAGATCGCGTACCAGTTGACGGTCTTCCCGAAACGGCGAGATAAAGGCAGAAAGTACAATTACGCCCGCATCGACCATCAGTTTCGCTACTTCGCCAATGCGGCGGATGTTTTCTTTCCGGTCCTCTTCCGAAAAGGTTAAATCTTTGCAAAGTCCGGTCCGGATGTTGTCACCGTCCAGGATGTACGTCCGGCAGCCGTCTTTGTACAGCTTTTGTTCCAGGCGGTTGGCCAGTGTGGACTTACCCGACCCGGATAGCCCTGTAAACCAGAGGATAAACGAACGATGCTCTGCCAACCGATGGCGGTCTGCCTTCTGGATGGCGTGCTGATGAGGAATGATATTGGGATTCATACAAAAGAAAAAGACTTCCGATCCAAGTCACCGACAGGTCAAAGATAGCTCAGATAAATTGATATCGGATAATTATATACAAGATGCACGTCAAGGCATAGATCAGTACCAACGGCAGGCCAACCCGGAAGAAATCGCGAAAGGTATAGCCGCCCGGCCCGTAAACCATCAGGTTGGTTTGGTACCCGATGGGGGTCAGAAACGCGCACGAAGCCGCAAACGCAATGGTCAAGTACAGCGCGGTGGGAGGCAGACCCAAATCGCGGCTCAGGGAATAGGCAATGGGGAAGGCGATGGAAACCGCCGCCACGTTGGTCACGAACGACGTCAGGATTGTGGTTAGTATGAACAGCCCCGTCACGATGCCGATGGTCCCCAGCGGATTGGCGACAGCAATGAACGATCGGGCCACCAGATCGGCGCCTCCTGTCTTTAACAAAGCGTTCCCCAAGGCTAGTGAAAGCACCAGGATGGCCACCATGCTAAAATCGATTTCCTTCTTCACGTCGTCGATCTTCGCCATTTTGAGTAGAAACGCGATACTCAGCAGGATCAGCAGGGCCGGAAACAATTTGATCCACCCCATACCGATGCAGCCAATCAGCGCAATGGCAGCCGGCGGAAACAGCCGGCGGTAGCGGTTCTTGCGGCGCTGTCGGGGATTGCTGAACCGTGAAATCACGTACAATTCGCGCATCTGGTTCATGTTGCGCCGGAACTCCCGGCCCACCGACAACAGCAGTAGGTCACCCGCCTGAAGGCGCATGTTTCCGATTTTCCCCCGCACTTTCTCGCCGTTTCGGTGAATGGCCACAATGGCGGCTTTGTAGCGTTGGCGGAAATCGGCCTCTTTCACCGTACGCCCTGCCAATGACGAATTCGCAGGAATTACGGCCTCGACAATTTCCAGCGCGCCGCCCGGAATCAAATCGGACGTTGCCTGAGGCGGCAACACCAACCCGTTGTCTTCGTTGATCAGATCGACCACCGTTTCGGTATTGCCCGCGAAATACAGTACATCCTGATGATAGAGCAGCTCTTCGGGCGAGACGGGCGAAATGGTGCGCCCACCGCGGGCAATCTCCACCAGGTAAATCCCACGCAAATTCCGCAGGCCGGCGCCGCTCACCGTTTTGCCAACCAGCGTCGAACCGTTGATGATCTGCGTTTCAACCACGTATTCGCGCGTATTGGCTTTTAGCGCATCCAGGGCGTCGCGGTTTTCCGGCAACAGTTTGTAGCCCAGTGTGATCAGGTAGAGTATTCCTACGACCGTTACCAATACCCCCAAGGGCAAAAAATCCTTGAATTCCAACAGCGTTTCCTGGCTTTGGCTCAGAAATCCATTCAGCACCAGGTTGGTAGAGGTCCCGATGAGCGTAATCATTCCGCCGAGCATCGTAGCGAACGAAAGCGGCATGAGCAGCTTTGACGGAGCAATGCTGCGCCGCTTGCCCCACTGGTAAACGTAGGGCGTCATGACGGCGACAATGGGGGTGTTGTTCAGGATGGAGGAAAGCGAAGCGACCGTCACCATCATCTGCAACAGAAACGACCGCACCGAGCGCGCCCTTCGGAACAGCGAATCGAACATCAGCTCAATGCTGTAGTTCCTGCGCAACACCGCCGTTAAAATGATCAGAAGGATGATGGTTGCGATCGGTTCGTTGGAAAGTCCGGCCAGAATTTCGCCGGGCGTCAGTACGCCCACGATCATCAGCAGAATCACCGCCAGAAAGAACGTCAGGGCCGGGCGGATGTACTCTTTGTACAAAAAGATGACCAATAGCACGATGGTGACCAGTACTATCCACTTATGCCACAGTTGCGGTATCAAAGCTTACTACGTTATCAAAGTTTGCATAAAGGTGTCGGCAGGCTCTCCCTTCACCGGAGGAAATCCGCAAGCCCTGCCGAAGGCCAAACGCCGACTACCAACCTCAAATGTATCACTTTACCGAGTTACCGTTCCAAAAACTGCACGACCTTCCGCAACGGCTTGAGCAGCAAGGTATACGGCCGCGGCCGGAGTGCGTTCATGTCCCACGCGCGGCGATCTTCCCGGTTGGCACGCCAGCGAGCCGTTACCGTCTGATTACTAACGCCCCCGGTACGCATGTGCACCAGCGTCTGCGGCAGGTAGCACGTCGAGATACGATGCTTGTACAACAGCCGGAGCATCAGCTCATAGTCGGCAGCGGTACGCAGTTCGGTGCGAAATCCCCCCCACCGTTCGTAGACTTGTTTTCTGGCAAAGAAAGTAGGATGCGGTGGCATCCATCCGTACAGGAACGAATCGTGACGGAACAGACCCGCTTGCCAGTTTCGCACCACTTTGGCCGTGTTTTCCTGGTCCACGTATTTTAAGTCGCCGTATAAACTATCCGCACCGGTCGCCTCCAGCTTTCGCACCACGTTTTGCAGGATGTCCTCGCCGGGATAGAAGTCGTCGGCGTTCAGCGTCCCGATGTATTCGCCCGTCGCCAACGCCAGTCCTTTGTTCATGGCGTCGTACAGGCCCCCGTCGGGTTCGGACACCAGGGTGTCGATGCGGTGCCGGTAGCTCTGGAGAATTTCCGTTGTGCCATCGGTCGAGGCACCATCGATCAGAATGTATTCCAGATCGACCCCACGTTGCGACAGCACCGACTCCAGGGTTTGCCGGATTGTAGAAGCACCGTTATACACTACAGTAATGATGGATACCTTCATAGGATGAGCCGATCGGCGTTCAGCGGCGTTCTAGAATTTGGCTTTGCACGTCTCGCGGGCGTTTGGCTACGGCCGGGTTGCCCTGGTACACCATATAGGGAGCCAGATCGGTGGTAGCGACGGAGCTAGCAGCCAGCACGCTATGGGTTTCGGCAGTGACGCCGGGACAGACCAACGCCTTGGCTCCGATCCAGACGCCGCGCCGCAGGGTGATGCCGCTTACTTTCAAGTCAAATGTAATCTGTTTGTAGTCATGGCTTCCGGTGAGCAGCATGGCCCCTTGCGACAAACACGCGTGGTCGTCTATGGTGACGTGGGTCAGGTTATCGATCCAGACGTTTTCCCCAATCCAGACGTGGTTTCCGATGGTCAGGAACCAAGGATATTTGATGTTTACCCCGGGCTTGATCATCACGCCTTCGCCGATCTGCGCTCCGAACAGGCGCAGTAACGCTACTTTCAGGCCACTGAGCGGATTGAGTGGATTGATAAAAAACAGCGCGTTCGTTAAAAACCACACGAGTTGTTTCCACCGGGGCGCCCCGGGCGAGTACCAATCGTTATTGTATCGGCTCAGGTCAACTTCCGCCATACGGCAAAGGTAGAAGAAAGGTCCAAGATGCAGTGATCTATCGTTTGGCTTCGCGCCGGGCCCACCACGCCAGGGCTCCTAAAGGGAGCATCAGGTAAACGGCCAGTTCCACATGCTGCGGCAAATATCCCCGGGTAACGTACTGAAACAGCCAGGCGGTCAGCAACAGATATAGGGTCTGGTGCAACACCGGCGCCGCAGGACGTTGTTCAGGCATGGGGGCCACGTCCGAGGTGGAAGCCCTGGCCATACGGGGCGGAGGAAACCGGCTCAGCAAACAACCGAACGCCATCATTCCCAGCACCACTCCCGGCAACCCGAAGGCCACGTACCATTCGCCAAGGTTGGTCAGCGCCGCCGTGACGCGCTCGTCGGTAGGCGCAAATGCCTGGTGGAGGAGCGTCAGCGCGGGCGGGTCGGGCTTTTGGCCCTCCGGAAACAAAAATGCAGGCAACGGACGCACCAGAATAAAGCCAAACATGGTGCGTCCGTAGTCGAACGAAACGTCAGGACGGTCCAGGTATTCCAGTACCGAAAAGAATGCCTGCGAATTGTTGGTCTGGTACCGAATTTCAGACTCGTCGAACTGCGTCAGGTCAAACGTGATGGCTTCGTACCAGCCGTGGACGATCACCGCACGATTCAAGGTAATCCACATCACGACGATGCCTGCCAGTACGGTCCCCAATACGGCTTTTGTCCAGAAGCGGGGCGAGACCCGCGCCTGCATCAGCCACCATCCCCCGACTATAATGAGAAGCATCACAATACGGTAGCGCCATCCGGCCAGCATGAATAATCCGAACAGCAACACGCCAGCCACTACAAGCCACCGGAGGCGCACTCGACACACAAGCGCCAGCGTGAAGAGCGTGATCAGTGAATCGGTGCAGGCCTCCAAATAGGGCGAATAGCCGCCGGCGTAAAACAGCAGCGTCAGTGACCACCGATTCGACAAGACACCTAAAATCAGCAAGTTAACAAAGATTACTCCAGCAAAAATACCCCACAGCATCGGCAATTTTTGTTGGACCCAAGCGGCCGACCAGCGCGACTTCAGCGGCCTGCGGGCAGGAGCAGGAAGTAACAAATATCCTAACGAAAAGGCGGCGACGCCCATGCTGTACAGCAAGAGTCCAGACTCTACATACGCGCCGAATGCATGACCGTACAACGTCAGGTTGCCGGCCCAGACGTTGACAACAGGTGTGTAGAATGTGAAAACAAAATATAACCCCAATACCAGACTATAAGGAAGATTTGCGCGCAATCCCCCCTTTTCGTGCACGACCCACACGCTAACGCCGAAGTTGACGAGATGCGTCAGGATCGGTACCCACAAATCTTGAAGGGAAACGTCCACAGGGAGGGCGTTTTCAGTTTTTCGTTAAGAGCCGTGTGTAAAGCGCCATCTGCTGGGCGGCAATTTCCTGGAGCGTGTAATGCTGCCACACAAAATCGCGTGCCTGCTTCGCCCACACTTCGCGCCTTTCTTCGCTAATTTCCGGTAAACGATGAAGTGCCTGTCCGATCGATGCCACCGCGGGTTCTGCCGGAATGACCAGCCCGACGGCAAATACCTCCGGAAAGTTGCAGCCCTTACTGATGAGGGGAATCAGCCCGTGTTGCATCACTTCCGGAACGGTAGTCGGGAAGCCTTCGCTATACGAGGGCAATGCAAAAAACTGACTCTCCTGCAACAGTCGTTGTTTGGCTTCGCCAAATACCGCCCCCACGTATTCGATGTTCGTTTCGTCCGAGGGCGGGAGTAGCGCCTTTATCCGAGGCAGTTCGCCGTCGTCCGGCCCGGCTACCACCAGGCGGTAGTCCGGATGATTGTGCAACGGAGATTGCAACCAGGCTTCGACCAGCGGCACCACGCCTTTTTTATGATGCAATCGTGCCATGAACAGCACCGTCCGCCGCGCGGGCTTTTGCAATGAAACGCCGTCCAGTTTGGGCACGCCATTTGGAATCAAATGCACGTGCGGAAACCGCCGCAACAGATTATCGCGTTCGGGTCCCCCCACCGCCCGCACCGCATCGGCCTGCCGCAGCATCCGTTCTTCAAACAATCGGTAATACACCCACTTCTTCAGTCGTTTCTGCCGCAGGCTCCAGGGCTCTAGCATGCCGTGCGGCACGTATACCCAGGCGTATCCGGCCTGGCGCAAGGCAGCCCCCCAACGCGTCGGAAAATGCCAGTTGCCGTGCGAAACGACCAGCGTGTCGGTGGGCGTAGCACCGCGCGCCTGAGCGGTCGGCAACGCGTGTTTTGTTTGGAGTGAGGCGAGTGGAACGGCGGTGGTATCCGGGAACTGCTCGGGTTCGAAGGCATCACGATCCGGGAACCACAGTTCCGACGTCACACCGTAGTGCGCTTTCAGGCGCGGTGCCGTTGCAATGGCGGCCTGCCAGATGCCGGTGTTGACCGGCGTCACATTATCGACCAGGTTGATGACGCGTGCGAGTGTCATGAGGGGCAAGTTACCAATTGCCCGGATTACCGCGCTTGCTGCACGGGAATCTTCACATCAGTAACCGAAGGATTCTCCTGCAACAACGCGACAATGGCCGACGCCCAGGTGTCAGGTGTAAAATGCTGAATGATTTCTTGCGAACGTTTGCCCCGGGCGCGCAGGCTTTCGACCGAAACCTCGGCCAGTTGGTTCAGCACTGCTACCAATGTTTCCTCTTTTTCGGCATCAAACACCCACCCATTTTCGGACGATACCAGATCGGGGGCACAGCCGCACTGTTCTGACACCAGCACCGGCAAACCCGCCGCCATCGCTTCGTTCACCACCAAGCCCCAGGGTTCAAACACACTCGGCAGAACGAACGCATCGGCCTGGGCATAGAGGTCGGGCAGTTGCGCATATGCTACCCAACCGTGCAGTTGGGTGTGTGGATGAGTGGCAAGCGTTTCCAGCTCCTTCTGCTGCGGACCACCTCCCACAAGCTGCAAACGCCACTGATCGATAAGTCGCGATTTGCGAAAGGCCTTAAGAAGGGCGGTCAGGTTCTTTTCTTCACTGAACCGCGCTACGCACAATAAGGTAGGCAGGGAGCTGTCTTTCGCTTTATTCCCTTGCGCGAAATGATGGTTGTCCACGACACTATAACCCGTCCTGATCCGGGTGGGATCAATGCCTAGTCGGTTCACAAAATGTGCCTGAGCCCGCACACCCGACACCAGCCAGCCATCGACCCAACGTCGGAAAAAGAAACGTTTGATTCGGTTCACCCACGGATTAGTTCCGTACCACGATTCGGCGAAGAGAATCACACGACAGCCCATGCGGCGGGCAATGGCGATGAAGATACGGTACTCCACCTGCCCGTATCCCGACAGACAGACGGTGGTAATCCGGCGTTCCTGCACCACGCGTCGAAACCGCTTTATGCGCGTGAGAAGATCCGCCTGGTCGACCGGTTGCTCGGACAGAAGCACGTAGGTAGCCTGCGTCTGATCCGTACTCTCCCACTTGTACAGGAGATCGGCCGCGCCCAGATCTGCCCCAAATACCCGGTCGGTTCCAAGTTGCTGGGCTAGGGCCTGCCACCGCGCCCGGTGATAGTCGCCAATGCGATTCCAGACCAACAAAACATGTTCTTCAGACGGGGTTAGGGACATAGACAAACAGGCTAATGAGCTATAGGGGGGCGAGGGTTTGCAACAGCGTACGTAATGCTTCGGCCCAACGAAGATAACCTTCTGCCGTGAGGTGCACGCCATCGTACGTATAGGCCAGTTGAAGACGCCCCTCTGGCGCTAGTATCGGGTTTAGATCCAGGTAGGCGATATTTTCTTGTTGCGCATAGCGTTGCAACGCCTGATTTAACGCCGCCACCTCCTGGTTCAGGTAGTCGGGCATGCGCGTATAGAGCGTAGACATCAGAATGGGGTTGATCCCCTCGGCACGGCAAGTTTCGATGATCTGCCGGTAGATCGCAAATACGTCAGCCACCGAACGGCGAGCACTCAGGTCGTTGATCCCGGCCATGATGCAGACGTAGCGTGGCTTCAACGCCAGGACCGGCTCCAGCCGATCGAGGATGCCCCGCGTAACGTCGCCGCTGATGCCCCGGTTGACTACGTCTGATCGTTGCAACAATTCGGCCCACTCGCCTCCGTGCACCAGCGAGTTTCCGACCATCACGATGCGGACGGGCTGGCGATGCAATTGCGCATACGCCTGATGCTTACGCACTTCCTCCTGCCAGACCGGCTGCCGGGGCAACGACCGGCCGTAGTAGATAAACTTATCCCACAGGCTAAAGCGCGCACTCAGCACAACCACCGCCAGCAAGGCGCAGAGGTTTAACGCAAGCGAGCTCCACAAGATGATTTTTTGCATGACCTTGCCTGTTATCACTTGTTGACCGGATAGGCCTGCGATTTCCAGAACCAGAGGTGCTTGTACCAGTCACGACGCATGCAGGGCTTTTCGATCAGGTAAAAGTACAGGCTACTAAACACCAAGATGGGAATCAGTTGCAGCAGCGTGTAAAGGAAGAAATCCGTCAGAAAATAGGCGGTTATCTGCTTTTTCAGCAGCAAGGGTCCAAAGAGCGAAATCAGCGCGTAATGCCAGAGGTAGATGGAGTAACACATTCCCCCGATAACGGCCAGCACTTGGCGGCTGAACAATTTACGCCAAAACGGGACCGCAAACACCAGAAAGAAGAACGAGCCAATCGCTAATGGGTAAACACTTTTTTGCCACAAGCTCGCGTGCATGTCCAACCAAAGAATGGAAAAGAGCAGTAGGCTCCCCCCTACTATGCTCCACCCGCGATTCGGTAGTTGCACACGCTCGGTCAGGTACACATCCGCCAGCAGAAAGCCCGTTAGAAAGAATTGCAGGAAATTGTAAAGCGATACAAAAGGTAAAGACACCGCTGCCTGCAAGAGCGGCATTCCGAGGATACCCGTCAGCAGAGCCAGACGCCGTCCCCAGGGTGGCAGGGCAAAAACTGTTGCCAGCAAGGGCGCCAGTATGTAAAACTGGACTTCGACTTCCAACGACCAAGCGATGACGGTCACTAGCGGATACTGCTGAAAAATGATGTTGTGCAGATACACGACTGAAGCTAGCAGACTTGGGAATAGCTCTGCAAACGTGTATTTACCCACCGCGATGGAGGCCAGGAATAGAATCACCAGCGCCAGCAGATAGGGAGGCTCCAGGCGCGTTACCCGGCGCAGAAAATACTGCTTTAGCGCGACGTTGCGCTTTTGCTTCAAATAATGGCCCGCAAAAGGCAGAGCAAGAATGAATCCGCTAATCACAAAAAACAGCTCAACCCCCTGCCGTCCGTTTACCATCACCCGGCTAAGCCAGGGGTAATCTGACAATGCATCTGCGTACGTACCCACATGCCTGACTACGAAGTACCAGTACATGTGAAAAAACAGCACCATGGCGATGGCCAGGAAGCGCAAGCCGTCTACTTCAGGCAGGTAATTGCCGGAGGAAGTCTCTCGCTTGAGTCGCCGAAGTATGTTCTGGAAGGGCACCTTCAAAAGTACAAAATGCCTGAAGAAACTTGTGGTGTATCATCCTGCCTCAGGAGAGTACTACTTCCGCGGGCGCAGTGGTCGTCGCCGCCTGCCGTAGCGCTCTTTTTCTGCGGCGCTCAAGCTTTTTCAGGTGTTGGTTGTACTGGTAGATTAGAATAAACACCGGCCAGAAACTCATACCGATGAACGCATAGATTCCTGGCAAATCGCCTCCTCGTAGCAAAGGCACCGCCGATGCCAACACCATGCCTTTGATCAGCCAGCGCATATCGGACCGGTAACGCTCCGCATAGCGGAAAAGGCGCGCAAAAAGCCATCCGTACAGAATCGAAAAGATGATGATACCCGGAATGCCCCCTTCCCCAAAAAACGACCCATAAATGGTCTGAGAAATCCCCACGGTTGCCCCTCCCATATTGTCATTCAATCCTAACTTATTGGCATACCCTCCCACGGGCTTATCGGGCCACAATGACCTGGGGATAGGGCGCGCCAGAATCTCCAGGTGTTCGGTACCATAATGGTAATTCAGCAATTCAGGATATACTTGCAGCACCATCATGAACCCATCCAGCATGTTTTGGTCCTCTCCCGCGCTAAATCGGTCAAGCGCCACGGAAACCTTCTCGCTGGTCGTCATATTTTCCACGCTTTGCATTCGCGCCACGCCGGCTAATGCAAACAAGACAATCAGACCAAACCCTCCCGCGGCATATAATTGGACCTTTTTCCACGGCTTCATGTCTTTCACCACCAAGATTCCAATGCCGATGGCCCACGAAAGAAACTTAAACCTCCCACTCGTTCCATACGACATAGTAGCGGCGAACACAATCAGCGCTCCAAATACCAGCTTTGACAAACCCGCCCGCTTGAAGGTCATGTTTTTGAAAACCAGGTACATCAAGAGAATAATCCCGCCAATGGCCATCCCGAACAGCAGTGCATAGCTATTGCCATAGGCAATAGCCCCGCGGATGGCACCTCTAGCAAAAGAGTTGGCGACCAGAAAAAACACAAACAACCCAATGATCAGATTTTTCTTCTTCTTTATAAAACCCTTAAAAAGCTCTTCTGAGTCTACGGCACGCAGCGGCCTTAATTGCTTTCGAAAAAAAGCGTAGGAGGCCATCATAACGGCTGTTCCCAATAAAAAAAGGTTAAGTGCTTCCAACGCCAGTTCGTCGGTCATGGTGAAAAAATCAACGCCTGTGCTGTACGCAACCCGCACCCAATTCACGACTCCTGACTGAACTACTTCGTAGCGATAAAGCCCCGTATTCAGTAAGAACAGGGCAAGTAATATCAGAAACTCGTCGTTCTTTCTGAAAAAGTACAATCCAGAAAGCACCAGTAAAGACGTTACCAAAAACTCTACAACCTCAATAGGCATACTCCCCTCCCTCCCTTGATATAAAGCTGTTACCGTCTTTCATTTCCTGAGCGCCAATGGGTCAGATTCCTTTGCGTCAACTCTTCTAATAGCCGAATGTCATCTTGAAACAAGCTTTCAAGATACATCCGTTCCTCTCTTGAGAGCAACGCCTTTTTGCGATTGATCTTATCGATCTCTACCACCAACCGTCTCGTGTACCGGTTATTTACCACGCTTGACGACTGGTGGTGCAGCATTTTGCCCCAACGGTGTAAAGTAGTAAAAACGGGTTTCCCCCGACCTTTCATGTGAACTTGCGTATACGAAAGGTTGTGTTGGCTTAGTCCCAGAAAGTCCGTTACCTGGTTCATGACGAGGCTAGCGTCTTGCAACAGATCCTCGTAAAAGAGCACCAGCACTTGTTCTTTGGGGAACAGGGTATAATACCGTTGCAGGTGGCGGCCGTAATAGCGCTTCGTCAGGTAGTCCAAGTAAGGAATATATTTATTAGTTTCTCTATAACTCGACCATGCAGTCAGGGCTTTATGCAAATCATAGATGTCTTCAAATCCTTCATTTATGTTATGTAGCCAATCTGAGTACACAGCACTTACCGGGTCGCGCAAAATGACGATGAGCTTCACCTCCGGCACAAGTGCCTTGATGTTGGTAGGGGCCTGAGCGTTATGAAAGTAAATGGGAGAAGCTTCTCCTCTCAACTGCTGCGCTTGTGCACCTTCGAAAAGAGATTGATAATCGGTCCATGTGGTTACCGTAGAATGACGTATCTGGTCAATGGCCACCGGATTACCCGTAAGCGATGTTAAATCTACGTCTTTTAACGCAAAGTATTTGGGCTCCTTTAGCTCAGGCAGGAACACTCCTGGATGCTGCTTCAGGTAATTATACAGCGAGGTAGTGCCACTCTTGGGCGCTCCGATGATAAGAAAGTCGACTACTCCCATCTATTGCTCGTTATTCGCTACAGTACGTTATCCTTTCCTCCACCTAGCTAATGGTCTTCAGCAAAGCTTCGAGCCTGCTTTGGTATTGTAGCCAACTATACTCTTCTACACTTTGACGTGCGTTAGCACGCATCGCCAGATAAGCACCCGTTGCTTTTTTTTCTTTTAGCGCTTCGATGGCCGTACGCAAAGCGGATACATCTCGAATCGGGACCAGGTAGCCATTATCGCCATTTTTGATAAGTGCTTCTCCCGTAGAATGGCTGGTTGTGATGACTGGCAGACCTGCGGCCAAAGCTTCCACAATCACAAGCCCAAACCCTTCGAAAATGGTAGGCAAGACGAGCGCGTCATATTGGCCGTATGCCTCAAAGAGTGTTTCCTGTGCGACGGGAGGATGATACGTATATACGCGTTCGTATTGCCTGAAGGCCTTGCCACTCCCCTGAATTCCTCCGATTACATGTAGCTCCACTTCCTTCGCAGCGATCCCTTGCATCGCTTCCAGCAAATATTTTACGCCCTTCCGTTGCGTTACGGTTCCGGCATACAATAACTTCAGCGGAGCTGCCGGATCAGATTCTTTTTTAGGATGAAAGGGAATGCGAGTGGGATCGAACCCTAACGGCAAAACCAAGATTCGATCGGCAGGAACGCCTGCTTCCAACAGCGAGCGGCGCGTAAAGTCCGAAGCGGCTATTGTCCAGTCTGCACACAGAGGCTCTTCTTCCAGGCGTTTCTCATACGAGGCCGGGAACTCCAGATTATCGATGCTATCGGCCCACTCAGGATGCAAGCGCGCTTCTTCTCCTAAAATACGCTTCGCCGCCGTTACGTGCGCAGTTGCCAGCTCACAGAGGGTGATCTTTCCTTCCGCGCGAGCGGCTTGCAAACTTGCATAACAACTCCCCTGGAAACCCCAGTAAATCTCGCCCGGCTGACGGCGCAGCTGCCGCGCTACGTATTGATCAAAGGCGACATCGCGGGCGTAGACAGCCTCCTGCACCCGTTTCGACTTACCGAATGCCTTCCTCAGTAGTACTTCTTTTACTTCAAACCGCCAGTTTGCGTCTACTCTTTTTCCGCTTAATCCAGGCAAAAACCGGCGTGAAAAGTACGTATTTCGGGTCTGTAAAAAATACCGCTGCCACAGAGCTGAACTAACGTAAGAGCTTGTGTAAAACTTTTCCAGGCACTCCAATTCAAGCAAGGCTTTGGCGACTTGGTAACTGTGCTGCTTTCCAGCATGTGCTAGGATTACGGTACGTTCTTTCATGCCGCTTACTCCAAAATAGGTCGGTAATTAATCTGATAATGCAAGGGATTGTGCCGCATGCGGATCAATTTCGCCGGATTTCCGCCTACAATTTCCAAGGTTCCTACGTTTTTAGTAACCACAGACGCCGCTGCTACCACCGCACCTCGCTCCAGGGTTACACCTGGCAAGATGGTTACGCCCGAAGCAACCCAAACATGATCTTTCAGTACTACGTCTCCGCCACGCAGGGCATGAGCCTCGGAATCGGGGTCGTGCCCCTCCGTCCAGATCTTGGTATAAGGCCCAATGTCCACATCTTCTTCGATACGAATTTGATGCCGACGGCAATCCAGTAAACAGCGCTGATTGATAATAGCACGGGGGCCGATTTCGATCTTCCAGAAATTCAAAATCCGCGTGTGCATCAGCACTACCGCCGTGGGGTGAATTTTTTTATTGAAGATCCGTAAGAATGTTTTTCGCAGTCCATGCCAAGGCACGTGGGTCAACAGCTCGTTATACAGGAAATTCAGGAGGGAGCCTAGTAATAAATTCATGTTAGCGCATCTAGTACGTTATCTACGTGCGTCTGCCACGAGGCGTATGCAGTGTATGCAGGCCAACCCTGTTGCGCTACTTCAGGCGTAGTGAGTACCTCCTGAATAGCGCTAACCAGCGCTGGCAGCTGATCCGGCGCCACTAACTTTCCTAAGCCATAAGTGCGGGCCACCTGCGCCAAACTACTCTGGCTATCGGCAATGATGACTGGCTTTCGGAATGGGGCAATCAGATTCAAGATACCGCTTTGCGATGCAAACGAACTGCGGTAGTACAGCAGAATCACATCACTTTTTATAATTGCCGCCGCCATCTCTTCGTCTGTCAGGTAACGCTCAATCCAGATCACCTGATCTGCCACTCCGTGCTCAACGGCCATGGTACGAAGTGCTTCAACATCTACTCCCGAATGAGCGGCATTGCCAGCAATCAGAAGTTGAACATCGGGCAAGAATTTCAATGCCTGGATCGCTACGTCATAATTCTTTTCTTGCCTGATATTGCCTATGATGGAAATTACGTTTCTAGCCTCTGCCCTTTGGGTAATGTTTTCCAGCAAGTGCTGATCCGGTTCGTGCGGAGAATAGATCCCGTGGGGAATGCTTACGAAACGCGTTGCTTCCGGCACTTTGTAATACGGTTTGTCGGGCAAGTACTCATGATACAGCACCAAGTCCATCAGGGAGACGATCAAGCGCATCGTAAATCCTGCATACACTACCGAAGGAGGATACGCGTCTCGATCAGGGTCATGCAAAACAAGCACAAACTGGTGACGACGTTTCAAACGTCTTAGCAGAGGTACCCAGAGAGGGGCTGTCAATTGCTCAAAATCGTTGATGATAACGATAGAAGAGGGCTGGCGTCGCAGATACAAATACAGCCGCACCGGACTTGCCAACTGGCGCCATACGAATGTCCATTTTCTTCCTAATGAGTTTTGTGTAGAAGGCTGGTCGTTGCTCAAGAGGGACAGCACACCTGGAGCCTGGTATTCCGTTCCATGTGGTACTAGCAAATGCACACTTTCGATTCTTTCATCGGCTTGGTACGCCTGATGTAGACTAAGCGCGTAGTGGAAACATCCTCCAAAAGAACTGGATTCGTAAATAATAACTCTCATGAAAGGCGTTTCTGCAACTTACGGGCTTCTTCTTTCTGCAAAGCTGAACTCCCCAGATAGCCACGAAGGTACCCTTTTATGTAATTGTACCGGGTGGTCTCAATCATTCTGAGCATCGTAGCGAGCACTTCCGCCGAATAGCCCTGCTTGCGAAAACGCGACCAGTTTTTGTACGCGTAGCGGTACGAACGCAGCCCCGACAGCAGGGGTATTATCGCCGCATGTCGCCTCTTGAGTGTTTGGTTCATCACGAGCGAGCGACCGGCATCCAGAGCGGCTAGCAACAGTCCATAGCGCAATAGAGTCTCGACCGAGTTCGACACAAAACTTCGCTGGTTTACTCTAGCCTCCCCATCCCCTAGTCCATACCGGAACGCTTCTTTTCCGTATGCTGGAAGGGTGGTATGTCTTCCCCAATACACGTGTGCTTCCTGAACTAAGTAGATGGAGATACCTTCCTGACGAATCAGCTTCCCAAAGACAAGATCGTCAGCAGCCAGGGTTAACCATTCCGGGTACCCACCTATGCGCCGCCATACGTCTTTCCGGTAAGCAATGGAACGCGAAGAAGGGATAAAGGTATCGTCAAGGTGGTATTGATATCCACCGGAAAGCACATAGGCTGCTTTGGCAGCAAGCGTTTTCTGATCTTTTTCGAGTACAGTATAGTTTCCGCCCACTACCTGCACCTCCGGATCATGAAAAGGCGTTGTCAGGGATGCCAGCCATTCAGCATCAAACCGGCAACCAAAATCTGTCGAAACAATTATATCCTGCGTGGCTTCTTGTATTGCCAGGTTGCGCCCCTCCGCCACGTTACATCCTACTTTTTGCAGGATTTTGACGGTCGACTTACTCCGACTGGCCCATTCCAGAAGCTGCTCATACGTGCCGTCCTTTGAACCAGCATCGGTAATCACGATCTCTGCCGGAGCAACTGACTGGTTCTCCAAGTCTTCAATCGACTGAGCTAAGCGCTGGCTTTCGTTAAAAACCGTAGAAACTAAAGTAAAAGAAGGCATGGGACTGTGACGTGAATTGAGAGGAATAGGGATGGTGGGTCAGGCATTGATCTCCGCGACTTTCTCATAAAAAGCGTACTCCAGCTTATTTTTGTCTTTGAAACGATCAATGGCATCTTTGCTCGGCTCATAGCTACGCTTTGCCGCATTTAATACAGGAACTTCTACTTTTTTCTTTCCTAATTTTTCAGCAAGCCCATCCAGATAGGTTTGAAGATGCTCTATAACCCCGGCATGGATAAAGTACGTATTCAATTGCTTCTGCAGATTCCCTACGTTTAATTCCATAGGGAAGTACTTTTGTATGTTGATTTTATGCCCGCTGATAAATCCATTCAAACTCTGCTGCGGACGAGGATCGGCCCGATTCTGATCAAAGTAAATGAGTCCGTCTTTTGCAAAGTTCTGGTTAATGTAGAAGTACATAGAAAGTGCCATCTCAAGCGGATCGCGCAATACCGTGATAAACTGTTTTGCAGTAGGGTAGTAATCCCAAACGCCATAGCCTTTTTCGTTATTAAAATGGCCGTGAATGCAAACTGGGATACGCTTATTTAAAAGCAACCCATAGGTATTCTCCAAATCAATTTTTATCGGATCGGCTTGAAATAAATCCATACGGTAATGTCGATGGTAGCCTATGTTGAGGAAGCGCCGTAACTGCAGATAGACATTACCACTGATGTAAGGATACAACCGAGGGTGCTTGTTGGGGTCATAAAGATGAGTGGCAGAAAACCACCCTTCCAGTACCTGATCTAAACTTGTACCACCACATTTGGGTACATGGACAGAGATCAGCGGTAGAGAAGGGTTATAAGAAATCATACTTCATCTCAAGTAGTCTGTTAGCGATGTACAATGGCTCTTCTCTTAGCAAAATCAATCAAGAAGCGTACTCATATATGGTTCACGCCAAAATGTGCCTCTGCGAGATCCATGGCTGCCTCCATGGCCTTGTCCATGTTATAGTATTCCCATTCGGCAAAGCGCCCTAACAAAAATAAACCTGCCGCTTCGCACGTCGATTTCACCGATTCGATTGCCTGACGCGTTCCTTTCTCTTGAATGACATACGAGTTAGGTTCATAGTTGTAGGCCAAGGGGTGTAAGTTGCCTGGTAACCGTTTGAGCTCACGCTGCATTTCCTCGTTGCTGTGTTTTCCCGAGAACTCAACCACACAGGTTAGTCTTTCCGTACCAGCATTGTTTGTCTCACTTAAATTGCCAGTATAAATGATTCTATGCGCTTTTAGAGTAGGATCTGGTAGGTAAAGCCACGACCAAGGTGACGGATCGCACTCGCAAAACACATTCGATGTTCCATTGGAACGGAGGGGCGCCACGGACGCAAACGCTTCTTCTAAGCCAGGAACAGAAGACACATACATAGTGCTAAGTTGGCGCACATCTCCGCAGAAAATGACACAATCGAACAGAGCAGCATACTCATTAATGACAAACTTCGCCTGTTCTTTGCGAATTTGGGTGACGTTGAAGTTCGTTTCAATCTGTAATCCTTGCGCTAGACGATCGATGATGAATTGCGATCCCCCATTTTTAGCATAGAAGAATGTCGAATGGACCATCTCGCTTTCTTCCGCTCGGAAGATGTTTGCCATCAGAATTTCGTTCAGCTCAGGCATGGGCAGCTTGCCTTCAAGCCAGTCCATGGCTACTTTATTCAAGTCAAACCTCCATATCTTCTTGTTATAAGGCTCAAAGTACAGGCGATACAATGTTTGCCCAAAGTTTGCCCGCAGAAATTCTTCAAAATGAGCATATTCGAAGGGCGCTTTCTTTTCCTGTCTGTTAATGGTTACCAACTCTTGCAAAACCTGCCTTCCCCACTCTTCAGGTAATTGGTACAAATGGTTTTCGATCGGATAATCGACCGTAAAGTCTCCAAACAGGATTCCAGCTTTTCGGCGTGCTTTTACAAATTCAGTTTCCTGATCGAAGTGTTGCCAAAACCACCGCGTAACGTCAGGATTTTTAGAGTTGAACACATGTCCGCCTACTTTATGGTATAGATTACCATCAACACGTTCGCATTTGATCAGGCCTCCGATGCTAGATTCCCGCTCAAATACTGTTACAGTATGCTTGCTTTGTAGCATGCGCGCAACCGAAATGCCAGAAATGCCGCCTCCGATAACAGCAATATTTTTCATGATAAAAGTTCGTCGTCTATTTTTTCCAGCAACTCGGTGCTCTCCGGAAAGTTAAATTTTCTTGCCCATAAAGCGTCTGATGTCTTCAAGGCCTCCCAGTGCCGTATGGTTAATGTATTCGGATGCCAGTCGCTTGCCTCTTTCCAGTCGATGTAGCGATAATTTTCTGTGACAATGCCGTTTACTTCTTTTAGATTGCCGATCAGGCTCGGAATGATCACTTCTTGTGGACATGGGTGCTGGTCTTCCCCATGAATGTGCTTTTGATAAAAGTTTACTAACGCATGGTGGTAAGGAGAATCCTCCCATAGTTTTTCCACTACCTTTCGGTTCATCATCATCCAATTTGACCCGTGGTAAAGCTTAAACTTATCGTTAAACGGAAGTTGCTCTTGAGCGCGCTCTTTGTAGATACTGCGCCAGTAGAAATGTCCTTTCTTTGAAAGGAAAGGTATTTTCAACATCTCTTCTTTGTAAAGCCCATCTGCAATCCACTTATCTAATTCAATTTTGGGTTGCTTATAAGTTACTTCGCGTATATCGAGGTAGTAATCTTCTTTGGCCTCGGCAAAAAACTGAACGATTTCCTCCGCTTTTTTTATTGGATAGCATCCTGGCGTTAATGCCACAAACCAATCTACGTGGTTAGGGTGTTCGTACAACACCTTTAAGACGTCAAAAGTCGCCAGGACGTTATTCAGATGACTCCAATAGGTTCGTCGGCTTTGGGGTACCATCTGTAGTTGATATTGCTCAATTACCTCCGTTGGAAAATCGCTTTGCTCATAATCGTGATGCACCGCAATGACAGCCCCCGGAATCTCACGCAACCGTGCCAGAAGTTTTAAGAAAACGGGGTCCGGTGGTTGGTAAGAGAGGATGTAAAATCCAAGTGTGGGCATAGCAACAGGCATATGAGGTACTGGTTATCTCTGTGTTTGTTCCGGAACGTACTCACTTCCCCAGTCATGGTCAGGATACATTACCCTGATTTCAGGAAACAATTGCATAGTCCGCTACGGCTCGACGAATTGCTTTATCGTGTCCAGTAGCTGTTCTCCAATTTTTTCACCGGCATATTTTTCCGCTACCATAGCCTTTGCTGTTCTTCCGGCTTCGTGGAGCATATCCGGGGTCGCTTTTAAGCTATAAATCTTGGCAGCCATGTCATTGATCGATAAGTAAGGCACTAAGAAACCAGCCCCTTGCTCTGCAAATTCTGGCATTCCTCCCGATTTTTCGAAACAGATGAAGGGCACCGATAAGGCGGCCGCTTCAAGGCAAACAAGCGGGAAAGGATCTTCGCGTGAAGTAAGCATGAACAAGTCAAAAGCACAGTAGTAATCGATAGGATTGGACACCTTTTCAAGTAACCTTATGTGCTTCTCTATCTGTAGTTTCTCTGCATCAAACTTTATGGTTGCCATGTCGGCACTTGCTTTATCAAAGCCAATCCAAACAAAGTAGATGTCTGAAGTACCTGCCTGGATTAGCGTTTGCTTCGCAATGGGCAAAAATAAATCCGTTCCCTTGCGCCACCCTCCAACGCCTGAACATCCTACTACAAAAGCATCAGAGGGAATACCCAGCTTCTTACGGATCTCGTTACGGTGACGCGCAATATCCGTTGCTTCCAAGTGGATAGGCTTCACAAATTCATATACAACCGATAAGCGCTCCTGCGCCACATTGTGGTTTACTAGTAAGTTCTCTGCCGTTGCCGTCGAAGCTGCAATGAAATGATCAACGTAAGGTTTGGCTGCCTCAAAATAGTGTCCGCAGTGAAACCGTAGAATAAATTCAAGCTCATGCACATGGCAGATGACAGCAGCCTGAGGTTGATAGCGCTTGACCAGTGGAATAAGCGGTCCTGTAGCCCCTGTGTTCACATAGATCAGATCCATTTTTTCCCGCTTCAACCAAGCCTTTATTCTAGGCTTATTAATAGCGGTATCGTACACGTAGCCTACCGATTTCAAGGAAGCCCGCTTGGCAAAGTTGTCATACTCCTGCACCTTGAAATTCCATACTCTGGTAGGGCAAACGGCCCTGTACTCTTCTAACAGGTCCCCATCATTCCATAAGAGCAGCTGAAGAGAAAAGCCGTTTTTTTCAGAAAGCCACTTCAAAAAATTCAGCAGTATGATAGGAGCTCCGGTCCGGCCCGCATCATTTCCGACAAAAAGAATTTTTATGTTTTTCATCAACACTCATATTTCTGTAAAACCAGAAAGTTCGTTTAAGCTAGCATAGACTTTTGCTGTCGTTGCGCCTATCGTATTTTTCAAAGGATCTTTACTCCTCACTATTGCCTTTTCCGCTATGTTGTGCAAAGAGGGAACCCCTACAGCTTCTTGTATCTTTTTGACATTTGTCTGATCAAATAACTGTTCAAAATGAATAAACAAGAACTTAAATTCTTTACCAACTTGAGCATGCATACTTAGAATACTCTTGTACATCAAATACCAGATTTCTTCCGCAATCTTGGCATTCATTTTTAGCGTATGCAGAGGACCAAATTCGCGACATTCTCTCATTATGCTTTCGATGGTCTGCTGCGGATGCCGGTAAACACATAACAGCACAGTCGGTTCGGTTATGTGCTCAAGCCAGAACGGCAACGTATAGCTAAAGCGAGGATCCTTCAGACAAAAAGGCGTTTGCTGAAGGACTGATTTTATACGGTTTGCCAACGCTGGCTCGCACGAGAGTTGGTCAGGTTTTCTCACGCGCGATAACCAACGAGCCCCTGGAAACGGATAAGCGGGCAGCAGTATTCTTCTTATTCGTTCTGGTATTCGGGGGTAAGCACTGGCGAGTATATCTTCGTTGATCTGGTTGACTTCCAGATCTTCAAAAAATCCCTTGGGATTGGCAGTCCTTGCCTCCATATAGTTATCCCCCTGGAAGTAACCGGCCCTTGAAAAAAGACCCGCTACTGTACTGGTGCCACTTCGTCCCGATCCTAAAATAATAACACTCTTCATTCTGAAAGTATGCATTTAGCGCCCTATGCATACACTTGTTTTACGATGTGCTCAAACAAAGTAGGGGACTTATTAATCCCATGCATGGTTTCCCAATTTGATCCCGTCCGAAATCGCTCAAAACGATTATTCAAGCGGAAAAATAAGCTACTTACTGGATCAGGATCGCGTTGCGGTGCGATTCCAAACTGATTAAGTTCTTCGTCAGTAGGCTTTATATAGCGGTACTGATGCTGTAGCCGCCCTCTCCAAATAAGTTCCGTACGCACATCCGGGCTTTTCTCAATTTGGCCGGCAATACTGGTGTGTGCTTTAAGACCGTCAAGGGCTCTTGCGCGTAGAGAAGTGCTTTTGTCGGTAATTTGGCTACCGTGCTGCCGATAAAGTACAAACCCGCCACGCACGTGCAATGGCCATGGCTCAGCCAAGCCAATTCTGTACATATATTCTTTGTCTTCGTGAGGCATCAAATCTTCACGCCAGGGACCTACGGCTTGTAGCATCTCACGCCGAAACAAGCACGCTTGCGTGATGGAACACCAGCCTCGCAAAACCCATTGATCTAAGGAAACATGCGCCGGCAATGGGTCAAATTGCATCACTACATCACGCTGTTTCCACTGATCAGTCTCAACCTCTTCGGCCATAACATACGGTCCATACACCATATTTCGGCCCGATGCCTCTAGCGCAGCGCTCTGCAGTGCCAGTTTATTACGGGTCATCAAGTCGTCCGAGTCAAAGAACTGGATGTACTTGCCTTTCGCCATTTGTAAACCCGTGTTCCGCCCCGCTCCCGGCCCTGTTCCCCGATTTATGTGAAACGACACACGCCCTTTGTAAGCTTGTTTGACGCGTTCAATATCGTCCTCTGAACCATCATCAATCACCAGAATTTCCAGCGGAAGCAGGGTTTGTGACAGTATATTATCAAGCGTAGCCGGAAGCAAATGTGCCCGGTTCTTCACAGGAATGATGACCGAAATAGAAGCCTTGCTACTTATCATCGCGTTGTAGAAGTCAGAAGTTGGCGAGTCAGGAACTGTACATGCCGCCAAGCATCATGCCGGTCTGAAGCCCGTCTTAGCGTTAACAAATGCACTGCTTTGATCGCGTAATAAATGTAAGGGTAGTGTTTCCCTTTGACCAACTGCATCAATTTGAAAGCGTTCGGCAACGTCTTTTGGTAATACTTCTCCTTTTCGTTTCTTAACGAGGGCGAACTGGCTGAAATGTAGTGGTAGGCCTTTGCCTCGGGGAAATACATGACCTTATACCCTAGTTTTTGAATCGCATAACACCACTGCACATCTTCGATGTACATAAAAAAGTCATCGTGCAATTTACGTTCAGGAAATTGCTCCACCACCTCACGCGGAATCATGAAAAAAGCGCCCCAGATCCAATCGACTTCTTTTTCTGTACGGTGATCAAATTCTGGTCCTAGAAATTGATCAGCCCTTTCAGGTGGCGTAAGACGTTTATTGAGCCGAAGCAATTCGCGTACTTCCATAGAAATACTGAAGAAACGCCCGCTGACAGGTTGTATACGTCCATCCGCATGTAACAGCTGAGCCGACAAGGCACCGATGGTCCGGTCTTGCTCCATCTTATGGACGGCTAGAGAAACTGCATCGTTGATCAACGCCGTATCGCTATTGAGCAGCAAAATGTATTTCCCCTTCGCTTGCTGTAGACCCAGGTTATTCCCCTTCGCAAATCCTACGTTTCTTTCGCTTTTGATGAGTTTAATGGCAGGAAATTCGGCTTCGAAGGTGTCGGGATCGCACTCGGTCGAGGCGTTATCGACCAGAATTACTTCAAAAGAGACTTGTTTGGTTTTCTCAAATACGGACTGAATACACGTTCGGGTGAATGCGGCCGTATTGTAGTTTACAATGATGATAGAGACGTCAATCATACTAAGACTTGCAGAAGGTCTTGCAAATGCTTCTCTTCATTGCAGTTATGCCACGACCACGACCATGCTTCTTTTGCTAGGTGTGTAGCCCATTTAGGATCTCTGTATAGGGCTTCTATCTGATCTGCCAGATGCTGTACATCGCCCGCTCGGTACAAAAGGCCACGCTCGTTGCTACCGATTAATTCCGGATTGGCGCCTGTATCGGAAGCGACCACGGGTTTCCCCATTTTCATCGCTTCGACCGTAACACGGCCAAACGCTTCTGACACCGAACACATTAGTACTACGTCAGCCTCTTGATAATACCGAAAAGGGTGAGCGGTAAAGCTGACCATTTCTACCGCGTCCGTTAACGAAAGTTCTTCTACCTTCTTCGTGATATAAGCGGCATAGCCGTCTTTACGCCCTCCGACAATGGTGAGTTTTACTGGGATGCTTTTATTCTTCAACAAATGTACTGCTGCCACCGCATCTTCCTGGCGTTTTCCTGCACTGACACGCCCCATCATCAGCAATTGCAGGGGTGTCTTGAACGGATTCTGTTCCGGTTGATTAGGTTTTTCCGGGATTGCTACGGAGTAATACACCAAGCGCAGTTTTTGAGGAGGGATGTACTGGCTGACAAACGCATGCATGGCTTGCGAGTTGACGATGATCCGCTGCGAACTGGTGTTGATAAACCGGTAACTCAGGCTTTTCCCATAGATAAAAGGAAGCTGGTGATCGGCTTCACCAAACTCATGAATGTACCAAAGGTGAGGAACCGACTGCGCTTTTGCGGCCATAGCAAGCACCGGTGTCGCGATAGTACTGGTCAGGGCCCAGTCGGGTTGTACCTTAGCGATGACCGCTTCTATTTTCTTGGCTGCGGTGTAGAACCCGTACGCAAACTTCGCTTTTTGCCATGAGGTGAGGGCTCCTTTCGGAGTGATCCACCAGTCGAAGTGGAGAAAGAAAAACTCCTTTACGTGATCTCTTAACAACTCTACAAGGGGGCCCGGGGCTGGCAGAATTAAGGAGACCTCATGCCCGGACTGCGCTAATCCTACGATACTTTCTACGATAGCCTTCTCGGCCCCGCCCCCTAAATCCGCTGTAGGGCTTATTACTAATAAGTTCATCCTTAATGCATTAGCCAAGCTGCCGGTTCTTCTTGCTTGACGGGTGATTTTGTCCGACTACGGTGCATTACTTGCGATCTTTCCTCTTTGACAATAGAAAGGGATTGGTTCGAAGCACAACTTCTGCAACTTCGACCAATCCCTTTAGAAGAACAAACGTTAATTTTTCTTGCAGCCTAATTAGGGCTCTCTTTCAGCCCTTTTGACTAGTTCTAGCGCTCGAGCGAGAGCTGATGATGTAGAACCGGCCTCGCTAAGCCACAGGGGCCTTCTCGAAACCGCGTTCCTTTACCTCCTGGTAAACGCGGGTAATGCCTTCGCGAAGGCCGATTTTATGTTTCCAGCCATGACTGTGCAATTTGGAAACGTCCATGAGTTTCCGAGGTGTACCGTCGGGCTTTGAACTATCCCAACGCAGCTCGCCTTCGAAGCCCACAATATCGCGAATGGTTTCGGCCAGTTCTTTGATGCTGAGGTCTTCTCCGGTCCCGATGTTGACCAATTCCAATTCGTTGTAATTGTGCATCAGGTAAATGCAGGCTTCTGCCAGATCGTCGGCGTGTAGAAACTCACGCTTCGGACTGCCGCTGCCCCATACTTCTACGTAGGGTTTTCCTTCTTCTTTGGCTTCGTGGAACTTGCGAATCAGCGCCGGCAACACGTGCGAGTTGTTCAGATCGTAGTTGTCGTTCGGGCCGTACAGGTTGGTGGGCATCACCGAGATGAAATTGCAGCCGTATTGCAACCGGTACGATTCACACAGCTTGATGCCTGCAATCTTGGCAATGGCATAAGGCTCGTTGGTCGACTCCAGCGGCCCGGTCAGTAGATACTCTTCCTTTAAGGGCTGTGGCGCCATTTTCGGATAGATGCAAGACGAGCCCAGGAACATCAGTTTCTTAACCTCATGCACGTAACTCTGATGAATGACGTTTGCCTCGATCATCAGGTTTTCGTACAGGAAATCGGCCCGGTAGACGTTGTTGGCGTGGATGCCCCCTACCTTCGCAGCGGCCAGAAAGACGTACTCCGGCTTTTCGGCCGCAAAAAAGTCGGCCACGGCCTGTTGGTTCCGCAAGTCCAGCTCACTGGAGCGACGCGTGATGATGTTTGTGTAGCCTTCTTGCTGAAGCTGGCGGAGGATGGCCGAGCCCACCATGCCACGGTGGCCGGCGATATAGATACGCGAGGAAGGATTCATATCCATGAGACGTAAGGTTAACTGAAAAAACGAATAGTTGGGAAAACCCAACTATTCGTAGTAATTCATCACTTTGTGGCCGCCCTTCTGCAGGTAAGCATCTCGTTGGAACAGCTTGACGTCTGACTGCATCATGTCTTTGACCAACGCGGCCAGGTCGTACTTGGGCTTCCAGCCTAATTTCTCTTTCGATTTAGTAGGATCGCCAATGAGCAGATCCACCTCGGTCGGGCGGAAGTAGCGCTCGTCGATTGCGACCACTTCTTTGCCAAGTTCCAGTTGGAACTCCGGATTAGCACAGGCCGCTACCACAGCTTTTTCGTTTACGCCTTCCCCACTGAATTCCAGTTCGATACCCAGTTCCTTGAACGCCATGCGGACGAACTCGCGTACCGGAGTAGTAATGCCGGTAGCGATGACGTAATCTTCGGGCTTATCTTGCTGAAGGATCAGGTACATGGCTTCGACATAGTCTTTGGCGTGGCCCCAGTCGCGTCGTGCATCGAGGTTCCCCAAAAACAGTTTGTCTTGCATTCCCAGGGCAATGCGCGCTGCACCACGGGTGATTTTCCGGGTTACGAAGGTTTCCCCACGCAACGGAGACTCGTGGTTGAACAAAATACCGTTGCAGGCAAACATGTTGTACGCCTCGCGGTAGTTGACCGTGATCCAGTACGCATACATCTTCGCGACGGCGTACGGCGAGCGTGGGTAGAAAGGCGTGGTCTCGCTTTGCGGTACTTCCTGTACAAGTCCGTACAGTTCTGAGGTAGAGGCCTGATAGATCTTGGTCTTTTGCTCCAACTTCAGGATGCGAAGCGCTTCCAGAATGCGGAGTGTACCAATACCATCGGCGTTTGCGGTGTATTCGGGTGTATCGAAACTTACGCGGACGTGCGACATAGCGCCCAGGTTGTAAATTTCGTCAGGTTGCACTTCTTGGATAATACGGATCAGGTTGGTCGAATCCGTCAGGTCACCGTAATGCAGCTTAAAATGAACATTCTCAGCATGCGGATCTTCATACAGATGGTCGATCCGGTCGGTGTTGAACAAGGACGAGCGGCGCTTGATACCGTGTACTTCGTAGCCTTTCTTCAAAAGAAACTCCGAGAGGTAGGCGCCGTCTTGACCTGTTACGCCAGTTAAAAGTGCTTTTTTCATAGTAATTAAGAGATAGCTCTATTGACAAAGGTAATACGCAAACCCACTGTCCGCAAACAGCTTACTGAGAAACCCAACTCTTGCGATCAAAAACGCATGTGGGGTTACGCTGCATTAAAACTTGATTATTAAAAATATTTTCTTTATAAACTCCAATAATCCACCTCCGAGATACGCGCTCGCAGTTCTCCTTTCAAATCAATCAACACCCCTGGTGTAGTCAGATGGGTATGGAGCCAAGTGTCATCCACCTGTTCAAAAGCAGTATGAGCCACGGCCAACACGATGGCTTCGTAAGGCCCGCGCGGTTGTTCAATCAACTCGATGCCGTATTCGTGCCGGACGTCTTCAGGGTCGGGTAATGGGTCCATCACGTCGACATCGACGCCAAAATCGCGCAATTCGGCTACCAGATCGGCTACTTTGGAGTTTCGGATGTCGCGTACGTTTTCCTTAAACGCAATACCTAACACCAGTACACGTGCGCCGACGATGTCTTTCCCGATTTTCACGATCCGCTGCACCGTTTTTTTAGCGACCCAAGCCGCCATGCCGTCGTTGATCTGGCGGCCGCTCAGGATCACTTTCGGCAGATGCCCCAGTTCCTGCGACTTGTACGTCAGGTAGTAAGGATCTACGCCGACGCAATGCCCGCCGACCAACCCCGGCGTGAATTTAAGGAAGTTCCATTTGGTGCCCGCCGCTTCCAGCACTTCGTGGGTGTTGATTCCCATACGGTCAAACACCATTGAGAGTTCGTTCATCAACGCGATGTTGAGATCGCGCTGCGTATTCTCGATCACTTTGGCCGCTTCGGCGACTTTGATAGAAGAGACACAGTGCAGCCCGGCTTCCACAATGGTCTCGTACACCTGGGCGATCACAGCGAGGGCCTCCTGGTCGCAGCCCGCCACGACTTTCGTCACCTTCCGCAGCGTATGCACGCGGTCGCCCGGATTAATCCGCTCCGGCGAATAGCCTACTTTGAAATCGTCGGGAAAAGTCAAGCCCGACGTAGCTTCCAGGATCGGTACGCACACTTCTTCCGTACAGCCCGGATACACCGTCGATTCGTACACCACCACATCGCCCGGTTGCAGCACGTTACCAATCGAACGGCTCGCGGCTTCCAGCCAGCGCAAATCAGGGTTGTTGTGCGAATCGATGGGCGTAGGGACCGCGACGATGTGGAAACGCGCTTGTTGCAGGTCGGCCGCCTGGTCGGTAAACGTAACGTCGGCTCCGCGGAAATCTTCGGCGGGTAGTTCGCCACTGAGGTCCTGGCCACGCTTCAGCGCGTCGATGCGGCGCGTCTCGTGGTCAAAGCCGATCACACGAAAATGCTGCCCCAACGCCAACGCGATGGGCAACCCTACGTATCCCAGACCAATGACGGAGATGGCAGCCTGTTTAGACTGAAGGGCGGGAAAAGTCAAAATTTTGCTCATAAAGCTCGGCCAACGCCTCGCGTAGCATGGCAGGCGACAGCCAGGTAGAGTTTCGGTCAGAAGTATACTGAAAATCAGCGGCCACAGGTCGGGCTCCTCGTTCGAACAGGTAGTGGGTAGAACGGTCGGGCGAGGCGATGATGAAACAATCGTCCAGTTCAAACGTGAACGGAGCTTCTGCTTCGGTTACCATGGTTTCGTGCACTTTCTCGCCCATTTCCAGGCCAGTTACCTGCAAGCGGGCGTCTGCGTCGATGGCATGCGCCAGATCGGCCAACCGGTACGAAGGCAATTTCGGTACCATCACTTCTCCACCTTGCGCAAAGGCCAGGGCGAACAAAACAAAATCGCAGGTCTGCGGCAGTGTCATGTGGAAGCGACTCATGTCCGGCTGACGAATAGGAAACCAGCCTTGTTTGCGCAATTCCAGAAAGATTGGCACTACGGAGCCTCGTGAGCCGAAGAAGTTTCCTAACCGTACGGAAGCCATCACCGGGGCATTCGACGAAGCCGCCGTCGCTGAAACCAGCCGCTCTGCACAAAGTTTAGTGGCACCGTACACCCCGGCCGGAGCTGCCGCTTTATCGGTAGAAAGATGAATCAGCCGCTGCACGCCGTGTCGCGTGGCAGCTCGCACCACATTCTCGGTTCCGTTGATATTGCTTTTTACAAACTCTCCGGGCTGCTGTTCGGCGGTGCCGACCTGTTTCAGCGCGGCCGCATGAATCACGACGTCCACACCGGCCATTACCTCCTCTGTACGGGCGGCATCGCGCACATCGCCAAGCACAAACCGCACTGGAGACTGCGGAAAAGCGCGGCGCATTTCCGATTGTTTGTACTCGTCGCGCGAGAAAACCGTGATCTGCTTCACGTCCGGAAAGCGTTGCAGCAGTCGCGCCGTAAAAGCACTTCCGAAAGAACCCGTGCCTCCGGTAATCAGCACGGACGCGCCATTCAGGTCGTAGGGGGCCATGGGTCAAAGGTAGCAGATCTGCGTCAGATCTCCGTTGTGCGGCTTGTCTGCCCCTATGTCATAAAAAAAGCCGGCATTGACACCGGCTTCTGAGTGTTGCTCTTTATAAGCTTAGCTGGCCGCACCGGTCAGGGTGATGGTCCGCTCTACCGGATTGTACGGCGAATCTACCAGATTACCGTCGGCATCCAGGAATTCTAGTTTGATGGAGTTTTCGCCCATTGGCATGCCTTCCAGATAATAAGGCGCCCATTTGGTCAGAGTCTGAACCTCTTCACCATTTACGCTGACGCGTACTTTGTAGCCACTCTGGCCCAAGTCGGCATTCACGATGTAGAAATCGAGCAGCACTTTCTGGGCATCGTTGCCAGTGTATTCACCTTTGGGGCGACTGTAAAACATGTGCGGCGCTGTGAGGTCGGCTTTCTCGACGTTTTGCGCATCGCCTACCACCATGTCCTGCAGCACAAACGCTTCCGGGTTTTTGATGCTGAGGTGATACGAGCGCGACAGAAACGCCAGCAGTACGTGGTAACCCGCGTCTAGCTGCGTGCTGTGCTTGGGTTCATACAGGGCCGAATACGGCGCGTTATCCATGATGAAGTGGATGTGCTGCCCCTGCCCTGAGTTCGCGATGCCCAGTTGATCGGCACCGGGCGTCTGCGCACCGAGTTCGTAATTTTTTACTTCGAAGCTGAAATCGACATTTCCGGCCGGTATTCCTTCGGTCGAAGTGGGAGCAGTCAATTGCAACATGCCTTCCATGTCGTCGTCGGCCACGTCGGTAGCTTCGGTCAGCGTTACTTCACTGGCCGATTCCATCATGGCTCCTTCGGTCGAGGTCGTATCCTGATCGGTCTCCGACGACGTACTGGAACTGTCGCAGGAGGTAAAGAGAAGTGCCGCTACGGCGAGCGAAAGCACGGGAGAAATAAGTTTATTCATAAGGGTTTAGGGTTAGATTGCGCCACAAGTTTAGCAATTACACCTTCTGTTTACCTACGACGCTGCGTAGCTTAGGTTCATGAATTGCCGCCGGAGGCCCTTGTTTTTTTCGGAGAAGCCTGGTTTCGGGCGTATACGTAGCTTAGCGCCACACCAGAGGTCCTCGTAATTTTCCGATTGATTTTTTCGAGAATTAGATCTTTCACACTTAATTCGTTTTCCGGTGCGTTATTTTCTTGAACTAGCTTATCAGGGAACCGCTTACCACGGCTGGCAAACCCAACCGAACGCTCACACCGTGCAGGCCGAACTGGAACAGGCCTTGTCTACCCTGCTGCGACGCGACACGGCCGTGGTAGCCAGCGGACGCACCGATACAGGCGTGCACGCATGCCAGCAATTTGTTCACTTCGATAGCGACCACCCCCTTTCTGACCGCCTCTTGCGTTCTCTGAACGGCATCTTGCCTAGCGATGTGGCGGTGCGACATCTGTACCGGGTACCCGACGAGGCGCACGCACGCTTCGACGCGTTGGAGCGCGCGTACGAATATCACCTGATGCCGCACAAAGATCCGTTTGCGCCTCATCTGTCGCTGCATTTTTCCGCTCCGCTCGACGTAGCGAAAATGAACCAGGCCGCCGCCTTGCTGCTTTCTCACGAAGATTTCGAGTGTTTCAGTCGGGTTAAGACTGACGTAACGCATTTTCGGTGCACGGTGACTGCCGCTCACTGGGACACAGAACAAGAGAAGCTTGTTTTCCACATTTCGGCCAATCGCTTTTTAAGGGGCATGGTGCGCGCGATTGTAGGTACGCTATTGGCCGTGGGCACCGGCAAACAAGAGGTAGCGGACATTCAACACATTTTGCAGTCGAAAGACCGACGGCAGGCTGGCCACGCCGCCCCTCCCGAAGGCTTGTTTCTGACGCGTGTCTCCTATCCGACCGGCCTTCTTACCCTGATTGCATAAAAAAAGCCACCCGAAGGTGGCTTCTAGTAAAGGGGTTATGCTTTATTGAATCACGACGCGATAGGCACGTTGCGTTTGTCCCGTTTGGAACTGAAGCATGTACATGCCTGGCGCAAGGCCTTGTGTAGAGTACGCAATCCGTTGACCTTGGTCGGCGCGCTGTACGCCAAGGTGCTGCGAAGAAATTTTTTGTCCTTGCAAGGTGAGCAGGTTCAACGTAACCGGACCAGCTTCGCGCAACGAATACTCTACGTACAAGGTTCCCGACACAGCCGGCGTAGGATACACCCGCAGGTCCGATACCCGCGTCATAAAATCGTCGGCGGCAGTAGCGACCGGCAGGGCAATCAGCTCTCCACCCGTTGCCGGAGCAACGTAGAGGCCAAACGCGGCTCCATCGCTATTCATGGAAGGGTCCAGAAATCCGGACGCGAGCACCGTCGCTGCTTGCCCGGCAAAAATGCCTTCCAGCGGAGCGGTATACTGTGCTACTTGCGTGGTGCCGTCGGCGGTGCTGACGGTCAGCGTGTAGGTTCCCGTAGGCAGCGATAGATACCCGGCAAACTCGCCGTAAGCAATTTCGTCGATCAGCGGAGTTTCCACTCCCTCGGCACTCACTTCCACCGCAGGCGCATCTGTAGCGCCGTGGAAGACCAATACATCTACTGCATTCGCATCGGTAACAATTTCTTGCCCCATGGGGTACACGTAGAGGTTGAAAGCTGAATCGGCCGAGTAGTTATCAAAATTCCCCGGCAAAATTCCGTTGGCCACAATCACGTACGTTTCACCGTCTTCTAACGTATACGTTTGCTTGAAAAGGGCTCCCACCGTATCGGTACTGTTCATGGGCTGTACGCTGACATCGAACGCTGTGCCGGCAGGAGCATCGAAAAAGGGGGTAGCCGTTCGAAAGGCCACATCGTCGTACAAAATGCCATCGTTCACATAAATGTCTACCATGGCGGCATCAGCATCGGCCGCGTTGTGAATGATTTGCACCCTTGCCTGTGCATGTACTGCACTGGTTAGCCCCAGACTTCCGAGGAACAAGAGCGTAATTAACGTTAAAGAGGATAATCGCTTCATAAAAAGTAGAATTAAAGATGAAAAATGAAGACACCTGTTGAGTCAATACCCAACCAGCGTTTACAGAAGTGAGCGCTCTTTCTGCAAAACGTTAACCACGAAGTCCAACCCGTCCGAACCAATTGACGTTCAGCCTTCTGGACAGAACCTCGTGACTGATGATAGAACTACCGATCTTGCCGAATGTTCGAAACGGCGCCTAAAAAAGTCTTGGCTTTTTACAAACTGGGCGTGTCTTTCGATCAGACCGCACCTCACTCCATCTCCAAAAGAAGCCTGCGCCGCGTTGGGCGATGGAGGGCCCCATAATCCGACGTGTGCCGTTCTTGCGTATGCTTCTATCAGCTTTTTCTCATCTTCGTTGCGAACGAACGCTTGCATGACGCGACTTTACGCCCTTACTGTATTTCTGCTTTTCACAGTAGCGACTTCGTGGGCACAACCAGGTGTGACGGAACGTGTGCTGACCGGCTGGGTGAAAGAGGCAGAAACAGGCGTCCCTCTGTTTGGGGCTACGATCTACGTTCCGTCCCTGCAACGTGGCACGTCTACCGACGAACAAGGATATTTTGCAATCCGCCTGCCTGCCGATACGCTGCTGGTGCAGGTCTCGTATGTAGGTTACCTGACCGTGACGCGACGCATCGACTTACGCCAACGCGCCGAGCGGCTCGCCGTCTCGCTACAGACCGAACAGTTGGAGGAAGTAGTGGTGACGGCCAGTGAGTTACAGGATAAATTGAACACCACGCAGATGAGTGTGGAAAAAGTAACGGCTCAGGAAGCGCGTCTGCTGCCGGCCCTGTTCGGTGAAGTTGACATCATCAAAACGCTGCAACTCAAACCCGGTGTCCAGTCCGGGGGCGAAGGCAGTAGCGGGCTTTACGTACGCGGGGGTGGCTCGGACCAGAACCTTCTGTTGTTCGATGGCGCCCCGCTCTACAATGCTAACCATCTGTTTGGCTTCTTCAGCGTATTCAATACCGACGCGGTAGAGTCGGTTGAGCTTTACAAAGGGGGATTTCCGGCCCAGTACAACGGTCGCCTCTCGTCCGTCGTAGACGTCACGATGCGCGAAGGCGAGGCTGAACAATGGCAGATGACCGGTGGAGTAGGCTTGATTTCTTCACGTCTTACCGTGGAAGGCCCCTTGTTGAAACATCGGAATGGTACGTCCTACACAACGGTGTTACTGTCCGGCCGCCGTACCTACTTCGATGTGATCACCCGGCAAATCAATCGCCTGAACGAAGACAATCCGGACTACAACGCCATTCCGGACTATTCGTTCTACGACCTGAACGGAAAAATTTCTACGCATTTCTCAGACGCCGATCGGCTTACGCTCTCGGGATACCACGGGCGCGATAATTTCTTGTTCAACCAAGATCCGTTCAACATTCGGTTCGACTGGGGCAACACTGCCGCTATTCTCAATTGGCAGCACCAATTCGGTTCCCGCCTTTCTGCCGAGAATCGTCTGATCTATACCGATTACGATTACCGCGTACGTTACAATTTCGATGCCTTCAAATTTTCGCTTGGGTCGCGCGTGTCGGACCGGACGTTTCGGAGTGACTTTACGTTTACGCCCCCGTCCTCCCACCAGATTACCTTCGGCGGCTTATATACCCATCATACGTTCGATGTAGGCCGGGCGAACGCCGGGCGTGCCGACGAAGAATTGTTCAGTGCAGGGAATGCCTTACAAGCCACCGAGTTAGGTGCTTATGTAGGTGACAAGATCGATTTCAGTCCCGCCTGGCAACTCGACGCCGGATTGCGATGGTCAGCATTTCTCTATCAAGGGAAGCGTTACGCCGGACTTGAACCTCGAGCATCGCTACGGTACCGGATTTCTGACCAAGTAGCGCTAAAGACGAGCTACGCCCGCATGCGGCAGTTTATCCATCTGGTGGCTAGTTCAGGTGCTTCGTTGCCCACCGACGTATGGTATCCGTCGACTCGCCTGGTTCGCCCTCAGGTTTCGGATCAACTCGCTGCCGGATTAAGTCTGTTGTTATTCGACGGCCGATTGCTTCTGACAGACGAGTGGTATTACAAGGAGCTGCAGCGCCAGATCGACTTCCGCGATGGCGCTAACTTGTTTGTGAACAATGATTTAGAGAAAGAGTTTGTGTTTGGGAAAGGGTGGAGTTACGGGAACGAGATTTACCTGGAAAAAAAACAGGGCAACACCACCGGATGGCTAGGTTATACCCTTTCGTGGTCGTACCGGCAGTTTCCCGAAATCAATGATGGCGCGATCTTTTTCCCGCGTTATGACCGCCGTCACGACATTTCCCTGGTCGTCACCCACCACCTGTCGCCACGTTTGTCGGTTACTGGCACCTGGATCTACGGCACGGGCAACGCGGTTACGCTGCCCGTGGGCCGTCTGTTTTTTTCTGACGTCACCGGCACGACCGGATTTCCCCCGGGAATTAGCATCGTCCCTGAGTATCAGCAACGCAATACATTTCGCATGGCGCCTTATCATCGAATGGATGTGGGGCTGGTGTGGCACTTCCGCCCGCGGTGGGGAGAATCCGACCTGACGTTCAGCATCTATAACTTATACAATCGGCGTAATCCTTATTTTATTTATTTCGATCAGGAGTGGATTGACCCCGATGACTTTACAGGCTCTCCCGAAGATGTACAGAAGTTTGTGACCTTTCGTGCACGGCAGGTTTCGTTGTTTCCGGTCATTCCGGCCATCACATTCAACTTCCGCTTTTTTAAAGATCCTGAGCACAAACCCATACGTCGCCAAAAGTATAAGGCACCTAAATCTTCGTATCTATAACTATGCTACGCTGCCTTCCCTTTTCTATCCAACTCCTCAACTTCCTTACGCTCTGCCTGTTGGCCGCGTGCAACTTAGAGAAAGAAGTGGAAATTGTACTGCCTGCTCATCAATCGGAGTTGGTCGTGGAGGCTTATCTAGAACCGGGCAAGCCGTACCGTTTGCTGTTGACGCAGACGCAAGCGTATTTCGATTCGCTGAACTTTCCCTTTGTTGCAGATGCCAACGTAGTAATCCGAGTCAATGAGCAAGCCGTACGCTTGCAACCTACGTTCTTGGTAGATACCGCGACGAACAAAGTATACAACTATGCCTCGGTAGAGACGGTGCCTTCCAACTACGAAGACACATTTACCTTGACGATTGATGACGTAGAAGGCAGACGCATTACGGCTACAACCAAACTCTCACGTAGGGTGGAGATCGATTCGTTAGCATGGTTTTATAACGACAGGAACTTTGCGTACCTGCTAACGCTGTTTACTGACGATCCTAACACGCAGGATTATTACCGGCTCTTGATTAACCGGGATAGCCTGACGAGCGGTGCCGATGTAGATATTCTTTTAGATGATGTACTGCTAGGCGGTGATCAGGTCCCCTTGGCAACCAACTATAGTTATGAGTATGGGGATACGCTGTTTGTCAGGCTGTTTCACTTGGACGAACCTTATTACCACTACCTACGCTCTCTACAAGATGCGCGGTCGTCTAATGGCAATCCTTTTGCCCAACCCAGCCCCTTGAAGTCAGGAGTGAGCGGGGGCTACGGCGTTTTTACAGGATTAGCGTATGAGCAACGCCGGATCGTCCTGGAGTGAAGCCTCACCGCTGCGCCTGCCGTATACACCCTGCTAGGCGCTGCCGGGTTGGGGGGTGGGGGGGGGTGGCAAAAGGAAAACGCCCCGGAGAGATGATCTCCCGGGGCGTCTGAAGAAAAAAGA